>JAJZWV010000001.1 GCA_021846505.1 Bacillota bacterium
GGACATCCGGGCGTGGATCGCGGCGTGGAATGACCATCCCCGGCCCTATGTCTGGGTGAAGACGGCCGACCAAATCCTCGCGGCCCTCGCAAACTATTGCAAGCGAATTAGCAATTCAGGACACTAGCTGCTCTCCCGGTGCTGGCTTTTCGAAACCCCAGACTGCAGCCCCGCCACGGTGACTGCCGATACGCCGATATCGGCGGTGCGAAATCCGCGCGGCCGGCGCAGCAAGGCGCGTGAATGGCCCCTAATCGCATAGATGCAGATGTCGGTCTCCAACATATGCCTCATCCGTTGAGAGCTTCCTGCTGTTGCTGGTCCGTCGGCTGCAGGCGCTCGGTGAGGTAGTCGTCCGAGAACAGGTCCAAGGCACGCTCCAGCGAATCCCACGCACCATCCAACGGCAACAACACGACGGCTTGGCCAAGTCGCTTCACAAACACCTCCGAACCGGCAAACCGAAACACCTGGGGCAGACGCACCGCCTGGCTGCGTCCGGACTGGAAAAGTTTTGCCCGCTCCACGACATTACCCCCGCTCGGATATATGCCAATCGTGCACCAAATGCCCGGCAAGCGCCATGCACGGCCCGCTACATCCTCGTTCCGGACCACATGCCGCGCTCATTAAGAGGCGGGGCGGCTACTCGCCCCGCTCCGCAGCAAGCGGCCCAGCGGCCATAGAGCGGGCAAGGCCCCCAGCAGGAGCAGCACCCCGAAACTCCACTCCACGCCGACCCCGCGGGACAGCACACCCAGCAATACGGTTCCCACCAACCCGGCGCCGCCGGTTGCGGTGCGAATGGTGGCATTGGCGCGGGCCAAGTGCGTCGTCGGCACCGCCTCCTGCAGCCAGAGGTTGCGCGCCACTGCCAGGGATAGATACCCGACGCCGGTCAGCCCCAGGCCCACGGGAATCATCCCCGGCCAGGGAGCCATCATCGCGGCCAGCCCCATCGCGTTCAGCGCCAGGTCCATGGCCAGCCACGTGTGCAGCGGATAGCGCCGCTGCCACAGCGGCAGCCGCGTGCCCACCAATCCCCCCAGCCCCAGCGCCACAAACATTAAGCCCACGGCGGCATCCGGCCAGTGAAAGTCGTGCAGCAGCCGATACGCGGCAAACACCGCCGCCACGCTGTAGCTCAGGCCGAGCGCCACCAGCGCACCCACCAGCGGGATCGCGGTGGCGCGCTGCTGCCGCAGCAACGCCAGTCCGGCACTGAGTGACGCGGGGAGCCGCTCGCGGCCGGCGGCCACCGGCCGCGCGGCCGGAATGCGGGTCCAGGGCCAAAGCGCCAGCGGCGCCAAGAACGACACGCTGTTGGCCCACATCAGCGAAAGCTCTTGGTGGTGTGCCAGCGCCGCCGCGGCCAGCAGCGGCCCCACCACGGTGGTGGCGGTGTAGGCGGTCGTGAGCCCGGCCGACGCGCGCGCCTTAGAGGCCGGAAACATCATGGGCACGACGCGCGCCTGCGCGGTCCCCAGCGCATTGGCTCCCACGCCCACCAAAAAGCTAATGACATAAACATCCGGGGCGGTAAGCCAACCCCCGGCTAACCCCAGGGGCAGCACCGCGCTGATGCACGCCTGAAACATCAGCGCAGCTGCAATGGTGGCCAAGGGGCTCGTGCGGTCCACCCAGACGCCCCATAGGGGCAGCAGCAGCGTCGACAGCGCCTCCGCGGCGACGGTCAGCGCCATGGACAGGCTGGAGCCCGTCAGGCGATACACCACCAGCGGCAGCACCACCAAATAAAACGCGTTGCCGAGGTTATTCAGCGAGTTGCCCAGCACGTACAGCCGATAGCGGCGCTGTGGCTCCGCGCTCCTCACAGGCGTCAAGGCGCCACCCCCGCCGCCAGTGTGCCAAACGCGGGCGCGGGCCGCGTCCGCCTGAAGTCTCAGCGCCGATGTGCCTAAAGGTAGAGGCCAGGGCCCGCGACTTTGGTCCGGGCCCCTTCTATGCCGCTATGCGAATTCGCGACCTCACAGCCTCGGTGTACAGTGGCGCGGGGAGGTGCCTAGGGTGCAAACGGACGGCAGGGTTAACGTGACGATTTCGCTGCCTCATCGCGTCTGGCTGCAAGAGCAACACCAGGCGGCCGCCGCCGGCCTGTCCCTGCCAGCGTATATCGCCCACGTTTTGGAGGCGCACACCGACGAGGGGGCGCGCTGCCGCCAAGCAGAAGCCCGACAGCTGGCCTTAATGAGCTCTGGCATGAATCTAGGATTCGAACGGA
Organism: Bacillota bacterium; assembly: GCA_021846505.1. Lineage (GTDB taxonomy): Bacteria > Bacillota > Sulfobacillia > Sulfobacillales > JAIMBI01 > JAJZWV01. Next base: position 2,243 of record JAJZWV010000001.1, read on the forward strand.
CCGGTTGGAGTCGAGAGCAAACCCATGACCGCTGAGGGGTGGGTCCCGGCCGCCTGTGAGCCGCAGGTCGGCCGGTGCCCGGGCCACACGCCCGCTTGCGCGGTAAAACGGCGGGAGGGCGTTGGCTTGGTGGCCCTTCCTCCAACCAGCGCCTGACGTGTGGGCTTTTATGGCCTGACCCTAGCCCCAGCGGCCGGCAAGCAAGGCCAGCATCAGCAAAGGCGCGGTGCCCAGGCCCGCGATGCCGGCCGCCAGCCCGAAGTGCAGTGACACCAGCCCGATGGCCGCGGCCAACAGGGCTTCCAAGGGCCCCGTGAGGCTGCCCATCGCGTGCATCAGGGCGGCCCGCCCCGGGAGCTGCGCGAATGCCTGCCCCTTCGCAATGGGATACCAGCCCGCACCGCCCAGGCCCACGATAGCGAGCCCAACCCCCGCCGCCATCACACTGGAGGCGGTGACCAGGGCGGCCATGCCGCCCAGCACCACGCCGGCCATGATGGCCAGCAGCAGCCGGGGGCTCTGCGCGGCGGCGGTGCGCAGGGCCGGCACCCGCTCCAGCAGCACGAGCGCCAGGATGCCGCACCCCAGCGACCCGGCTATCCAAAGACCCACCAGAGCTTCCGAGGCGTGAAAGACGTCATGGAGATACAGAGCCGCAAATGCCAGCAGGATTTCGTCAATCATGGTGGGGATCCAGGCCAACATCCCCCACCGCAAGATCGCAGGGCTTATCACCATGCGGCGGAGGGTTGGCCAAAGCGACTCGGCCCCGTCGGCAGGGGCCGGGTCGGGGGCATTGGGAGGGCGTCCCGGTGGGAACCGCACCGACAGGGTGGCACCCAGCATGCCGAGCCACATCACGGCGCCGAGCCAGCAGAGCGAGCGCCAGCCGTGGTGCGCGGCCGCCAGCGCGGTGATGGCAAGCGGCCCCACCACGTCCCCGATCCCGGCCAGCAGCGTCCAGCGGGTCATGAGTCCGACGGTGTCCCCCACGGCATCGTCCGCCAGAACGGCTTGCGCCAGTCCGACGGCCATGCCGGCCGCCGGGTAGTAGCAGGCAAACAGCAGCAGCATGAGGTCATAGCGGGTGGCCAGGCCCTCGGCCACCAGGCACACGGCCAGCACGAGGCCGGGGATGAGGATCCACCAGCGCTTGCCATGGCGGTAGCTCCAAAGACTGAGCGCGGGCTTGAAGATGAAGCCCGAGGCGGCGCCGACCGCAAACAGCAGGCCCATCTGGCCGTAGTTGAGCCCCAAGAACGCTTGGAGCAGGGGAGCCCCGACCACGGGAATGGCTGCGACCGCCTCATCCAATAGCCCGTAGGCCAACAGGACCTGTCGGCGGCGGATGACAGGCGAGGGCGCGCCCAGGGGCAGCGTGCGATGTTGACTGGCGCTCACAGCTACACAGTCCTCCTCCATACGAATGGCGTCAGGCGGATAAAAGGCCCTCGGCCACGGGAGGAGAACGAGCCCTTAGAGGATCAGGCGGCTGAGCAACTTAACAAGGACCGCGGATCGCCATGGAGGGGCCACCTCCTTTCGCGTGCTAGATATAAAGATAAGTCCTGCGGGGGAACGCGTCCACCGCTCGCGGCGTTCTGGGCCGTGGGCTCGCATCTCGCTAAATCGCCGCCGCCTCCCAAGCCGGGTGCTTGGCCACTGCGCCCAGTCGGTTCACCGCCGCCCTTGTCAGGCGGCCGCCTCACGCGTGCGCCCCTTAACCGGGAGGGACCGGGCTCTCCCGCTGCTCCACCCGCTGGACGATGCGGCCCATGGAGCGCGCTTTGTGGTCCAGCGTGAGCCGCTCGGCCAGCGCGGCGTCGCGGGCGCTGAGCGCGTCCAGGATGGCTTCGTGCTCCTGGATGGAAGCCCACGTGCTGGGATCATTGCCGGTGAGGGGCGGCGGGTAGCGGCCTGAGTGATCCCAGAGGTTCTTCAAGATCTCCAGCAGCCGCTCGTTGTTGCAGCCCGCGTAAATCCGCTCGTGGAAGGCGCGATTGAAGCGATTGAGCTCGCCGACCGCATCGCCCCGCTCCACCGCCCCATGGAGGCTCCGGTTGATTTCCCGGGCCTCGGCCAGATCCGCGTCGGTGAGGCGCGGCGTCGCCAGCCGCACCGCGAGTCCCTCAAGCGCCATCCGCACCTCGAACAGCTCCCGCAGGTCGGCCGCGGACAGCGGGGAAGTGACCGCACCCACGTGCGGCTCAGTGCGGATCAGCCCCTCCTGTTGGAGCTGGTTCAGCGCTTCCCGCACCGGGATTTCGCTGGTCCCATAGTCCTCCGCGATCTGGCGGGTGACGAGCCGCGTTCCCGGAGGATATCGGCCCTCCAGGATGTCATGGCGCAAGCCGTTCAGGATCCAGTCCTTCTTGGTTTGAAACTGCCATGCTCCGGTCGTGCGCTGCATCCGGCCACCTCCAAGAGGGGGTTCTCCCCTGGCGTTCTATATGATATATAATGTCACAAACGCGGCTGAAGCAATGGAGGCTTTGTATGTCGGAGCCCAAGCAGGACTTGGCCGAACGCGTCGCTGTCGTGACGGGCGGGGCGCGGGGCATCGGCTTGGCGGTGGCTCGGGCGCTTGGGGCCCGAGGGGCTCGCCTGGTACTCGCCGACGCAGGGCTCGACCCCGCCGGCCACCCCGAGAACCCGGACGCGGCGTCCGACGCGGTGGCCGCCCTGGCGCGCGATGGCATTGTGGCGATCCCCTTCGCCGAGGTGCTGGGCACCCGAGAGACTGCGGAGCGCCTGGTGGCGTTCGCCACCGAGCACATGGGAGCCGTCGACATTCTGGTCAACAACGCGGCGATTCTGCAGGACCGCATGGTCTGGAACCTCACCCCTGCGGCGTGGGACGAGGTGCTGGCCGTGAACCTCAGCACCGCCTTCTATCTGCTGCGGGCCGTGGCCGGGAACATGCGCGCGCGGCGGTTTGGCCGTGTGCTCAACATCGTGTCGTCGGCCGGCCTCATCGGCAACGTGGGCCAAGCCAACTACGGCGCCGCCAAGGGTGGGCTGGTGGCGCTTTCTCGTGTGGCGGCTTTGGACCTTGCCCGCTATGGCGTCACCGTGAATGCCATCGCGCCGTTTGCCCATACGCGCATCACCGACCTTATCGTACCCCACCACCCCGCTGTGGCCGAATACCTGGCCACCGTTCGGGGCGTCGCCTCGCCAGACAGCGTGGGGGCGCTGGCCGCCTACCTCGCCACGGAGGAGTCCCAGGTGTACACGGGGCAAGTGTTCGGCGTGCGCGGGGGTGAGGTGTTCCTGTTTTCCGCGCCGCGTCCGGTCGGCGTGCAGCGGTCGCCGGCGGGGACGCTCACCGACCACGACCTGGCCGCCGCGTTCGCGCGCTGGGAGGAGCGAGGGCTGCTCACGCCGCTCGAGACCGATCTGGAGTACATGTCGCGTCCCCTCCCCCCCGACGAGTGAGCACAGGGGGCGATGGAGGACCTGCCGTCCGAAATCACAAGGAGGTGCACCCATGACCTATCCCGATCCCTTTGCCGGTCCGGTGGCGTCGGCCCGCGAGCTCTCCACCATGCCAGACGACTACCAGGCCGCCGTGTCCAAAGTGGTGCTGAGCCACGCGGCCAATGAGATCACCGGAGCACAAACCTTTGACGAGCCTTCGATTCGGCTTGCGCCGACACCGTTCTTCAAGTGGACCGCAAGCCGGGTGACCATGGAAGAGTACGGCCACCATATCCTGTTCTCACGTCTGGCCGACGAGCTGGGCCTCGACTGGCGCACCCGCAAACCCCTAACCTTGTTCGACTTCCCACTTGTCAACTGGACACAGTTCGGAGTGGTGAAGGCGGTGGTGGACCTCGCGGAGATCATCCAGCTCGAGGATCTTATGGAGTGCTCCTACACACCGCTAAAGCAGATCGCGATTCGAACCATGCCCGAGGAGCGCTTCCACGTCGGCCTCGGCAAGAAAATCATCGAGGAGCAAATCAAGACGCCCGATGGGCGGGCCCAGGTGGAGGCAGCGCTCACCCCGCTCTTCCATGAGACCCTGGGGTTCTTCGGGCGCGCCGGCTCCGGCAACAACGCGGTGTTCCGCCGCTGGGGGATCAAGCGCCGCACCAACGAGGCCATGCGCCGCGAATACGTTGTGCGGGTGAAGAAGTACGTGGACGAGATCGGGTGCACGCTGCCGGCCATCCCTGCCGCGTACGCCGACGAGCACCTTGAGGACGTGTGCTGATGAGCGCCGAGGACTTCGACCGGCGTCTCCGGGCCCAGGCACTCGGTCCGCTGTGGACCGTGCTGGCGGATGTGCTCACCCCGACCCCGCGCCCCCGAGAAGTGCCGTATGCCTGGCACTGGCCTGCGGTGCGCCCGCTGCTGTACGAGTCGCTCGAGCGGGTGAGCGCCGAGGAGGCGGAGCGCCGGGTGCTGGTGCTTCAGAACCCCGGCCTGCCTGGGCCGACCGCTTGCACCGAAACGCTCTACGCAGGGATCCAGATCATCGGCCCGGGGGAGGTGGCTCGGACCCACCGCCATTCGCCCAACGCGCTTCGGTTCATCATGGAAGGGACCGGCGCCGTCACCACCGTGAGCGGCGAGCGCATTGCCATGGACCGGGGAGACCTGGTCACGACCCCGACCTGGACCTGGCACGACCACGGGAACGATGGAGACGAGCCGGTGGTATGGCTGGACGGCCTGGACATCCCACTGGTCCAATCGCTCTCCGGCATGTTCTTCGAGCCCTATTCTGAGCACCGACAGCCCGTCACCCTGCCGGCGGGCGACTCCCGGCATCGCTATGGGATGGGCTTCCGACCGGCATTTGAGGGCTTCCCGCATCCGTACTCGCCGGTGCTGTCGTATCCGTATCGGGAAGCGCGCGCGGCGCTGGCGGCCGTCGCGGCGGCGGAGCGCGGAAGCCCCTACGATGGGGTGCGGATGGAGTACACCAATCCGCTGTCCGGCGGATCGGTGCTCCCGACCCTGGACGCCTACCTGCAGTGGATACACCCGGGTGCGCTGCTCAAGCCCATTCGGCGCTCGTCCAGCAGCGTCTACCTTGGGGTCGAGGGCCACGGAGCGATCACCATTGATGGCACCGCGTTCCCCTGGGGCGTCAACGACGTCGTGGTCGTGCCCAGCTGGGCCGAGGTGCGGCATGAGAACCCAGGCGCCGAGCCGGCGGTGCTGTTTTCATTCTCAAACGCACCGGTGCTCACGCCGTTTGGTCTCTACCGCGAGAGTGGCGCATGATCACACGAGCAGACTACCGGCAGCCCCGGGGCGCCGCACTTGCCGAAACGGCCGCGGCGCCGCTCACGGTCCCCGGGCTGCTCGAGCGCTGGAGCCATGAACTGCCCGACCGCCCCGCCCTCCTCGCTCCCGACGGCGATCTTACCTGGCGGGAGCTGTCGGGGGCCGTGGAGCGGCGCGCCCGGGACCTGATCGCGCTTAATGTCGGCGCCGGCGACGTGGTCGGGCTGCAGAGCCCCAACACACGGCACGCGGTGGTAGACCACCTGGCCCTCGCCCGCTGTGGCGCGGTGACGGCGATGATTCACCGCCCTTACCCCGATCCCGAGGTGGCCAGGCTCGCACGCCTCGTCGACGCCCGCTTCGTTCTCCGCGACGGGCAGGTCCTCGGCGAGCCGCCCCGCGCATCGGGCACGGCAGCGGCCCCGCCAGCCCCGGACGACCCGCTCGCGGTGTTTTTCACCTCGGGCACGGAGGGTCCCACGCCCAAGGCGTGCCTCCACTCCCATACCGGCCTGCTGGGCAACGCCCTGGCCGTCGCCCGGGACATGCATCTCGAGCCAACCGATTCCCTCTGCACGGCGAGCGCGTTCACGCATCTGTTCGGCTACCTCGCGCTCCATCTCTCGCTGGTGTCCGGCGCACCGCAGGTGCTCATGGAGCGGTTCTCACCCGACAACCTCGTGCGCGTGACGAGTCGGGCGTCCGGGCCAGTGCTGTTCGCGGTGCCAGCCCACCTGTACGACCTGATGGGTGCGCCCAGCGCCCTGTCAGCGATGGCCGGCCGGCTCAAAGAGATCCGCAGTGCGGGGGCATATCTCCCGCCCACACTGGTGGACCGGGTGGCGAGGCGCCTGGGCGCACCGGTGGTGGCGCACTGGGGCATGTCGGAAATTGGGGCCGGGCTTCACACCCGCCGCGGCGACCCGCCGGAGGCGGCGTGCGAGACGGTGGGGCGGCCAGTCGGCGAAAGCCGCGTCCTCATCGTCGACCAGGGCCGGGTGATTCGGGAGCCGGGTCGCACCGGCGAGCTCCTGTTCCGCGGGCCGTCGCTGTTCTTGGGCTACTACGGGGATCCGGATGCGACGGATGCCGCGTACGCGGACGTCGATGGCCTGCCGTGGCTCCGGACCGGGGATCTCGCGGCGTGGTCGCCGGAGGGACTCGTACGGTTCCGCGGGCGCGTCAAGGACATTGTGAACCGCGGCGGGATGAAGGTGAGCGCGCAGGAGGTGGAGGCCGCGGTCGCGACGCTGCCGGTGGTCCGGCACGCGGCCCTGCTGGCGGTGCCCGATCCCCGGCTCGGCGAGCGGGGCCTCCTCGTGGTGAGCCTCCGCGCCGGTGGCGCACTGACGCTCGACGAGGTGCGCCGCCATCTTGACCAGCAAGGCATCGCTAAGTTCAAGTGGCCCGAGGCGCTCGAAGTGCTGCCCGAACTGCCGCTGACCGCGACCGGCAAAGTCGCCAAGGGGCAGCTGCGGACGGCCATGGGGCTGGCAGGGCGTGACCCGTGCCGCACGCGGGCGGCGGAGTGAGGCGAACGAGACCAACGAGACGACGGAGGGAGGCCGGCCATGCGGCTCTGGGTGTTTGACGAATGGCGGATCGGCGTGTCGGTCGGGGATGATCCCGAGTGGCTGGTGGACGTGACGGAGATGGTGCCCGGCGCCGGCAGCTGGCCGCCGGTGCACATGAATGCGGTGGTGGCCGACCTTCCCCGGCTGGGGCCGGTACTCGCGCGGCAGGCGCGGGAAGCGGGGCCAGACCGGCGGCGCCGCTTGGCGGATCTGCAGCTCTTGCCGCCGGTCCCATGGCCCAGCAAGATTGTGGCGGCCCCGGTCAACTATCGCCAGCACCGCGACGAGCTGTCTGCGGCCGGTGGCGTCTACGCCGGTCAAGACATCAAGACCGTGATGGACTACGGTCTCTTCTTGAAAGCTCCGTCGTCGCTGATTGGGCACGGCGGCACCGTCCAGCTGCCGTTTGGCAACCGCCGCACCGATCACGAGGCGGAGATTGCGGTCGTGATCGGGCGCACCGCCCGCAACGTCCGGGCCGAGGACGCCATGGCCTATGTGGCCGGATTCTCCGGCCTCATCGACTTCACGGTTCGAGGTTCGGAGGACCGGCCGTTTCGGAAAAGCTTCGACGGGTTCACGCCAATGGGCCCCTGCCTGGTCACGGCAGACGAAGTGGCGGACCCGGGTCACTGGCGGTTCTCGCTCACCGTGAACGGTGCCGTGCGCCAGGATGGGTCCACCGAGCGGATGATCCTGGACTTTGCCCACCTGGTGAGCCTGGCGTCTTACCACACGACGCTCTATGCCGGCGACATCATCGCCAGCGGCACCCCGGAGGGAATTGGGCCCGTGGAGCCCGGCGACCGTGTGGAGCTTGAGGTCGCTGGACTCGGCCGACTCGCCGTGGGGGTGGACTCGGCGCCGGCACCTGCAACCGAGATCATGGGGGACTGGGCGGCTCCTTTTCAGAATCGTTAGTCCACATGGCCGTACATCATATATAATATAGGGGAGGCGCCCGCCGCCTGCGTGTGCCTCGATCAACCCAGGGAGGCGTGTGATCGCACATGGAGCGGACGGAAGCGAGGGGTCCCACCAGTCCGGGGCTGGTTCTGGCACGGTTGGACCGCCTGACCGTATGGTCGTTGCCTTACCTATTCATCGGGGTCATCGGGTTGGGGTTCCTGTTCACGTTCTACGACATTTTCGACATCAACGTGTCGTTCATCCAGACCTGTGCCACCATTCAGCCGCACTGCACACCCGTGAACGCCAGCAGCTACCTTGGCCTCCCCGTGCTGATGAACCTGGTCGGGTATGTGATCGGGACACTGGTGCTGTCGCCGCTCTCCGACCGGTTCGGGCGGCGCGACATGTTGCTCGTGACGCTCGTCATCACCGGGCTCGGGTCGCTAGCCACCGCCGCCGTGACCAACATGGCGGGGTTCGTGCTGGCGCGGGCGGTGACCGGCATCGGCATCGGCGCCGACCTGGCCATCGTCAACACGTACATTAATGAGATCGCGCCGCGCACGGGACGCGCCCGGTACACGTCGCTCATCTTCATCATGTCCGCGCTGGGCGCGTTCGTGGGCATCTGGCTCGGCCTGCTGCTCACGACACCCGCGTCGCCGTTCCCGCTCGGCCTGCCCTTCGCCCAAGCCGGTCCGCACTTCGCGAACGGCTGGCAAGTGATGTACATCGTCGGCGCCGCACTGGCACTGGTGGGCGTGCTGCTGCGAGTGCAGCTGCCGGAGTCGCCGCGGTGGCTCATCAACCGGGGCCGCGTCGCCGAAGCGGATCGGGTGGTGACCCAGATGGAGGCGATGGCGTCCCGCCGGATGCGGCTGGCGGACGTGGACGCGCCGGCCCCGGAGGAGCCCGCGCCGGCCGCGATTCCCTACACCACCATCTTCCGCAGTCCAACCTATCTCAAGCGGACGCTGCTGCTGCTGGCCATGTGGTTCGTCAGCTACGTGACCGTGTACGCCTTCGCGTCCGGCTTCACCACGCTCCTGGCCGGACTGCACTATCCACCGCCGGAGGCGGGCCTCATCGCCGCGTTCGGCACCATCGGCTTCGTCCTCTGCGCGGTTGTGGCCTACCTGTGGGGCGAGCGTCTGGAGCGGAAGCGATGGCTGCCGATCTCCGCCGTGCTCACGCTCTTGGGCGGGGTCGTCGTGGCGGCCGCCGGGCAAACGTTCTGGATCGCGGTGGTGGGCTCGATGGTGGTGTTCTTCGGGTTCAACCTGTGGGTGCCTATCGCCTACAGCTGGTCGACCGAAAACTACCCGACCCGCGCCCGAACCACCGGCTTTGCGCTGGTGGACGGCATCGGCCACCTGGGCGGCGGCATCGGCATCCTGGTGATTGCGCCCCTCATCCCGTACATGAACGTGCTGGAGGCATTTTTGCTCATCGGCCTCTTCCTGGTGGGGGGTGCCGTCATCGCGCAATTTGGCCTCAACACGCGCGGGCGCCTGCTCGAGGAGCTGTCGCCCTAGGCTCAGGATGGGGAGATAGGGCAGGCAGCCGCGAGAGCGGCTGCCTAACCCTCCTCCACTGCATCCTCCACTGCATCAGGTCAATCACGAAAGGAGGCGCCCGACCGTGGCCCCCACCCGAATCGGCCTCATCGTTCCCAGCTCCAACGTGACCATGGAGACGGAGCTGCCGCAAATTTTTGGCCGTGAATCCGGTGCCTTCAGCTTCCACTCGAGTCGGGTGCGCATGCGAACGGTGCGGCGCGACGAGCTCGAGGCCATGAACGCGCAGATGGACCGCGCGGTGGAGGAGCTGGCCGACGCGGGCGTGGATGCCTTAGCGTACGCGTGCCTCATCGCGCTGGCCGTCGAAGGGCCGGGGGCCCACGAGCGCGCGGAGCGACGCCTTCAAGAGAGGGCACGGGCGCGCGGGCTTTCGGGGCCCATCGTGTCAAGCTTGGGTGCGCTGCTGGCCGAGCTCGACCGCCTCTCTGCCCGGCGGGTGGCGCTGGTGGCGCCGTACCTGCCCGAGCTGACCGGTGCCGTGATCCTCTATTTGAAGAGCTGCGGAGTTGAGGTGGTCGACGCCGTGAGCCTCTCCGTAGCGAACAATCTTGAGGTGGCGGCCTTGAATCCTGCACGGCTTCCGGACCACGCGAGGCAGCTCAACCTCGCAAGGGCCGATGCCGTCGTGCTGTCGGCGTGCGTGCAGATGCCATCGCTGTCCGCGATCGCAGAGGCCGAGCGAGTCACCGGCCTTCCGGTGGTCACGGCGGCAAGCGCCACCGCGCTCCAGTTGCTGCGCGCCCTCGGTCACGAACCCCGGAAGGTGAGCGCGGCATCTACTCCACCACGGCTGGACGCCGGACCTAGCTCGACTTCCGGGTGAGCTCGCCTTAAGGTGCGCCCCGGCGCGCGGCGGCGGCGGAGGGCGCTCCGTGGGCGAGTGCTGCGCCGATTTGGCGACGAGCAGGGATTGGGGCGAGAAGGGGAGGCGATGGCGCACGCCGCGACGGGGTGGAGGGTGTGCGCCCAGACACCTCGGCTGGCGGTGTCCCCAGTGTGGCGCAACGGCCTGGCTTGCTGCGGTCGGCCCGCGCCTGCACGCCGATGCGTGGTATGCCCTGGCGTCGCCACGAGCCGCGAAGGGATAGCCGCCGGCGCCGCCTGGGAGACATCCGGGTGCCCAGCTGGCCCAGAGCCGCATCCCGCCCATCCTGGGCGATGACCGAGTCGCTCCGCGGGGCGGCCCTACAGTGCGTCTGTCCCTGGCCCAAGTGTCCGGGCCATTCCCGGCGGCACCACCGGCGCGATGCGGCCCGCCGTACCGAGCCGGAAGTCACCGGCCCGCCTGTCTGCAGTGGCCGCGCCTCCGGCGCGGAGAACATCTGCGCCCCCGGCCAGCCGAGGCGTAGCCGGGCCCGGCAGGCGCTCACACTCTTTCCCATGAGGATCGCCTGGACCGATGGGATCGGAGAGCAGCGGGCAGCAGAAGAAGACACGTGCTTGCGGGTGACCCGCTCGAGATTTTGCGCCGACCCCGCGCAATCCGCCCAGCTTGGCCGCTATCCCCTCCGCCGGCTTGTGTCGGCGCGCGGTGTGCGTCAGGATGCGACCAGAGGCCGATAGGACTCCAGCCGCTAAGCAGGGGGTCATCTCGGTGCCGGCAGCAGCAGATCAGGAGGGAAACCGCTTGCAGCCCGTAAAGCCTGAAGTGTTCCTCATTGCCCGACCCGCCCTCGACTGGGATGAAGTGCGGCGCTATCTGAAGGGCGTTGGCGGCGAGGCCTGGGCCGACCGGGTCCAGGACCGTGTGGCCGACGAAGAAGCGCTGGTAGAGTTCGCGGGGCGCGTCTGCTACCGCTCCTGGGAGGCGGGGCTGAATCCCAACGTGACGCGCGTCCGCACCAACAGCCACGTTTACCTCAGAAACATTCTCTCCAGCGGCCACGGCTCGGTCCTGGAGCATGCCTCCTACAGTTTTCTCTTCCACCATGTGAGCCGCGTGCTGACCCATGAGCTGGTGCGCCACCGGGCCGGCGTCGCGGTCAGCCAGGAGTCGCTGCGGTTTGTCCGGCTGTCGGAACTTCCCTTTTGGTTTCCCGACTGGGCTCGCGGCGACGCCCTCCTCATGGAGCGGGCGCAGGCGGTGCTGGAGCAGCTGGAGGAGTTTCAGGGCTGGATGGGGGACCACTTCGGACTAGACAGCCAAGGCCTCTCGTTCCACGAGAAGAAGCACAAGACCAGCTTCATGCGCCGATTTGCCCCCGAGGGGGTGGCCACCGATATTTTGGTCACCATCAACATTCGCGCCTTGCGGCACATCATCTACATGCGCACCGCCCTGGGCGCCGAGGAAGAAATCCGGCAGGTGATGGACCTCGTCGCCGAGCGGGCGCTGGCAGCCACGCCTGCCCTGATGCAGGACTACGATCCCAACCAGGACCGGGAGTGGATTCCGAAGTTCCTCAAAGTTTAGGAGCGCGCCGCGCCCCTGTCCTGAGCCCCCGCGTGGGCACAGCAGTTAGGCGCCCAGCGCCGTGCACCCAAAGGTGGTCCCGCCCCCGCGCAGCAAGCCAAACCCGGCCATAGGCGCCATGTCCCAGCCCGGCCGGAAGACGATGCTCCGCTGGCGGCACGGGTTCCCGCTCCCTCCCCCGTACGTGCGCACGCCGGTGGACACGTTCTCCCCGGCCCGTCTCGGCCGTCACACCGTTCCGATGCGCGAGCTCATCCCCCGGCGTCTCCCGATTCCAGTCCCCTCCCACCGGCGGGGCCCGCCGCAAATCTCTGTGCAGCGATCCCAGTCTCGCCAGCAGATTGGGCTCCGGGACCCTGACGGGCGCCAGTCCTGCGGCGCCCCCCGAAAATCGCCGCACGGACTTCCCCCACCACTCCGCGCTCAGGCAAGGGCCCGGGGCGGGCATCGCCCTGGGCTCCGTGAGTATTCACGCTCTGGGTGGCGCCTCGGCTCAGCCTTTCGCTCTGGTGACGCCTAGTGATGCGGCTTGGGCCCACCCGGCGGCGGCGCAGGCGCTGGCGGCGGGCCGGCCGGCGGCGCCGGGTTGGCCTTCGGCACGAAGGGTTGGATGGCCGCCATCATGTTGGCTGTGTTAAAGGTCCCGAGCCCGGTGTTGTAGTTGTAGCCCGGGGTTTCCGGGTACAGCCCATTGAAGCCCGCCGTGGGGGCATGGAACGCCGGCGTCGAGCAGATGTACTCCAGCGTGGTGGCGTCGGTCTGGCAGGTGCCGCTCATGTACACGTCGTACAGCACCGGGGCGGCAAAGCCCAGGCGGTTGCCGTAGGCCGACTCAATCCGGGCCCACACGCCCAAGGCCAGCGGCGCGGACAGGCTGGTGCCGCCGACCCCGATGAACCCGCCGTTGCTTTGGCTGTAGACGTTGGCCCCCGATTCCGGGTCGGCGTCCATTGCCATGTCCGGCACACCCCGGTCCCCGGTGGTGCCGGCAGTCACCGGCAGCACTTCCTGCTGCCAGTAGGGCGCAGTCTCAAACTGGCTGATGCCGCCGCCGCCCGCGTTCCACGACAGCTCCTGATCGTAGGTGCGGTTGGAGTTCGTGAGGAGCGTCGTCCCGCCGACGCCCACGACATAGGGCGAGGAGGCGGGGTAGTTGACCATCGGGAGCCCGGAGTCCGGCACGCCGCTGGTGGGCGCCACTGCGCAGGTCGCGCCGGTGTCGCCGGCGCTGGCCAAGACCGTCTGCCCCTGGGCGGCGGCCTCCGCGAAAATCTCGTCGTCAATGACCATGGAGCCAACCAGGTACGGATACGCCTCACACTCACCCAGCGACGCGCTGCCGGCCTTGGCCAAGTCCTGGCTCGCAAACAAGTTAAACGCCCGCGCCAGGTCGGAGTCGGTCAGCGAGGTGGTGTCGTAGAAGTAGTAGTGGGACACGTTCTGCGCCATGCCGGACGAGAACTGGCTGTCCAAGTCCCACTCCAAGTTGCCGGTGGTGGAGGGGCTCGCCAGCCCAACTTGCTCCACCGTCAGCGGCACTTGCGGCAGGTTGTTGAGCTTCTCCTCCGTCCTGAGGTTCTGGATCGGGTTCGTCAGATTGCCTTGGGCAAACGTTGCAATCGCCGTCTTCGAGCCGGTCGGCTGCCCCACGGCCTGATACGCCTTCCAGAAGCCCTGCGGCGAGTACTCGTGCGGGTAGTTTGGCAGGCTGGTTGACGTGGTGGATGACGCCTTGATAGGCGCCGCTGTGAACTTGAATGCGCTGTTGAGCCCCAAGACGGCAACCACCACGCCGCCCAGCGAGCTCGGCACCATGGCCGCGCCCGTGTTGGCGTAAACCGTCTGGCCGTTCAGGCTGAAGTTCGCGATGGCAGTGTCAAACGCGCGCTCGGCTTCTGCCACCGTGCCGCGCGCGGTCACCAGCAGGCGATTAGACGACACCGACACGCGGGAGAACCCCTGCCGGGTTAGATACTGTGACACAGAATCGGCCGCGGCCCCGTCGGGCCATAGGTGGCCGTGAACTGCGACGGCGTGTAGGTGTCGCCGAAGGACGGCGAGCTGGGGTTCGACGCATCCGCGATGAAGTGGGACAGCGCCGTCGGGTTCTGCAGAGCCAATCCCACCGTAATGCTGATCGGCGTGGATCCCGCAGTGGGTCCTAGATTGGTGGCGGAGCTGAACTGCACCACCTTGGTCGCGGTGGGAGCCCAAGTGCTCGCCGCATTGGCGGTCGCCGGCTGCAGCACCGTGGTCATCGCGGCCAGGGCCAAGCTGCCCGCCACCGCTAGGCCGCCGCGCCACCCGGCCCAGTTCGGCAAGGACACGCGCGCCTTCGTCCTGTTCGTTCTCACTCTTCATCCTCCTTGATCAGGAGTCGTATGTGCATGAGAGCCCGACACATCGGGGATGGCTTCTGGCCGCACGGACCTGCGGCGGGATCTGCGAGCTTCATCAATTACTTCGCGGGCCTCTCGCCGAAGTGGGAGTCGTCCAGGCGAAGGACCATTTTGTCGACTGAGGCGCGTGAGTAACACTAACTGGCGAGGACGCCGTTTCCATGGCAAGCCGACCTCAGGGAGCCGAGAGTCATTCAGAAAGAGAGGGAGAGCTGCCACGGTCGCGGCACAGGCTGTCCAGGGCGCTCGCTGCAAGCAGCGGCGGCCAGCCCCACCGCGGTGGGTGCAAAGGGGTTCTCCATCGCAAGTCAATGCTCACCGGCTTCGCAGCAGCGCGCCCGCGAGACCACGTCCGAGTGAGCCGCGAAATCAAAGGAGCGGCAGCGCTGGCCGGTGAGGCGAAATCGCTAGGCGTGAGCGGAACTGGATCCTGCCGTCACCCTAAACCTCGACGGCTGCGGCTACGTGGCACCGATAGCCCCGCCACGATCAGGTTTGCCACGATGCTGCAAAGGGACTACCTGATCGCTCCCCGGGCGGCGACGGGTAAGGTATCGATGACGAGGCCGCTGCGCTGCACGACCATGGCATCGTGGAGGTTAACCATAGTGCAGACGTGGTTGGGAACGACCGTGAGCCTCTGCCCGATTCTTAATCCCGTAGGGCCACCGACTCGGCTCACGACCACCCCGTGCTCTTCTGAGAGAAATGACACCCGCAGATCCGGTCGCTCGCGAATGTAGCCGAACGACTCCATCACCGGCCCGTCGCCCGCAAGCGACTTGCTACCGGCGTCCACCACCGCGCGATCCCGACTGGGAATGCTGACCACCGAGGTCAGCACCACCGCAGCGCAGTCGTCGAACGCAGCGGCCCCGGCCATCACCGTTCCCACGTCGTTGTAGATGTATATGCCAGGGCGCATTTCGGTAGCCGTGCGCGTCTCCTCCATGTACCCGGCGATGACCGTGCCCCCCTGGGATACGATGTCCGGTGCCAGTCCCACTCGCGTCAGTGCCGCAGCGACCCGAGACATGCGTTTGTCTTCAGCAGCCACCAGGCTGCGGATGCCGTCGGGCCCTGCCCGCCAGGTGATGTGACCTCCAAAGCAGGTGATGCCGACGCAGCGCACGCCAACATGCTCCGCATAGCGAGCCAATTCCACCACGTCCGCGTCCACGGCCAGCCCGCAGCGCCCAAATCCCGTATCCACTTCAATCAGCACCGAAGCGGCATATCCCGTCGCCGCGGCCACGGACGCCAAAAGGTCCACGGAGGCGGGGGAGTCAACCGCCACCATCGGCTTGAGCCCGCGATGAATTAGCTCCGTCAAGTGATGCGCCTTGATGTCCCCGACCAAAGGGTAGCCAACGTACTGGTCCAGAATCCCGTGCGACAGCAACACGTCGGCCTCACCCAACTTCGCCACCATGACGCGCTCGGCGCCCAGCGCAATCTGCCGCTTGGCCCAGTGCGGGGATTTGTGCGTTTTCGTATGTGGCACCAATACCATGCCGCGCTGTGTCACCTTCTCGGCCATCCGCGTCAGGTTGCGATGGACGACAGTTTCGTCCACCAGCATGGCCGGGGTGTCGATGGCATCCACCGTGCAATTGGTCATTCCTGTCCCTCCGTCCCTGCTCGGTTCGCAGCTGTGGAAACCGGAACCCAAATCACCACAGGCACTTGCCGCAAGGATTGATTGATGATAGCGTTCAGGTGGTTACTACGCAAGTCAGAGGTGTGCATAGCACACCTCGATTAAGCCCACCCCCTAGCGGTCGCCTGTCAGAGCACAGTTGCCCAAACGGCGGCCCTCAGATGTGAGAATCTTCGGCACGTTGTGTCGTCGCCAGACTGGGGGCCATTCTAGGAAAGGAGTTTCCGATGAAAGGGAAAACTCGGGGACGCTCTCTGCCGGCTCTCTTACTCTCAGCCGCCTTGGCCGGGGTCCTCACCGCTTGCGGGGCGGGTCCGACAACCGCGCCAGCTACTCCCAGCACCCTGACGGTGGGAACGAGCGTGGGATTGACCATTTCTTCCTGGCTCCCCATTGTCGGCCCGTCGGACTGTGTCGGCGTCAACGGCCCCGGCGCGCTGGGGCCCGATACGTATAAGCCCCTTTTGTGGTACGCCAACTCCGGCCAGCTGGACCTCAGCCGTTCACTCGCGTCCGGCGTCTCCGTGTCGCGAAACGACACGCTCTATACCATCACCATGAACCCCAAGTGGCATTGGAACACAGGGCAGCCGGTCACCGCGCAGGACGCGGTCTACGACATCCGACTCTTTATAGCCGCCAGCGCACCCAACACACCTTACCCGTACTGCTTCAACGGCTCCGGAGGCGTTCCGACAGACTGGGGCAAAATCACCGTCATCAACAGCCACAAGTTCACCGTCCAAACCACGCGGCCAGTGAACCCGGAGTGGTTTGAGCGCAACGGCCTTGGTCAGATCGTGCCGGTGCCGCAGTTTTCGTGGGACAAGTACTCCTCCATGACGCAGGAGCTCAAGTGGATGAGCAAAGTC
This sequence comes from Bacillota bacterium, assembly GCA_021846505.1. Classification (GTDB taxonomy): domain Bacteria; phylum Bacillota; class Sulfobacillia; order Sulfobacillales; family JAIMBI01; genus JAJZWV01. The sequence continues at coordinate 18,894 of JAJZWV010000001.1, forward strand.
ACCAGCCAACCAACCAATCCTATCTTCAGTGTCTATGACGGCCCATACCACCTGGCCAAGGTGGTCACCAACAGTTACTGGGAGTTTCTTCCGAACCCGCACTACGATGGAGCGCACAAGCCCGCGTTCAAGAAAGTCTTGTGGGAGTATGAGACGTCCGCTCAAAGCACGTTCCTGGCCCTCAAATCAGGGTCCGTCCAAGTTGCCCAACTCCCGATGACGTTCTACGACTCCGTGTTGCGATTGACGAAGTACCGCGTATTCTCTCCGCACCTTTTTGGGTATCAGTGGCTGGGCCTCAACTTCCACGCGCCGTCTTTGGGCGGCACCGGTCCCCTTATCCACGATCTCTATATTCGGCAGGCGCTGCAGCTGGGCATCGATCAAAAGGTCATTATCGACAAACTGAACCATGGCCTCGGCCAACCCGTGTACGGACCAGTGCCGCAATTCCCCAAAAACGGGTACTACGACTACTCGATGCCCAACTATTACCCGTACAATCCTCAGCGTGGTCGGCGGATCCTGGAGAGCCATGGGTGGCACGCGGTCAGCGGGGTCATGCAGAAGAATGGCGTCAAGCTCCAGTTTTCTCTCTACTACGGGGCGGGGACCAGTACGACCGTTCAAGACACGTTCCAGGTGATAGCATCCGACTGGGCAAAGGAGGGCATCCGGGTCACCATGTACCCCAAGCCCCTGCCGCAAGCGCTCGTCAAGAACTGGGCGATCGGCGGCCTCGGCGACTGGTTCTACGCCCCAGACTACTTCCCAACCGGGGGCGACTTGTTCGCGAGTACCGGTGGCATCAACCAGGCCATCGGCCACTACGACAGCCGTACGATGAACCGCTTGATCCAGGCCACGTACGCCCCCGGCACACCGGCGCAGGTGAAACAGCGGATGGACGCCTACCAGAAGTACGCCGCACAAAATCTGCCGGTGCTGTGGATGCCGGTGACGCCGGCTGCGGATGGGTTCCTGTATGTCGTGTCCAATTCCCTCAAAGGCTTCCGGTCCCACTATGACGACATGGAGGCGTACGTGCCGTACAACCTACTGAACTGATGTCCTCGCAAGGATCCTGGAGACACGGGAGCGGCGGCCAGCATGCCGTCGCTCCCGCAGTCATCTGGGCGTCGCACCGGCTCACGCAAATGTTATGGTGGTGGGTGCAAAAACGTCCTCAATTTGAGGCCCCTCGAGTCGCACCACGCCAGCATGAGGATCCCCGTCCAGCGAAATCGCGCGATCCCCAACACGCGCCATCTCAGGCAGTCGGTCCCGAAATGCCAAGCAACCGAATGATGCCAGCCGCAGACGCCCTCCCAGCACCTCCAGAGCGACCGTACCGCGATCCCATAAGAATCGGCCCCAGGCGCTGCCCACCGACCACAGTGAGCGAAACTGCCCGGGGTGAATGCGGGGGTAGAAGCCCAGATACCCGCGGGTCAAGTCGAACTCGAACCCCGACAGCGCCAGCAGCAGGCTATACGAGGAGAGCGCGCGCGCATAGTGGCTCCCGCACTCGATTTCATTCCAGGGGTTGCGACGGCGTCCGTCGTACCGGTCTGAGATCGCCTCGACGATATCCAACCCTTCGTGGACCAGTCCTTCATAAATCATGTGACTGGCCACTTGGTACTCGTACCCCGTCATGCATTCCCCGTGATACGGGACCGGCACTAGCGGCGCACCGCCATGTGGCCAGGTGGCGATCACGACGCCCCGCTCGCCATTCAAGGCAAATACGCGGTGAACATTGGCGTGCTGGCGCATGACCCGGAAGTTGTTGGAGTAGATGGCCTCAAGCGCACGCCGAACCTGATCGGGGTCCAACACGGCGCCTAAGCCGGCCACCCGCGCGTGCCACGCCCCAATCACCTGGTCGATGTGGCAACCGTTGCCCAACTGGTACTTCACTTGCCCCAGCTCCGTGTCCACCGGGAGCGAGGGGTCGGTCAGGTTGACTTGCTGCTTATAGTACTCGCCGTTGAACAGATGCTCAGCCACCCAACGACCTCCCCGCTCAGCAAGCGCCCGGTACGGGCCGCCATCTTCGCCCATCGCGTCCGCCATTTCCGCCGCCGCGGCCAGCGCGGCGAGGTAGTAGCCGGTCAGGCACGCGTTTGGTCCGTACCACTCCACGTCCAACGTGTGATGCTGGGTCCCTTCCATCACCCCATCCTTGTCGCGGTCCCATCTGTCAGGATTGGCGGCATCCCAGGAATACGCCAACGCCTGCTTGACCCTGGGCCACAGATGAGCCAGCCACGCTTGGTCTCCGGACACTTTCCACTCACGGTACGCTTTGATAACTTCGCCCATCTGCCCGTCTGCGGCGGCCCTGTCGGTGGATTCGATGCGTGTGCGCGCCAGCGGCAGCAGCAAGCGGTACGCCATGCGCCCGCTGTCTTGCATACCATGCTCGAACGCGGCTCGGCGCATGCTGCGTGCTAGGGCTGGAAAAAGGAAGGGCGTTGCCTGATCATAATTCCAAACGTGAGTGCAGGAGCCTTCACAGCAGCCGGCGTCGGCATGGCATCCTTCAAACCCATAAAGCGTCCCGTCGGTCAATCGCAGCACGGTCGGCGACTTGAGGACCGAAAGATTTGCCGACACCCGATCCAGCACGGAACTCGGCAGCGTGCTGTCAAACAAGGTGTCCCTGAATTTCTCCGTGTCGCCGATCAGCCGGGGCCACTCCGCCAACACGTAGTCGGCCACCGCCGCGGCTCCGGCAAAGCGGGTGGCATAATGGTTGAGCCAGCGCGGCGGCGCGGCGGCCGTCCCAGGGTTCCAGTAGTTCACGCACCACGGAAAGTACCACGTGATAGCGAAGCGAAGCGTCGCAGTGGCACCAGGGTCAAGGTGGGCGTGCTGGCACAGCATGCCGACATCCGCCGCGTCGTAGACGCTGTCGACCTGCCGGGGCGAGGCGTAGGTGCGCGCGGGGAACCGGCCTGGCGCGCAAAACTCGGCCCAGAAGCGCTCCAAATTATCGAACCAGTCCCCTCGATACCAATACTCCTGCGCGCTGACGTCTGAGCCATCGGTTGCAAGCACCAGCTCCCCATAGCCACTGTCGTCGGTTGTTAGGTCTGCGCTGTTCAGTACAAGCTGGTGAGTCCGTTGGCGGCGCGTCACTTTGTTCGCCCCCGAGCCGGCGAACGGGTTTTGCAGAGCCCCAACCAGTGTCACGTCAATCGGCTCACGGGACACGTTGGAGATGCCAAAGGAAAATAGCGCGCAGGGCAAGGAAGAGTCATCGGCATTGTGAGGGATAAAGGGGTTGAGCGCGGTCATGCAAGCGTCGGCCCACCGATTCTGGTCGATAAACGATATCTCTGCGGTCGGAAACCGCCCGCGAAACCGGAGCTGGCTGAAGTGGGGCAGCCCGGCCAGCGCCTCACGCGGCGGGCCGAATCCAAACCCTCGAAAGTGCTCCCGCCCCTCACCCGAGTAAGGCGCCGGCAAGTCGCCGTTCATAATCTTGGCACTCTTCACCTGGCCTCGAGCTTCAACCTTGAGAGCAAAAAACGTGAACCCTTGGTGGCAGTTGAGGTTGGGCCGGTTGGCGATGGAAAACTCCTCGAGCCGACCATTGCCTGTGAGGCCGATGCTGCCCGTTCCAATCCCCCCCAGCGGAAACACCACGGCCGACGCGTTTGCCTCGTCGTAGTCCCCCGTTGCCTTTTGCACGGCTCCTGGCTCCTTTCCCTCTCCGCGCCGCCGACGGACCATCCTCTCGCCGGGGCTCCTGAGTGCTACCATCGAGTTTGCCATCTGACCACCTTCTGCCACCGACAAGGGAGCGACGCAATGACCATTGACGCCCACCAGCATTTCTGGGTGCTCAACCGCTTCACACCCAACTTTCCCAAGCCAGAGCACGGCGCCATTTACCGATCCTTCCTGCCTGAAGACCTTGAGCCGGTTTTAGCCGCCGCCGGCGTGGAAGGCACGGTGGTCGTGCAAGCGGCTCCGGCTCTCGAGGAGACGGAGTGGCTGCTGAACGTCACCGCGTCACGGCCGTGGGTCCGTGGCGTGGTGGGCTGGGTTGACCTGGACCAGCCGCCGGGCGCCCTTCGCCGTGACCTGAACCGCCTGGTGCGCTTCCCCAAACTGGTGGGGGTGCGTCCCATGCTCCAGGACCTCCCCGATCTTGACTGGATTCTGCGTCCACAGGTTGTGCACAATCTTCGTCAGTTGGCCGACCACCAGCTCACTCTCGATTTGCTGATTTATGATCGCCACATCCCCGCCGTCCTGCGGGCCCTGCCACAAGTGCCCGCTCTATGCGCGGTGGTGGACCACGCCGCGAAGCCCGAGATCCGGACGGGTGCCTGGGAGCCTTGGGCATCCCGCGTCGCGCGCCTGGCGACTCTTCCTCAGGTGTCTTGCAAAGTGTCCGGACTCGTCACGGAGGCGAATCCGGATCGATGGGGCCCCTTGGATTTGACACCGTACATCCGTCACGTCGTCAGCGCATTTGGCCCCGAGCGCGTCATGTTTGGCAGCGACTGGCCGGTGTGCCTAGGGACCACCTCCTATCAGCGGGTGTATGACACCGTGCGGGAATGGGCCGGTACAGCGCTGTCCCACGCCGAGCGAGAGAGCCTGTTCGGGCTGAACGCGGCCCGTTTTTACCACCTTCCCTCCGTGTGAGCCGCCCGAGCGATGATCGCTCCTAGGCGCACCCGCCCGCCGTGCGCAGATAGTCCACCATTAACCTGGCTGCCCGGCCAATGGCAATACTGGCGTGGGGGTCGAGTCCCTTCCAGTCGGCGACGTCAGCAAGCGTAAAAACCGCCACCGCATACTGCCCTCCATCGGGGTACTCCACAACGCCCACCTCGTTGCGGATGCCGGTCAGTGTGCCGGTCTTTCTGGCGAAGCTGTCCTGGAGTGGCGCCGGGAACCCCGACACCAGCCCATGACTGGTAGTGCACTGACGCATGATGCTCCGCATCTCCGCGCACAGCGCCGGCGGTGCCGCTTGGTCGCGCCAGATGTACTGCAGCAGCTGCGTGATTTCCGCTGGCGTGGTGCGCCAAGCGGCCGTCGCGGGGTTCAAGTCCGGATCGCTGCGCATTCGGCGAAGCGCGTCGTCACCGTCCGTCACGCCTTGCATCCTCTGGTGAGATCGGGCGTAAAGGTCCCGAACCGTTCCGTCCAGCGTCGTCACCTGAAGTCCCAACGATCGCATGGTCCCGGTCACGCGCTCAGGTGTGAGGCGGTCCAGAATGATGTCTGTGGCATGATTGTCACTTACCGTCATCATGAGGTGAGCGACGGCCCGCAACGAAAGATCGACTGGATCCGGCAAGACGGAGAGACCCGAGGGCCCACCGGTTCGTGGCGCGTCCGCGACATGTACGCGCTCAGCCAAGTCAACCTCTCCCGCCGCCACCGCCTGCATAAGCGACACCAGAATCGACACCTTCCCCACCGAAGCGGTAGCGCACACTGTCGTGTCGCAGTAGCCCACTTCCCGGTCCGCGGACAGGTCGCGCGCATGCATAAATCCTTCCAAGCCTGCAGCGCGCACGGTTTGCCTCATTTCGGCCCGCACATCCTCGACATCGTTCACGTCACTTGCTCCTTCGCGTACGGAATCAGCCCATGTCGCAGGTGGACCCGAGCCGCAAGGCGCCAAACGCCAACCGCCACGCGTCAACCGCGTTTGGACCCGTCACTTCCACCGTGCGGCCGTCTACCCGGGTCACCATCGGCAACAGGCATGCCACCTGCGCGTGTGAGGACCGGGTGAATTCCATCCGGAACGTCACGGGGCCGTCAATGTGCTGAACCGGAATCGTGGCATGGGCGCGGACCGCTTCCTCTACCCCTTCGCGCAGTAGCCGCCGCACCTCAGATAAGGGTCGTGAGCGGACGCACATGGAGTCCAAGGCGTATTTGACCACGGCGGTCCGCGTGCCCGGAAGCGACTCGTGCACCTGCGCTGCTAACTTGTCATCGCCGCTCACAAACACCACCGGTGCTCCGAAGTGACTGGCGATGGCCGCGTTGATTTGGGTCTCGCCCACCTGCCGACCGTTCAACCACCAGTTGTGAATCTGGCCGCCTGAAATCGTATGGTCGAGGGTGGCGGCTGTGGTTCCCGCCCAGGCATGGTACCCAATGCACACGACCGCGTCGGCGTCTTGAACGCCCTCCATCATGCACAGCGGCTTGTTGAAGCCCGAAATCAGCTCCACACGCTCGTCAAGTTCCTCGTACATGACGTTGCGCATGCCATCATGTGAATCGTTAACCACCACGCTGGCCGCACCCGCCGCGAAGGCCGCTTCGATGGCCAAGTTGGTTTCCTGGGTCATCAGCCGACGAAACCGATCATAGTTGGGACGGCCGTATAGCGTGTCCTGCGGGCCGCTGACACCGGCAATGCCCTCCATATCCACCGAAATCATCACGTGCATGTAAGTGACTCCTTTCCTGTCATTCACCGCGTTGCCGTCTGTGCTCTACTCCGCCTGCCGGCGAAGCACGGCTCGAAGGTCCTCCACCAGCGACACGTCCGGATCCCATGTCGAGACCACTACCTCCTCGCGTGTCAGCGCACTGGCATACAGCGCCAGCACCACCTTCCATTCGTGAAGGGACCGACGGAGCTCAGTGCTTGGTGCCTGGCCAGGGTCGTGTCCCCAGGCCAGCATGGCCCGGTGGAACTTGGACTGGGCCGAAAGGTTCTGTCGGCGCCAAGCATCCACGCCGCCAAACGCCCCCCCCAAAAGACAGTTGGCCGACGCCACCTCGTAGCGGCCAAACTCCTCCCACACCGCACGGCCAGATGCCCCGTATGCGGCGACGCGCACGTGCTGCCAGTTCGTCGGCCAGGAGTCCACCCGCGGCGCCGCGCGGCCCGTGACCCATACGCCCCGCACCCCATTGGAAAACTCGAGTTGCGCCTCTGTGCTGACGGGGCCGGGATGGTCCGGGTCGGCATCATCCCAGCCGCTGACCGCCCCAAACACGCGTCTGACGGCGACGCCGCCATTCAGCTCCATTCCGTAATGGAGGATGTGCGTGCCTTGGCCAGAGAGAGACATGCCGGCGCTCATGTCGATCCAGTGCAACTCCCCCAAGGCGCCACTCGCGACCGCGTGCCGAACCTGTTCATAGTCCGGATGCCAGCGAAATTGGTGCGACACCGCGAACCGCGTCGGCGCCCACTCTAATAGCTGCAACAGCCGGCGCAACTCCACCACATCCAGCGCCACGGGCTTCTCCAAGGTGCACAGTGGCACACCAGCCTGAGCGATCTGCTCCAGCAGATCCACCCGCCCGCGCGGGCCGGTCACCACGTGGACCAAGTAGGGCTTTTCTTGGGCGAGCATCTGGGCAACATCCTGATACGCCCGGAGGCCAAATGCGGCCGCGACCGCCGGACTTCGGGCCCCGGAGCGGTCCGCCACGGCCACCACTCGCGCCTCGGGAATCGCCTCATACGCGGCGATGTGGTTGGATGACCGGGTGCCCGCGCCAATGACGACCACGCGGTAAGGAGGCTCGTGAGCGTCACGCTGGTCAGCGGTAATCACTGTGGAGCCTCCTCAAACGGGTGCAGGACTACCTTGCCACACCTCTGCTCCTCGGACACTTCAAACGCGGTTTGAATTTGGTCCAAAGGAAACCGGTGCGTGATGAGCCGCTCAACCCCCGCAAAGGTGCGGAGCACGTCCATCACCTGCGGGAAGTCGGGAAGGGCATAGTGCCACGACCCCATGATCGTCATGCCCTTGCGAATCATGTCCGGACTCGCCCTGATGGGCGTCGGATCCATGGTCTCTCCCACCAAGACCACCACTCCACGACTTCGCACCGCGTCAATCAGCAATCGATGGGCGGTCGGCACCCCCGAGCAGTCTACCCCGACGTCGGGGCCGTCCCCGCCGCAGGCAGCGCGGACTTGCTGCAGGACGTCGTCGTTGCGCGGGTCCAGCACCTCGGCCGCACCCAGATCCCGAGCCAGTTGAGCTCTGAAGGGATTCTGGTCCACGCCGAAGACCCGCGCCCCCCGGTGGACCCCGTTGACCACTGCGCCGAGGCCCACAGGACCAAGGCCCGTCACCAGCAAGGTGGTGGATCCGTCGACGCCGGCACGTTCTTCGGCACCAAATGACGGACCCAACCCGCAACAGGCCAGCGCGCCGACGTCGATGGTCACATCGTCCGGAATGGGCGCCAGTAGCCATGACGGCTTGGCAATGTACTCGGCCAGGGCACCCGCGTCCAGATCCAGGTTGTCCTTGCAGTAGATAAACTCTCCCCGCGTGCAGTGCCGGCACCGGCCACAGGGATATTGAGGCATAACCACCACCCGGTCGCCAACATCCACCGACGCCCCCGCAGCTCTTTCCACAACCACCCCGGCGGCCTCGTGGCCGATGTAGTGGAATGGACGCCCGCTGCGGAACAGCTTGTACTCCGCACACAGCGGAGCCGCCAGTATCTTCACCAACGCCCACCCGTCGCGGAGAGATGGCATCGGAACAGTCTCCAACTCGGCTTGTCGATATCCCGCGATGCGGACTTGCCTCATAGCCTACTCCTTCGTTGTCAGCTCGGTCACACTTCTGCACTCCTGATGATTGCATAGCAAACCTGTTGCGGCATAATGGCTTCGGTCCCTCAGCCAGCACACCGATCCCGATTTCCCCCGGGTCGATCACGGCGCGCGCCCCGAGGGCCAGGTGATGTTGTGGACGGGTGCGAGGATCTGCTGCACTGCGGCTAGCAGTTGGTGGTTCAGGGGCTCCCCGACGGTGCGCACGTCACTTGCCAAGTGGGTCACGCTGGCAGTGCTGACCAACGTCGTGGCTACTCGCGGATGCCCGGTCGCGAATTTGAGTGCCAGCCCAGCGATATCCGCTTCGCGGGACCTTGCATAGGCGGCGGCCTGTTTCGCGGCGGCGCGCAGCGCGGGCGGCGCGGGATGCCAGTCTGGGGGCCCTGCGTTGGTGAGGAGTCCCATCGCCAGCGGACTGGCGTTGACGAGACCCAACTCCCCGGCAGTCCACCGCGATGACAGATCCTCCAAGCTGTTGTCGTTCAGACAGTAGTGGCAGTAAGACAGGATGACGTCGGGCTTGGCGGCGGCCACAAACCCGTCCAGCACTGCCAGCGGCAAACCGGATGCGCCTGCGAAGCGCACCAAACCAGCCGTGCGGGCATCTTGAAGTGCGGCCCACCCCTCGTGCAGAACTTCATCGGGATCCCCAAACTCGATGTCGTGCAAAAAAGCAATGTCGAGGTAGTCCGTGCCGAGGGCGCGCAAACTGGCTTGGATGCTGGCCAAAATTCTTGCGCGGGAGAAGTCGAACTGGTCGGCTCCGTACCGTCCCGCCTTGGTGGACACCACTACCTGCTCGCGCGGCAACGCCGCCAGCGCGCTCCCGAGGCGTGCTTCCGCCAGTCCGAGACCGTAATACGGCGATACGTCGAAGTAGGTAATCCCAAGGTCAAACGCAGTCCTGACTACCTCGGCCGCCTCCCGGTCGGAGACGGGGCGAAACATGTTCCCGAGAGCGGACGCCCCTAGCCCCAGCACGGAGACCGTAAGGCCGGTCTGTCCCAATCTGCGATATTCCACCGCCGCCCTCTCTCCCTTTTTCTAGCCTCTGTCCACTGGGCTACAACGCTGTCAGACCTCCATCCACAATGAGAAAGGACCCATAGACAAAACTGGATGTTGGCCCTAAGAGAAACCACACGGATTCCGCCACTTCCTCGGCAGTTCCCATTCGTCCGATAGGCTGGCGGGCCGCCATGTCTTGGCGGGCAACGGCTGGATCGGGCTCTCCGGCCGTAATGCGAGCAATCCACGGAGTTTCGATGGTGCCCGGCACCACCGCATTGATGCGAATCCCGTGTCGGTGGAAATCGGCATGCACCGACCGCGTCAGCGCCAACACGGCTCCCTTGCTGGCGGAGTAAGCTGCCCGGTTGCGGATTCCCACCATCCCGGCCACCGACCCCACATTGACAATGGTGCCAGCACCGCGCCGAACCATGTCGGGCAGCACGTGTTGCGTCATCATGAACGTTCCCAGCACATTCACCGTCATAACCCGCATAAATTCTTCCGGCGACGTTGCCAACACGGTTCCCGGCACCCCTATCCCGGCGTTGTTGACCAAGTCGGTGACCGGGCCAAGCCGACGGTGAACTGTGGCTATCGCCTCGGCCACGCTATCGCTGTCGGTTACGTCCAAGAGGATCGCCTCTCCACGCCCCCCCGCCTGCCGGAGGTCCCGCGCCACGTTCTCTGCACCGTCGTAATTCACATCGGCCACCACTACCGTCATCTCCTCACGGGCCAGCCGCTCAGCGACCGCCCGACCGATCCCGGATGCCGCTCCAGTCACCAGCACAGTGCGGTCGGATTCCATGCCTCACCTCCATCATCTATTGGCTTTCTGCCAAGGCCGGACCGTCGTGCAGTCTCCCCAGCCGAAGCGAGAGCAGTGCCGCATCGCGTTGATGTTGCGCCGCCATCGCGTGATCGTCTTTGGTCAGTGTGGCTGAGGGGATGGCAGCGGCAACGCGGCAGCTGCCCATGTCATCGGGCAGCGCGGCCAGCAGCGCCTCCGGGTTGTGGGTCTCCCTGCCTTCCATGCCGCACACGCATTGCCACACCTGGGCCGAGAGGGCTGAAACTCGTCGCGTTTGGGCCAGCTCCGCATCCGGAGAGAAGCTTTCGTTCATCAGCCAATTCACGTCGCCGGGCAGTGTCGTCCCGTCAAGCCGGACGTTCATCACATTGTTGACACTGAGCCAAATCAGACAATCAGGGTTCGCCGAGCGTGCAACCTCGGCAATCCGCTGCCAGACGCGGTCGGCCGCAGCCCGGTTGAACGCGGCGACCACGTCCGAAGGGAAGGCGGGCTGGTCCGGAGGGGGAGGATCCGCATGCCCCATCAGTGCTTGGTACACTTTCCACTCGCAGGGCAGTCCCACCGGATCCACGTTCCACCACATGTCCAGTATGAATCTGTTGACCGGCACAGCCGCGAGGGCATCGGTTACCGAGGCGGTCAAGTAATCCAGGTCGGCGGCGCTGAGGAGGATATGCCAGCGGTTCCATCGCCGAGCATGACGCGGGTCGGGATGTTGGGCGGCCCACGACCCCTTCACATCAATGATGAAGTATCCCATCATGCGCATGCCCTCATCATGGCCTTGCCGCGTCAGGTCGCCTATAAGGTCGCCAGCCTGTCCAGGGGTGCGCGGCGCCGCTGCGCCTTTGCACCACGCATGGCCGTAGTGACGATTGAATCGTGTTGACAGCCATGTCTCGCTGCCGGGCCAGGTCCTGGTCGGAATCCGCGCGCCCGCATAAGCCTGGCGAGGCAAACCGGTCCAGCAATCCCCGTTGAAGTCCACGCAAGCCGCCCGGATCCCCTCTCCCATGGCAAGACCTCTTTCCCCAGCAGCACTGGGCCTGACCGGCAGTCTGTTTACCGCGGGCCTTTGGGCGGCGAGAACTTAAGCACCATAGGTCCCTCGGTGCGAGATGCGCGGTCCGGCAACGACACACGAATGGCGCCGCCACTTCGGGACCACGTCAGAGGCCCTGGGCGCCCCAGCAACTCCACCGTCCAGCCATCCAGCGCCTCCCCGGCCAAGCTTGCGATGGGCAGGTCCGCAGTAGTGGGAGGGACCATGGCGATCGCGTAGAGCGTTTTGCCCCGCGTCGTGAATCGGATGTCCTCACTCGAGTAGGGGTTCCGTTTGGCGTCGTTGAAGAATCCACCGGCCACCCGATTTGGCCCTTCGCCGTACGTTCTCCAAGGGCGGGTGCCGTAAATGGCCTCGCCGTTCACCGACAACCACCGGCCAATGGCCAGAAGAATTTCCCTTTCAGCGTCAGGAATGGTTCCATCCGCCTTGGGACCGATGTTCAGCAGCATGACGCCGTTCTTGCTCACGATGTCGATCAGATCCTGGACCACGTCGAGGCTGGTTTTGTATCGCTGCGGCTCCACGTAGCCCCAGGAATTTTTTGAGAGAGCCGTATCCGCCTGCCACAGCGGATAGCAAATCTCACCCTGTTGGCCGCGCTCCATGTCGTAGACGGCCGTGCCGGGCTTGAACGCCTGGTACTTGTAGTTGATTGCCACGCCGTGCTCCCGCTCTCGGGCACGATTGTAGTAGTACGCAGCCAACCGCCTGAGATACGGTTCGAAGCTAGGGTGTTCGATCCACCAATCGAAGTAGAGGATCTGCGGCGCGTAGCGGTCTATTAACTCCACCGTGCGATGGAGCCAGTCTTCCAAGAACATCTCCGTGGGCGGCATGCTCTCGGGTTGCGCGGGTCCATACAGGCTTGCCGCCTGCAGTACATCCGAAGGCCCTTGGGTCCCGCCGTTGAAGAACCACCAGTGCTCGGCCCGGTGACTCGACACCCCAAACACCATCCACTGCCGGCGGACGGCCTCGGCCAGGTCCCCAATGATGTCCCGGTGTGGACCCATCTGCTTAGCGTTCCATGGCGACAACAAGGTGTCATACATGGCAAAGCCATCGTGGTGCTCCGCAACCGGAACCACGTACTGCGCCCCGGCTTGGCGAAACAATCGGGCCCAGTCATCCGGATCGAATTTTTCAGCCCGAAACTTTGGGATGAAGTCCTTGTAGCCAAACTGCTCGAGACTGCCGTACTGGGCTTGGTGGTGCTCGAATTCATGGGTTTCCTTGAGATACATGTTGCGGGGATACCACTCGCTCCCGAAGGCCGGCACCGAGTACACGCCCCAGTGAATGAAAATCCCAAATTTCGCGTCCTGGTACCACTCGGGAACGGTGTAGCTCTGAAGCGAGCTCCATTCGTCACGAAACGGCCCTCCGGCAATAACGCGCCGGATGTTCTCCCGCCGGTCTGCCTGGTCCACGCTCGGCCCCCCTCCGCTTATGGTCGCCCCGTCCGGCCCGCGGCCCGTATGGTTTGCTATGCAGACCGCAGGTGTGCTATCACATTGTACATCTGAGGGGTTACCACGGGAAGCGGTTTCCGTCAATATGGAACGCGACTAGACTTGCCGTCTCTCCGGAGGGCGGCGAGAGGAACCACAGGACGGGACACGGCCCCTCGGGTCGCCGGAGAACCCCTATACAGCCAGATAGGAAGTGTGGGCACCGTGCAGATAACCGGGGCAGACGTCTACGACGTGCGCTTTCCCACCTCACGCAGCGCGGCCGGGTCCGATGCCATGAACCGCGATCCTGACTACTCCCTGGCTTACGTGGTTTTGCACACCGATCATCCGCTGGGCTTGGCGGGCCACGGGTTCACCTTCACGATTGGGCGCGGCAACGAACTGTGTGCCGAGGGTATCCGCAGCTACGCTCGACTGGTGATCGGGCGCAAGGTGGAGAGCCTCACGAGAAACCTCGGCGCGTTTGCGCAGTCCCTCACCAACGAGAGCCAAATGCGATGGCTTGGCCCCGAAAAGGGTGTGGTGCACTTGGCGGCTGCCGCGGTGATCAACGCCGTGTGGGATCTTTACGCCAAGTGCGAAGGGAAACCCCTGTGGAAGCTTCTGGCCGACATGGATCCAGTGGAGTTGGTGCGCGCGGCCGACTTTCGATACGTCACGGACTTTCTGACGGAGGCGGAAGCGATCGAGCGGCTGGAGCGGGGTCGATTTGGCCGCACCCAGCGAGAGCGGGAGATGGTTAGGGATGGATATCCCGCCTACACAACCTCGGCAGGGTGGTACGGCTATGATGACGAGCAGATTCGGATGCTCGTGCGAGACGGGATTCGTGCAGGATGGACCCACTTCAAGATCAAGGTGGGGGGAGATCCAGCCGTGGACCGGCGGCGCGTGGCGTTGGTCCGCAAGGAAATCGGCCCCACCCACGTGCTCATGCTTGACGCAAACCAGGTGTGGGGGGTAGACGACGCGGTCCGGTGCATACGAGACCTCGCGGAGTTTGACCCATGGTGGATGGAGGAGCCCACCAGTCCCGATGACGTGCTGGGCTATGCTGCTATCGCCAGGCAGGTGGCGCCGATCCCACTGGCCGCCGGTGAACACTGCCACAATCGCGTGATGTTCAAACAGCTATTTCAGGCGAACGCGATTGGCTTTTGCCAGTTGGACGCTTGTCGCCTGGGAGGCGTGAATGAGGTGCTCACCGTGATGTTGATGGCGGACAAGGCGGGGATCCCCGTCTGCCCCCACGCGGGCGGCGTCGGACTGCCCGAGTATGTTCAGCACTTGGCCCTGTTGGACTACATTTCTGTGAGCGGCAGCCTCCGAGGGCGCACCTTGGAGTATGTGGACCATCTTCACGAGCATTTCGTCCACCCGGCTGTCGTGACGGGCGGACGCTACCAAGTGCCTGCGGCCCCGGGATACAGCGCGGACCTTTACCCTTCCGCGCTCGCGGCGTACCAGTACCCAGACGGCGAGGCATGGAGCGGATCCAAAGACCCCTCGCGCGACGGAAGGAGCGGCCCGACTTTGGAGTAGACTATTGGCGGGCCATCTTTTGGGAGACGGCCGAGGTTTAGGGATTCAACACAGGGGGGCTGCTGCATGGAGCGCGACCTCGGCGCGACGGCTGACACCCTAAGACGCAATCGCTCCTATGCGCTGCGCCATGCGCTGTCCATCCTGGACACCCTGGCGGCCCAAAGGAGCGCCGACGGCATCACGCTCAATCAATTGGTCCAGTCCACCGGCCTTAACAAAAGCACCGTGCTTCGTCTGCTGGCTCCTTTGCTGGAGCGGCGCATCGTTGCTAAAGACACCGCCACCGGCACATACCGAATGGGACTCCAGGTGGTTGAGTGGGCAGAAGCAGTCCTCGAAGAGACGGAGATTGTGCGCATCGGGTCCTCTCATCTGCACCGGCTAGTAGAAGATACCGGCGAAACCGCCTTTCTGGTGGTATATGACGACGGCGACGTGGTATATCTGTCGAAAGTGGAAAGCCCCAATGTCATTCGTATGTCGTCGCAAATCGGCACGCGCACTCCTGCGTACAGCACCTCCAATGGCAAGGCTATGCTGGCGTTCCTGCCGCCCGAGGAAACCGAGCGAGTCATCGCGCGAGGGCTCACGGCGTTCACAGTCAATACGATCACGTCGCCCGACGTCCTTCGGGCAGAGCTGGCCGTGGTCCGCGAGCGCCACTTCGCCGTTGACGACGAGGAGAACGTAGCGGACGCCCGCTGCGTGGGCGCTGCTGTGCGTGACCGGCAGGGTCGCGTCGCGGGCGCCATCAGCCTCGCGGGGCCGGCGTTTCGTATGGAACGCTCGCGGCTTCTGGACCTTGGTCCACGCGTGGTGGCCACCGCAGACGCCATCTCGCGAGAACTGGGGTTTGTTCCACGGAGACCCCCTACCTGAAATCCCCATGCGGGGCTACCCACGACCCTTGGCACGCCTATGGACCCCCACTTCGGCACCGCACCTCGCGCCTGCAGCACAGCCGATTGGCATCACAGTGTCTTGACCGGGGTGGGGATCTCCAGCTTTCTGCGGGATGCACTCACCAAAGGCCTTCCCCTCGGTGCGCCACATAGCTGGCGGCGCCGGGAGTCATGCTGACAGCGGAGGTGCGGCACACAGATGAATCGCGAGGGCAGGGGTTCAGCGGCCGATGGCGGGGTGTCGGCTGGCGATGCGGCGATAGACGCGGTGGCCACCTACGTGCGGGACGCGCTCGCGTCGCGCCGGGGCGCCGGGCTGGATGACCGCTTGGTGGGCCTGGCCAACCGGCTGACGGCGGATCCAGCGCCGGCGGGCAATGCCTGGCTCTATGCCTCGTGGCAGGCGGCCACGCCCGATGAGCGGCAGGCGCTGGCCCACCTGATTATCCGGACCGTGGGCCACGCCCACTTTCCCCCCGAATCGGATGGCCCTTGACGGCGGCGCGCTGCCGATGACCTCGCCTACAGCAGGGCCGCCGCCAGAAGGACACTCCACACGATGGCCAGCACGTAAAACACGCGCTCGACCGCGCCAAAACTGCGCGGGGCTCCCGCAGATGACCGGCCCACCAGCACCATGAGCAAGAGGCACGCCGCCATGCCGAGGCCCAGCAGGCGAGACGGGCCGGCGAACCCAGCCAGGGCAGCCGACGCCACGCCCGCGCGCAGGTGTTGGGCGGCCAGCGCGATGCCGACAAAGGCAGCGGCGGCCAACACCCCATGCCAGCGGCCCGTGGCCGTCCGCGGCGCGTCGGGTGCGTCCATGGGAAACCAGCTGATCGCCGCGCGGGCCAGGACAAAGACGCCCAGCGCCACCAGCTCCAGGCGGCCGCCGATTCCCCCCTGCACCAACGCCCAGAGCAGTCCGGCGCCGGCCAGCGCAAACGCCAGAGTGGCGGCGCGGTACCCGCCCCGATACGGCGTGATGCCGTACTGGCTGACAGGGTTTTGAATCGGCGACAGCCCCGTGGGCGCCAGGTGGAGATACACGAGACTCCCCACCGTGCCCGCCAAGCCCAGCAGCGCCACCAGCGCGGCCACTTCCACTTCCGGCACCTCCATATATGCAACCCAGTTGCATAAAAGGGAGTATGATGGGGCCATGGGCAGGGTGTCAATCGGGCGGCATCGGTTTGGGGATTTGCTGGCGCTGGCGCGCGCCAGCTGGGTGGCGCAGATGGCGGCGGCCCTCGCCGAACGCGGCTATCCTGGCTATCGCCGCACCGACGCGTGGCTAATGCGGCGGCTCCTGTTTGGCCCGCTGGCCATCACCCAAGTGGGCCCGCTGCTGGGCGTGACGCGTCAGGCGGGCCGCAAGTTCGTCGGCGGCTTGCTTGACCGGGGATATGCCGCCACGGAATCCGACCCCCACGACCGCCGGCGGCTGAATGTCATCCTGACACCCGCCGGCCACACCTATGCCGCTGCCGTGGTCGAGGTGATTGCCGCACTGAACCAGGCGCTGGCGGATCAGGTGGACCCGGGCGACCTCGCCGCGGCCGACCGCGTGCTCCGCGCGGTGCTGGACGAAGGGGCCCGCCGGCGGACGGACCAGCAAATCGCGCCGCCGCCGGGGGACCCGTGCTAGCGGCGCCTCCTCAGCCCATATCCCGCAGGCGGGGCTCCTCGTCCTGCTGCTCCCGGACATCGTCCGCGAGGATGGTCCCCATCGTCCGGGCCAGGTCCGGGCGGCGGCGCGCGATGCGCCAGCCATAGAGGGCCGCCAGTGCCATCACCCCGGCCACCACGAGCGGAAAATCCGCATAGGGGGCTTGCTGGCCCGGAGCGGCCATCGCCAGCAGCGGCGGGATCATGACCAAGGTGCCCAGCAATGGCCAAAGCACGTGCGCCGTCCAGCGAAAATCCTGGGGATGGCGGCGGCGATAGTACACGGGCAGGGCCACGTTCACGGCCATGTAAATCAGCGCGATCGGGATGCCCGCCAGCGATCCCAAGTAGCCAAACAAGGTGATGGGCGGCACGGTGGCCCCCCACACCAGGGTGGCGGCTAAGCCGATGCCCAGGTACACAATCAGGGCGGTGCTGGGTGCGCGCCGCTGGGTCACATGCGACAAGGGGGCAGGCAGCAACCCATCGCGAGCGGCGCTGAACAGCATCCGGGCCTGCCCGTTGGTCGCCCCAATGATCTCGGCCAGTGTCGACGTGAAGCCCGCCAAGTAAGCCACGATCAGGAGCGGCCCCAGAACCAGCGCGCCCACCGTGATGAGCGGGACCGGCTGGCGGGCAATGTAGCTCGCATCGCTGTGCAGCGCCATCGTCGTGATCCACGACAAGCCCAAGTACACCACGGTCGCAAAGCCCAGGCTGATGTAAATCGAGCGAGGAATCAGGGTCCGCGGGTGCTTGGTCTCCTCCGCCAAGCCCATGGAGTTGCCGACGCCCGTAAACATCCAAATCGCCAGGGGAAACCCCAGCCCAATGCCGGCCAATCCCCCCTTCAGGTCGGCGGGGTTGAAGGCAGCAAAGGTCAGGGGCCCCTGATGGTGCGCCACGGTCAGGACGGCAATCAGCAGGATGGCCGCCATCTCAAAGAAAAACCCGCCCACCAGCCACCGGGTGGAAATCTTGACGCCGCGCACCATCAGAACTCCCAGCCACCCCACGAGCGCGATAGCAATGCCTTGCCAACTCCAGTGGACATGCAGAAAGCGCGCGAGAATAATCGCCGTCCAGCCTCCCAGGATGGCCATCAGGCCAGCGCCCGACGCAATATAGCCAAAGGCCGCGGTCACGGCGGTCACAACGCCGGCGACCGGCCCAAACGCGGTGCCGATGTACGTGATGTACGACCCACTGGACGGCATCTTCACCGAAAACTGCGCGATGCTGTTGGCGTGAAACAAGATGGCGATGGCCACGATGGCAATCGTCAATCCACTGGCGGCACCTGCTCCCTGAGCAATAACGGCAAACGAAAACATGAAGCTCATCGCCGGTGCCACGTTGGCTAAGGATGAGGCAACAACTTCTGAGGAACTCAGTGCCCCCTGAGTTAAACGGGGAGTTGGGCGAGCTGAACCCACTCTATTTGCCGACATCGCTCTAAGGCTCCTTTATCAACGACAACTGACCTCAAGTGTTTGAGATCGCACTTTCGCCACCAACAGATACGCACCTGTTTCCTGACCGAGCACACGATCCCATCGCAGCGTTTCACCCTAATGTTTGGCAAATCTTTTGGGAAGTCCCCACGCCTGCATTCTCAAACCGCGGTAAGCGGATGTCAACCATTTTTACGAAACGTTCACATGCCAGCCTCGAAGCCTGCAGCGCGGCGACGCCCGACGCAGCCGGACCCGCTCACCCGTGTCTGCCGGCGAGGCACTCGCGCGCCCATCGGGACGGCTCGCTGCGCATCGGGTAAGGCCCGCCTGCCGCCGCCCGACACCTGGAGGCCGTGGGCCGCGTTACACTAAGGGAGCTCAAGGAGGTCGTCTTATGCAGGTGCGAAGGACTGCAGCGGGAGCCGTGGCCGCAGCCATGGCCCTGCTGCTGGCTGGCTGTGGCAGCCAGGGGGGTGCCGTTGCCGGGCCGGCCCAGTGGGGCCCACAGCTGGAAGGCACCATCACGGCCATAAAGCCCGGCGCGGCCACGCGAGTGACGCTGTCGGATGTGCAGGAAGCGCTGACCACGGACGGCGCATTTCACCACTATGCCTCGATGACCATCACCATCGGGCCGGGCCAGTGGGTGGGCCCGAAGCACTGGCAGGCCACCCACGACGCGATGGATTTGTTTATAGGCGAATCCATTGCGGCTTCCCCCCAGCATCTGGCGCGCACCATCGCGGGCCAGCCCGATGGGTTCTCCGGCATTATCCGCCGCATTCAGGGCAACCGGGTGACACTCCAGCGCGCTGAATTCGTGGGAGACAACCACAGCGGCCGCCCCATCGAGCGTCTCCTGCCCGTGCTGACCACATTTCGCATCGCGCCGTATACGCTGCTGTCCTGGGAAGGAGCCAGCCAGCCCCCCTTTCCCGCTAGCCAGCTGCAGGTGGGGCAATATATCGACGGGCTGTGGGAGGGAGCGGTTTCCCACCCGATTGCCGACCAGTGGACCATCTTCCCCTCGGCGTCGGCGTGGGGATCGCTGGAGTCGCCCCACTACACGCACCTGTCCCTTCAGCCCCCGCCCGCCTCGCCATCGGGCGGAGCCGCGCCCTGGTAGCGCCCCGCCGCCCTTCACCGACCGGCTGACATGACAGCATGCTGCCTCAATTCGCGATAGACTGGGCTGGCTCGAGCACGCAGCCGGTCCGACATTGAAGAGGGAGGAAATCCCATGCAGCCCTCGCTGATTCCAGGCCTGGAAGGGTCGGTCTCGCTTCAGGTCCCAGAGTCCAAGCTGGTGCCAGCCCTGTACCCGGAGTCCGAAGCGTTTCAGGAGATGCCGCCGGTGTTTGCGACCGGGTTCCTGGTGGGGCTCATGGAGTGGGCCTGCCTGGCTGCGGTGAACGCCCATCTCGACTGGCCGCGGGAGCAAACTGTCGGCACGCACATCCACGTGAGCCATGAAGCGCCGACGCCGCCAGGGCTGGTGGTGACGGCCACGGCGCGCCTCACGGCCGTCGCCGGCCGGCGGCTCACTTTCGAGGTGGAGGCCCACGATGGCATCGATGTCATCGGCCGCGGCACCCATGAGCGCTTTGTGATTGACCGGGACCGCTTCCAAGCCCGAGCCGCTCGCAAGGCGCCCAGCCCGTAGAGAAGCGAAGGTCCCAAAAACTTGCCGGCGGTCGGCCTACGCTGGCGCTATTCAAACGGCCTGGCGGCTGACTCACGCCAACAGCTAGGAGGCAAGCGACGAGCAGCGCGCGCCCGCATTGGGCCCAGACATCTCCTGCGGCCCTGGCCGCGATGCGGCAGCTGCAGCAGCACGTGAATGAGAGCGGGCTGGAGCCGAGTCTAATCCCCCTGGCGGACGTGCGGGTGTCGCACATCAATGGGTGCGCGTACTAACTGGACCTGCACACGCGGGCGGCCCGTGAGCCCGGCGAGTCAGAGGCGCGGCTCTAGGGGCTGTCCGCCTGGCAGGAAGCCCCGCTTTACTCGGAGCGCGAGCGAGCGGCACGTGCCCGACTCCGTGTTTCGGCTGGCGTCTCAGCACTTCAGCGGGCAGGAGCTGGTGTGCTGACCATGGCCATCATCGCGATAAACGCCTCGCGTCCGCTGGGAATCGCCTTTCGCACCCCCGTGAGCGGCCCGCGCTAACTCCCCACAGCGCCTGCCGCTTGGCAATCATCCCCGCTTCCACCCGGTTGTTGGCGTGCAGGCGGCGCACAATGTCATTAACCCGGGCCCTCACAGTGGTTTCCGACGGCTGCTAGCACTTCGAAAGCACGTGACGCCACTGGCACGTCGTCCACGCCGGGCAAACGACCGCCCAATTCAAATCGCTGCCGAAGCAGACTGCCGGTCCGCCTCCAATTGCCGAGCACGCATCGCCTTCGCCCACGCTGCCGCGTCCATCGGAGTCCCCCTCGTTGGCGTCCAATAGTCCAAGGTCTAGTGTTCACGCCATCCGTTCGTCAGGGGTGGCTCGGCCAAAAGCCAGGATGGGATTCTTAGCGGAATCTCGCGGTAGCAACGGATGACTTGCCCCGTCGACGAGAAGCCATTCCGCACGTGTCAACCAACGACGCTTTAAGTGGACGAGGGCCTACTCGACACGAATGTGTTTTTGCACGCCCAGGCGCACGATGCCCACACAGAAGTGTGTAGGCGGCTTTTGCACGCGATAGCAGCGGGAGACAGGGCCGCCTGGATCGACCCGATGGTGCTGCACGAACTTACGTACGTTTTGCCTCGGTATGTTAAAGGCATGCCGCGCTGCGCTGTTTCCCTTTACGTCCGCACCGTTCTGAGCTGGCCCGGCATCCGAATGGAGGACAAGCCATTTTGGACATCCGTTTTGGACACTTGGGACGGAGATCCTCAGTTGAATTGGACGGACGCCGTACTGGTTGAGCGGTCCCGGCAGACCGGTGGAGGTATATGGACCCAGAACGTCCGCGATTTCGAGCGGCATGGGTTCCCGCGCTTCGGTGGCCGTGACGCGGTCGCACCGACACCACTCACCTTGCCATCACACCCCATCGCCTACATCGCTGAGCGACAGCCCGTCCTCCCCGTCGGCACCCGGACGCCTTAGGAGGAACCCTTATGTCGAGTCCCATTAAATCAAAGCCCTTGGTCGCCATCCTGGAGGAGTCGGACCGCGAAGATCCCGGCCTGTCCCGCAAAGGCCGCAGGTGCCGTGGGTCGCTGGTGCAGGCCGCGCGGCGCCGCGGCGCGGACGCCGACGCCGTGATGTATGACGACAGTCTGGCCGAGGCCGCAGAGAAGCAGCTCGCGGCCAGTGACGCCGTGCTGGTGTTTGTCAACCCGGTGCACAGCGGGAGCGGCCGCTCGGTGCTGAATCCCATGCGGGCGCGGGTGGCCGCGGCGGGCACGCTGGCCAGTGCGCACCCCGCCGTCATCGCCAAAATGGGCACCAAACCAATGCTGGTGGACACTAGGAGCAAGGCTGGTCCGCGCGCGACACATTCGTATACGACAACATGGAGCGCCTTCACCGGGAGTTTCCCGCGCGCCTGCCCGCCTCCTCCCGCATGCTAGAGCAGGTGCACGGCAACGGCGGCGGCAGCGCGCGATTCACGGCGCGAGCGCCCCACCCGGCCGCGGACCCCGGGGTGCACGTGCTGCGCGCCTCCCACCGCGACATCGAACGCTTGCCGCTCTCGGCTTGGCTGGAGCGCTGCGCCACGCTGCTCGCCGCTGGCGGCGGCCTGGTGGGCCAGCCGTATCTCAGGCCCAGTCCCGAAGGCATGGTGCGCGGCTATCTGGCTGGCCACCGTGTGGCCGGCTTTGGCCACCAGCAGGTGGGACCCTCACCAGCGGGCCGGGCGAAGTGCCGATGACCTCCACCCCCCGGCTCTACTCGGACCCAGAGGATGGCCGCTTCCAGTCACTGCGCCGCCTGATGGAAGACGAGTGGGTGCCCGCGCTGCTGCGCACGCTCGCGCTGTCACCTGACCGGCTGCCCGCCATTTGGGATGCCGACTTTTTCTGGTGGCCCGCGCCCGAGGACGCCGGCCAGGCCGAGGTCGACAAGCCCGCACACGCGTCCCGCTCACCGTTCACCTTGTGCGAAATCAATGCAAGCGCCGTGCACCCCTATCCCGACACGGCTCCCGAGACCATGATCGACCCCGTGCGGGCGCGGCTCGCCCGCCGCCCCACCTAATGGCAGGCGGCCGACGCGATCAGGGGCGCTGGTTCGCCGCCGAGGCACCGCCCGCGCCGCCGACCCGGGCACTGGTGGTGCGGGCGCCCTGGGCCGGCATGCTGGTGCGCGGCGACAAGACGTGGGAAATCCGGGGCGCGGCCACCCATGTCCGCGGGCCGATTGCCATCGCCTAGGGCGGCACCGGCCTCATTGTCGGCACGGCGGTGCTGTCTGACTGCCTGGGCCCGCTCACGATGGACCAGTACCGGGAAGCTTGGCGGCCGCGCGGCGGTGGCGACCACCCCGGGGCCCCCTCACCGTATCCCCTCACGTTCGCCTGGGTGATGACTCACCCCAGCGCGCTCCGGATGCCCATCCCCTACTCGCATCCCAGCGGCGCGGTGATTTGGGTCAAGCTGTCCGAGGCCACCCGGTCGCGCCTAACCCCGAGCGACACCACTGAGCCACCGCACTAGCGCACCAGCAGCAGCGGCACTGCGACCGCCATCGCCTCCAGGGCGTTGTGGAGAATGACGGCGCCCCACAAGTTGACGGAGGTGTCATACCGGCAGCCCAGCACCAGCCCGACGGCGGTGGCAAACACCACCTGCTCCAGCGCGGCGCTCACCGGCTGATGCGTGAGGTTCACCAAGTGGCTCACCCCAAAGCCGATCGACGCCAGCACGGTGCCCAGGCGGAGCCCCTTTCGGCGCGGCGGGCTCAGGACGGCGTTGAGCGCGGGTTGAATCAGCCCGCGCCACAGGAGGTCCTCCGCCAACCCCACCACGATGGCCTGGAAGGGCACCAGTAAGACGAGGCCGCCAGCGGATCGTGCCGGGAAGAAGCTGGGGCCTCAAGAGGTTGGCCACCAGCGCCAATCCGCCCGCGGCCAGCCAGGTCGGCCACCAGCGGGCGAGCCCGCAACGATCCAGCCGCCCAATGGGAAACCGCTTTTCTGCGCCTCCCGCCACGGGAGCACCACCGAGAACAATCAGGCATGCGACAGCACCCACGGCCCCACCGCATCAGTCCACCGCCAGGGCGGGACGACCACACCGGTGGCCGGAGTCACCCTTCCCTCGTGACAGAGCCGGCAACCTTTTGCCGACGCAGATCCTCATACGGCTCCTGGGCTGGGTATGGCTGGCGGCGGATAGAGATTTAGCGATGGCTGGGCGGCGCGCCGCCACCGGATCACTGCACGTCAGAGGGATTGGCCACTTCTCCCGTCGAAGAGTTCAGCACCAGAGCCGTCCTCGCCATGCCGGCAATCAGGAAAATGTCCGCGAACAGGCACACCCACAGCGGAATCAGCAAAAGCCCTCGCAGGCCCATGACCGCAAACTGCGCCATCACGAGCTGCACCACCCCGCTGCCGATGCGGCCCAGATAGAAGCGGCGAACGCCCAGCTGCCCCAGGAAAAGCCACAGCACGCGCTCTAATAGGGCGCTATTCTCCTCGTCTTGGCCGATGTGTCACAGTCACTCGTCAATACGGGCGCCGGGCCATGGCCTGGGCCGCAAACTGCGCCAGCCCCTGCACGTCGAAAATCGGCACGGGCAGCACCTCCTGCACCGCATGCGCAAAGGGCGCCATGTTGGTGCACTCCAACACCAGCGCCGACAGGTGGGGCGCGCGCCCCGCGAGCTTTTCGGCCGCACGCACCACGTCGGCCTGCATCTCCTCGGGGTCAAACCGGTCGCGATTCTCGAAGTACACGCGGGCAAACATCGACGAGGGGTCGATGCCTTGAACCACCACGGGGTCCTCGCGCGACCATCCCGCATCCCGCACGTAGCCGTCATCCAGCGCCGCCTCGTCGATTGTCAAAACCCCCACGGGGTCGCCGTAAAGCATGCGCAGCCACGGCACCTGCAGCAGCGACGACGACAGAAACGGCAGTGGGCCCTCGTCGCGCATCTCGCGATGCACCCGGGCGAAAAAGCCGCAGCCGCCGACTGCGACCCGTGCGCCGCGGCGCGCCAAGCGCTCTAAGCTTTCGCGAACCAGCGGGGCGATGCCGTCATCAAAATGATGGATCAAGCGGTCGGCGGTCAGGCCCGGCACCACCTCAAACTGCACCGGCGTCTCATAGGTGCGAGCATGCCCCACGTCTCCGGGCAGGCGCGGGTAGCGCGCGTCCAGCAGCAGCACGCCCAGCGGCTGCCCGTAAAATGCCTGGCCCCCAATCACTGGTTGCCACTTCCTTTCGCAGTCGGGTGCGCTGAGTCAGCGCCCCCGTTCAATAGACCGGGCGGCCCGCCGCGCCCACGAGCGCGGCCGCCCAAGGCGCCACCGGCGGCAGGTAGTCAAACTCCTCCGGCACCGGCACGTCCAGAAACAGCGGAACCCGGCCTTCCTCGGCTTCGGCCACCGCACGCCGCACCGCGTCCAGCGTCGCCGCCCGCTCCGCCGCGAGCCCAAACCCCTCGGCGATTTTCACAGCGTCCAGCGGCTTTAAGTCCACCCCGAAATAGCGCCGGTCGAGATAAAAGTGCTGCAGCGCCTTGATCCACCCCAGCGACCCATTGGAAAGATGCAGGATCAGGATGGGCAGGTGGAGCCGTGCGATGGTGTCCAGCTCCCCACACGCCATCCCGAAGCTCCCGTCAGTGGTCAGCGCAATGACGGGGCGATCGGGCTCGGCCAGCGCCAGGCCCACCGCGGCCGGCAGCGCAAAGCCCATGGCTCCGTGGCCTCGGGGCAGAATCACTTCGCGCCTCCCGCCGCCCGTGGCCCAATACGCCGCCAGGTACGGCGTGGGGGTGCCCGCGTCGCCCACCACCACGGCGTGCGACGCATACTGCTGGTGCAAAAGGTCCACCAGGTCGCGCGGGGACAGGCCCACCCGGGGCGGCATCTCCCGCTGGCCCTCAAACCGCGCGCGCTCTGCCAGAATCCAGCGCTCGGTGGCGGCGCGGCGCTCCGCACTCACCGGGGCCGCACGCCGGCAAAGCTCG
Organism: Bacillota bacterium; assembly: GCA_021846505.1. Lineage (GTDB taxonomy): Bacteria > Bacillota > Sulfobacillia > Sulfobacillales > JAIMBI01 > JAJZWV01. Next base: position 44,575 of record JAJZWV010000001.1, read on the forward strand.
TCCAGCACGCGGGTGGCATCAGCGGCCAGGGCGTGGGAGCCAGGATAATTGCGGCCCGCGCGATCGGGATCAATGTCCACATGAAACACCTGGCACCCCTGCCGAGGGGGGCTGGAAAACCCATTCGTGTCGGTGGAGTTGGCGCGCGTGCCGACCATGAGCACCACCTCGGCCTCGGCCAGGAATTGGTTGGCATAGTCCCGAGCGCCGTTCGCGCCCACCACTCCCAGGCTCAGCGGGTGGGCTTCCGGAAAGGCGCCTTTGCCATGAATGGTGGTGGCCACGGCCGCCCCGGTGCGCTCGGCCAATCGGCGGACCGCTCCATACGCCCCGCTGAGGTGGATGCCTGATCCCAGCAGCAGGGCGGGCCGGCGTGCGGCCCCGAGTGCTGAGGCCGCGGCCGCCAGAAAGCGCTCCTCCTCCACACCGATGGGAGATGGCTGCGCCGCCGATCCAAGCCGGGTGGGCGCCCAATCCGCACGCCCCACCTCATCCAGCACATCCTCGGGAATGATGAGGCTCACCGGGCCGGGGCGCCCCGCGTGCGCCAGCTGCACCGCGTCCTCGACGCGCTGCGCCATATCGCCGGCCTCCTCCACGACCCACTGGGCCTTGGTTACCGCGGAGAAAAGCTTCTGCTGGTCCACTTCGGTGATGGCCGAGGTCCCGCGGCTGGACCGGTGAATGTCCGACGTAATCACCAGCATCGGCACCGAGGCGGCCCAAGGCTCACCCAGGCCCCCCACCAAAAACGTGGCCCCGCCTCCGCTGGAGGCTTCCACCACGCCCACCTGGTTGGTCGCGCGGGCGTAGGCATCCGCCATGCTGGCGGCCGCGCGCTCGTCGCGGGCCAGCACGTGGGTGATTTGCCCGGCGCGGCGCTCGAGGGCATCGTACAGGGCCACCCCGGTGTCCCCGGGAAAGCCAAACACCACCCGCACGCCCGCGTGAATCAGGGCCTCCACCAAAATGTCTGCGCCCGAACCTTCAAAAGACATACTGCTCCTCCTTCGCACGCGCCTGTCCCTGAAAGCGGCCTGGGTCGAGAGCCGCCATGTCGACGGGCGGCGCGGCACCGGCAATAAGGGCGGCCATCACCAAGCCCACGGCCGGCGCCTGCATAAATCCATGTCCGCTGAATCCGGCTGCGATAAATAGGCCCGGATGGCCCGGGACGGGCCCCACCAGCCCGTGATCGTCGGGGGTCATTTCGCGCAGCCCAGCCCAGGTCTGCACAATCGGGGCGGCTTGCAACAGCGGCCAGCGGTGCATCAGGGGATCCGCCAGCCGCACCACATCAGCCGGCTGGGGCACCTCATCGAAGCCGGGAGCGACGTGGCGATCCCCCCCGCCAAACACCACGGCCGCCCCATCGCTGTGGCAGTACAGCCCCGTGTCCAAGTCGACCGCCAGTGGAATCACGGGTGGCCACTCTGCGACCGGCCCCGTGCGATACACCTGCCGGCGGTGGGGCGCGATGGGCGCCAGGAATCCCAGCGGCTCCATCAGGGGGGCGGTCCAAGCGCCGGTGGCCACCACCACCACCTCGCCGAAGAGGCGGCGGCCACTCGCCGTACCCACGCCCACGGCTTCGCCTGCGCCATTCAGCTCGATGGCGCGCACATCCTCGCCTTCGTGGATGGCCACCCCGGCCCGGCGGCACGCCGACTCCAGGGCGGCGGCGGCCGCGCCTGGGTCCCCCAAGCCGTCGGACTCGGTGAAGGTGCCCACGGCCAAATCTTCCGTGGTCATGTGCGGCACCAGCCCTGCCATCTCGGCAGGTTCCACCACCGATACGTCGACGCCCCAGCGCCGCTGCCGCTCGGCGCCGCGCCGCAGCACCTCCGCCTGATCCGCGCGAGCCGAAAAAAAGAGATACCCGATGCGCTGAAAGCGCGGATCGCCGCCATAGATGTCCTGCCAGTGGGCGAAGCGCTCGCGCCCCAAAAGCGCCAGCTGCACATTGGCCTCGGTGGAAAACTGCGTGCGAATGCCGCCGGTGGCCTTGGCCGTGGTGCCCGCCCCCACCCGGTGGCGCTCCACGACCGCTACCTGCCACCCGCCCATCTGCGCAAGTTCGAAGGCGATGGCGAGCCCGATAATCCCGCCCCCGATAATGACTGCGTGCCGATCCTGCATCCCCGCCCCCCTGCCTTCAGTTCGCGTTCCTCACGATGAACTAGAACCGTGAGCTGCTACCCACCTTGCTCCTTCCGCGATCAAGCGCTCCCGTGCGAAAGCGGACCTTGATTCGGGGCACTTCCGGGTTTTCCTGCTGTGCCGAGCAGGAAATATGTACGAGCGGCCGCCGTTGAACCTTGCGCCTCGCGCGGGGGCACGCAGGTGCCCCCGCCTCGCGGGTCGCTCGCGAGCGGCCGCCGCACCTCAGCTTGACACCGCCTCGCCGATCGCGGCCACCGGCTCCTGCCGGAGGGCGGGCAGCCGGGAGGCAACCCCCCATGGGAGGAAGACCGCCACCGACACCACCACGACGATGGCGCTGCCCACTGGCATAGACACTAGGGTAAGGCTGCCCACACCGCCGATGTAGGTCATGCCCACCAGAAACACGATGTACGCGATGTACCAGATGGCGTTCCGTAAGGCGTCAATTTTGTACCACAGGCCAAATGCCAGCGAGGCCACGGCCAGCAGCACGGTGGCGTACGGCACCGACGGCCATCCGCTCCAATACACGATGAGGGACGCAAACGCGAAGGCCGAGCCGGCAATGAGGCCGCCGGCCTTATAGAGCCCCGAGTGGCCAGCCCGGCGCAGTGACAGCATCACCACCGGATTGATGGCGTATCCCAGGTAGCCCGCCACCACCGCATCCCCGATGAGGCCATAGATCGACGGCAGCGGGGCCGCGATGTACGCGACGATGGCACCCACAATCGTGAACACGAGCAGCGCCCAAAACGGAATCGCGTAGCGCTCGTTGAGCTCCTTCAACTTTTGGCTCACCACGCCAGTGCGGCCCATGGCAAACAGCGTGCGGCTGCCGCCGCCCTGGTAGATGTAGCCCGTCACGAAGGGCCCCACGATGGCCACCACCAGGGTGACCGCGATGAGCCAGTGCAGGTTGGCACTGGACGCGATAACCAGGAACGGGTTGCCGGCGATGTGGGTCACATCGGACCAGTTCCCCACCGGAAGCTTCAGCTGGTGCCAGTTGAGCGCCAGCATGAAGCCAAACGCAAACAGCAGATTCAGCACGGTCTGGCCAATCAGGGCCCACACCAGCGCCCGCCCGATGCGCTTGGGCTCTTTCATCTCTTCGGCAAAGTCCGGGATGACGCGGATGCCTCCGTAGGAAAACATGGCCAGCGGAATCGCGATAAACACCCCGCTCATGCCAAAGGGCATGAAGCCGCCGAAGTGAAAGAAGTTCACCGTCCGAAACACCGTGATGAACCCGATGGCGGCTGCGACGTACAGCACCAGCTTCACCAGTCCCAGCCAGCGCGTGCTCTGGCCAAAGCCCTTGATCCCGTAGTAGTTGAAGGGCAGGAAAAACAGCATGAACACCACGCCCAAAATCGCCCCCAGCGTGGTGGGATTCCCGGTGGTGGCGTTGACCAGGTGCGGATAGAAATAGTTCAAGCCTTCAGCCGTGGCCAGCGCCTCGATGGGCGGGATGAACAGATACCAAATCAGGTTGGCAAACGCGTTGATGATGTTGGTTGTGCGGCCGTGGGTGTGCGCACTGTAGCGCGACGGCCCTCCAGCCTCCGGATACGCCACCGCGGTTTCCACATAGGTCAGGGTCAGCGGCAGATACATCACAAACCCAATCACCCAGGCCAAAATCACGCCGGGCCCTGCGTCGGCGGCCATGGCCGCATTGCTGAACAATACGCCGGTCCCTACGGCGCCGACGATGCCGATAATGACGAGATTGGCCACGCTCAACTCTTTGCGAAGCCCGCCCACTGCCCCCACACTCCTTGCTCAACAGATAATCTGAATGGCTTGATCGTCCCGAGATCAAGCAAGCCCCTTCAGAAGCGCTCGCAGATTCGGTGGCGGCACCCGATCTCCTGCACGTCAGGGCGGCCCCCCAAAATTATTGCCGGAATCGTTTCAACGCTCCCTGCCCCCGGACGCTGGCGGCGGCACAAGGCAGAGTGAGCCGCTGCGAGTGGCCGCCGGCAGGACAGCGAAGCAGTCCCCAGGGCAAATCCCCAAGCGCCTTCCCTCAGCCGCCGCCCCGTCGGCCCGAGTGGCACTGGCCGCCGCACCGGGCTTCCGCCACATCCCACGGCTCCTTGATCCAGCAGGCAATCCGCTCCGCAGCGGCCCGCCGCCAGCCCGACCCAAGGGATAGCGCAGGGTAGGATGGTCGCCCCGCAAAATGTCCCACACAGCTGCCCAATCTCTGCGGGGCCGGCGCTGTACGGCCCGCCGCCGTGGGCGAAGCAATCGGCCAAGACTTGGGTGAGCGGCGCCTAGGGGAACGCCGGGTCCAGGTTCACCTCGCGCGGCGGGCCCCGCCGGCACGCCGACACGGCGCCTAAGGGAAATGTTGAGGCCAAAATAAGGGCCATGGCCCGACTCGGCTCCCCGCCCGCTGACGCTGGTGATATTGATGATGGCCCCTGCGGCCCGCATGCAGCCAGCGCTCCCTAGAAGTTGGTTTCCATGTTGCGCCGCCACAGGCGGCGCGGCCTCGTTGCGGCTCTCCACTCCCAGGGCTGGCCCTTTCGCCGGCAAGGTGCTGGCCTTCTCTCATCTCCAGACCATGGCAGTCCTCTTGACCCAGAGCCAAGGCCACTGCCTGTCCGATTCCACCCGAGCTTCCGGTTGCTCGCTCCGTCTTGCGGCCCGCGCACTTCTCCCGCTCCGGAACCAGCCCTGATGCCCTCCGCCGCGCCACTGGGCGAAGCCTCCTGGCGCCCTTTGCCGTGTAAGCATCCTCCCCAGGCACGAGAGTGGGTGCGGGTGACTCTGAGCCGTGCTGGCGGGGGACGCCCGGGAGCGCCCACCCGCGCTATCCTTGCGCTATCGTCGCGCTATCCTAGTGAAGTAGCGGAGCCCGCTGCCGTGCAGTACGCTCACGCCAAGCCGACCAAGGACCGAGGTGCCCCTCAGCGCACTGCCAGGAGGTGTGGATGCCAGCCGAGCGGAAGGTGGCCATTGTCGGGGAGCCCGGCCTCAGCCGGGACCGGTGGGGCTTTGCGGCGGATGACGTGCTGCCCGGCCTCTCCCTGATTTATCACGGCCCGGTGGCGGGCCTGTGGGCAATCCCGGAGGAGGACGGCCCCGATGCCGTCATCATGGCGGCCGAGGCCAGCAGCGGCAGCATCGCCCGGCGGATGGCCCAGCGGTGGCCAACGGCTCGCCTGCTCTGGGCGGTCGGCCACAAGGTGGAGCCCACGGTGCTCACTGGCCTGCAGCACGGGGTGCGCGGGCTGGTGCGGCTGCCCACGACCCCCGCTGAGCTCCAGAGCGCCGTCGACACCGTGGTGCAGGGGGGCGTCTGGGGGGACGGCGCCTTGATGGCCCGCATTCGCCACGACTTGCAAGCCACGCCGCGGCTGCAGGCCGCACTGGACCGCGATCAAGCGCTGCGCGGTCGGCTCCAAGCGCTGCTGGACGGCCTTACCACGGTGGCCGCGCACAAGTCCATCGACACCATGCTGCCAGCCGTGGTGGCGCTGGCGCAGTCGCTGCTGCACGCCCAATATGCCGCCATGGCGATTTTGGGGCCGGAGGACCGCATTGACACGTTTATCACCGAAGGGCTGTCACCCACCGCCCGGCGGGCGATTGGCGCCCTGCCGCATGGGCGCGGGCTGTTGGGCGAAGTAATCCACACCCGCCGGCCGCTCCGCGTGCCGTCGATTGCGGACCACCCGTCCTCTAGCGGGCTTCCGCCCAACCATCCGGCCATGACCAGCTTTATCGGGATGCCGATGCTGTTTCAGGACGAAGTGGTCGGCCATCTGTACTGCACCAATCACGAAGGAGGGCCCTTTACCGACGACGACGAAGAGGTGCTGGGCCTGCTGGCCCGGCACGCGGCCGTGCTCATCCACACCGCGCGGCTGACCCAGGAGCTGGAGGACGCGGTGGTGGCGGGCGAGCGCCAGCGCATTAGCATGGAGCTGCACGATGGCACCCTGCAGGCCCTGTACGGCATCGTGCTGCGCATGGACAGCCTGCTGGCCCACGATCCCCCCCGCCCGGCAGAAGATCGCCAGGCGCTGGCGGAGTTTGCAGATCGGCTGACCGGGATCATCGAGGCGGTGCGCCACACCGTGCAAAACCTCCGGGATGCCCCGCCCGACCTGCCGACCGCGCTGCGCCGCATGGTGGCGGACCTATCTGCGGAGCCCCGGGTTCGCATCCAGATGGCCGACAGTCAGTACCGGCGGCTGGCGCCGGCGCAGGTTGACCAGGTGGCCGCGTGGGCGCGGGAGGCGGTCAGCAATGCGCTCCGCCACTCCAGCGCGGCCCATATCGACGTCACGTGGCAAGCGGGCGGCGACGGTTTTGTGCTGGCGGTGACCGACGACGGTATAGGCTTTGACGTGGACGCGGTCCGCCAGCGCAGCCACTTTGGCCTGCATCATCTCGACACCCGGGCGGCCCGGCTGGGCGGCCAGGTGTTGTGGGACAGCGCAGTGGGCGCCGGGACCCGTGTGACGCTGGACGCGCCGTGGGAGCCCGCTTCCCCCGCGATGCCCTGATTCAATGCACTCCCGTGATAGGATTTGGCGCATAGGCGCAAAAGGCGCAGAGGAGGCAGCCATGACCAGCAGTGATGCGATTCCTCCGATTCGAGTAGCGTTAGTCGACGACCACGAGCTGGTCCGCCTGGGGCTGGCGGATTTGCTGGCCGGCCATGCGGACATGGCCGTGGTGGGCCAGGCCGCGTCGGTGGCGGAAGCCCAAGCCCTGATGGACACCGTGGCGGCGGACGTGCTGGTCCTGGACGTGCGGCTGCCCGATGGCACCGGGATCGACGTGTGGGTTGCCTGGCATGAGCGCCAGCCCGCCACCCGGGTGATTATGCTCACTTCGTACTCCGATGAGGCGCAGCTGTTTCAGGCACTGGGCGCCGGGGCCGCCGGGTATCTCCTGAAAAGCACACGCGGGCCTGACCTCTTAGAAGCTATCCGGGTCGTGCAGGCGGGCGGCTCGGTGCTGGACCCTTCCCTGACGGACGTTGTGATGCACCGGGCCGGGCGGGGCCAGCCTCCCGACCCGCTGAGCCCGCTCACGCCCCGCGAGCGCCACATTTTGACCCTCATTGCCGATGGCCGCACTAATCGTGAGATTGCCAGCGAGCTCACGCTGAGCGAAACCACGGTCAAGCACTATGTGAGCAACCTGCTGGCCAAGATGGGCTGGTCGCGCCGCGCAGAGGCCGCCGCGTACTTGGCCCGGCTGGGCGCGGAGCAGCCACCCCGCGGCGGTGCGTGAATTGCGTTCGGTGGCGCCGGCTCACGTCGGGAGGGCGTTTGCCCTGCCCGCTCTGCTGATCGTGGGACGGTCGGCCCGGCCAGGCCCGGCGGCTAACGTGCTTGTGCCTAACACGCCCGACGCCGCTCTGACCCGCGAGCCGTGTCCCCAGCGTGCGATCGCGGGCAGGCTCTTCGGCAAGCCTGTCGAGAGGAACAGACCACACTGGCGCTGGCCGCCCAGCATCCCAATGGCAGCTGCGGCCAGGCAGCCAACGCCGCAGGGAGCGCAGCTGTCGGCCAGCGCCTGCCCAGTTGGGAACCGACAGGGCAGAACGCTCACCTTGCCCGACACGCTAGTGGCGTTGGAGGGGCAGACAGCCAAAGGCAAGCCGCGGCGGGATCACGTGGAGGCCATTGGCCACACGGGCGCCTTCGATTTCGTCTGGCACTGACTCAGGAAACCTCCCACGGGCTGCCCGAGGCGGACGTGTGGTCCCTGCATGGCCTGGTCGTGCGCATCACCGGGTCCGCCCACGTGCCCCTTGATGGCCGAGTGGGTTCACGAGCCAAGCCGCGGCCGCGAGCGGCGCGCCCTCGTGCGGGGCGTGGCGCGGTGCGGCTCTTGTCCTATCTGGATCGGCTGCGCCCGGGACACCGCGCCGCACTGCTTCTCCCCGAGCACCGGCTCCACGGCTGCGCCGCATGGGCATCCTCCCGGCCCGGCCAGCGGGACCCGCGGATATTCCACTTTGCCGAGCGGCTCACAGACGCTTTGCGGCGTTTTGGCAGCCTTCTCTCACTGCCCCCTCCGATGACCCGCAGCCCGAGTCCGCCCGCTGCAAGCCAACGCGCTAACACGAGGCTGACCCATCGGCGCGGCACGTGCGCTGGCAGCGGGCAGTACCGCCGGGGGGCGGTCCTGCGAGGCTCTTTCGTGCCCCCAGCCGCGGCAAAGGATCCACCCAACTGGGATCCGGCGATCCTACGCAGCGCCGACGTGCCCGCGGCACGATGTAGCCACGGATAAGAAAGGGAGGCGAAAACCATGCTGGGAACGGCAAACATCGTGGTGATCGGGCTGTTGCTGGCCGTCTTTGTTGCGGGGCTCGTTCTGCCGGTGCATCATAGGTAGAACGCGCCGTCCCGCGCTCCACTCCAATCATCGCGGGCTCGGCGGAAAGGGGAGCGCGATGAACTGGACGGAGTACGTGCGCGACAAAATCGGCATCTTGATGTCGGTAGACACCTGGCTGCCGCGTGAATTGCCTGAGTACGCGTTTGGCCTGCTGTACACGCTGGGCTCCCTGACCGCCTCCAGCTTTGTGGTGCTGGTGGTGTCCGGCATCCTGATGGCCGCCAACGGCCCGCAGTGGTGGACGGTGTCCGCCATCGGGTTTTTCGTGCGGGGCGTCCACTTCTGGGCGGTTCAGGCGTTTTTCTTCTTCATGGTACTGCACCTGCTGCGCGTGTACTTTTCGGGGGCATGGCGCGGCGGCCGTGAGAAAACTTGGCTCTTGGGCACGCTCTCGCTGCTGGTGGCCATTCCGACGGCCTTCACCGGCTACCTGATGCGGGGCGACTTCTACTCTCAGTGGAACGCGGTGCAGGCCAAAGACGGCCTGAACGCCATGGGCCTGGCCTGGTTCAATGTGCTGAATGCGGGCCAGATGTACGGCCTTCACGTGGTGGTGCTGCCGCTGACGCTGTCCGCCTTGATTGCGCTGCACATCACGCTGATTCGCGTGAAAGGTGTGGTGCCGCCGTACCCGGCCCGCGACGAGCAAGACCAAGATGCCCCGGTGCCAAAGGACGGTGTGCCCCATGCACAATCCTAAAAGCGACGTGACCCATCGGTACAAATACGTCCGGGCCGACTTTCTCAAGCACTTGGCGGGCACCACGCTGGTGGTGGCCGTCCTGACCATGGGGCTGTCGTTCCTGTTCCGTGAGCCGGTGCGGCCGGCCCTGCACATTCGCACCGTCGCCACCTCCACGCCGCTGCTGTTTGAAAAGGTGGCCATCGGAGACTTGACCGGCACGGGCATCATTGCCACCTATGGCCCGCCGTACAACGACGCCAAAGGCCACGTGCAAAGCCCGCTGCAAAAGCTGGTGGGCGTGATCCACCCGGTCAACCCCGCCCAAGATTTCATCCTGAAGCCGCTCGAGATGGCGGCGGTGCTGAATCCTGACGTCGCCGCGGCTCTGTCCGCCTGGCATGCGGCCCCCGTGGGCCAGCGGCAAGCGTGGGCCGACAACTACGCGCACGCCCTGGCTCACGCCCGGGTGGTGGGCCAAACCGTGGCCGTGCCGCCAGGCAATTATGGCCCGGTCCAGCCGATGATGGCCGGCCTGCTGCGCCTGGGGCAAAGCGGCCTCATGACGGGTGCCCTCGACCGGAGCCCGGCCGACTACCAATTTGACAACCAAAACTCCCTGCTGTTTCTGCAGGGGGCGCCGCTGCACCAGGCAGCCAAGAAACTGGAGCTCTTAGGCAACCAGTGGGGCATTATCCACGAGGAAAACGCCCCATACCCGGGTCCGTGGTGGATGACCATCGTCACCGCCATCTACCAGGTGCCGTACATTGCGCATGCCTCCAGCGGCGACGCTTTTGCCCTCATGCTGGGCATGGTGCTGTTCGTCGCCCTGATGGTGGGGGCCTGGGTGCCGTTCATCAACGAGGTGCCGCGCCGGCTCGGCGTGTATCGCCTCATTTGGCGGGACTACTACCGCCGCTACGAGCATCCCGCGGAGAGCCCGCCTCCCAAATCCGATGGCGCGGAAGGCCCGTCATGAAGCGCCGGGCACTGCCGCCCGTGCCGCTCGGCGTGCGCCTGCGCTTTTCCGTGGGCTTAGCGCTGGGCATCTTAGGGTTTGGCGCGATAGGCACCAGCCTCTTTCCCCTCGTGTGGGGCTCGCTGCTGGGTGGGATCCTGCTCCTGCTGCTTGGGCTGTTCGTCAGCATCGGGACCATCGCGCGCCGCGCGCCGCCCTCTTCTGAACGACAGCGCCGAGCCGCCCCCTAGCGGGCCGCCCGCAAGTCCCTGCGCCGCCGGCCCTTTCGTGCCTCGCTTCCGGTCAGAAGGCGCATGCAAACGGCGGCCAACCGGCCTACCGAGCAAGTCCCAGACCGCCTACACTTGGTGGGACCGGCGCAGGCGGCCGCCTCGCCGCAGCGCGGAGAGAGTGCGATGCCAACGCTGAAAGCTGAAAGGTGAGGTCGATGATTCAAGTGCACCCGGAGCTCCACGATGACAAAATCCTGCGCCTGTTTGAGAAGGGCATCCACGGCCAGTGGGGCGAGGATGCGATTGCGTGGGGCCAGGCGACGGACGTGACTCCGCGCGTTCGGCACGGACTTGCGCTCACCCTCACGCCGGTGTACCTGGGGGAGCAAACCGCGATGATTGGCATCGCGACGGTGATCCCCCTGCTTCTGCGCGCCGGCGAAACCGAGGCCGTGCTGTATCTCTCCAGCATGCAGCTGGACGAGGCGCGCCACTTTCGCAACCTGCACCGCTTGTACGACCTATTTGAGGAAGATCCCATGCCAGCGCGGCGGCTGCCGGAGATGTGGCGCTACCACGCACGCCTGCTGCACTCCCGCGAGCCGCTGGAGTGGGTGTGGGGCATTCTCATCTCCGACCTGTTTGCCCGCCGCTTCTACGGCGCCATTCGCGATGTCGACCCCCAGGGCCTGTTGGGCGCCATCGCGCGGCGGACCCTGCAGGACGAGGCGCGGCACCAGGCGTTTTCGGACCGCTTCTTGGAAAATCGCATTCCCCAGCTGCCGGAGGAGCGCCGTGCCTCCCTGCTGGATCTGCGCGACGACCTGTTTCGGTCCATGGACGGCTTGGCGGGCCGCCTGGAGGTGCCGGCCCGCGACGCCGGCATCGACACCACCACGTTGCTGGACGGGCTCTGGCTGGACACAGAGCGCTGGGTGGAGCGGCTCGGGATTTCGGCCACCCGCCGCCCGGCGCGCCCGCTGGCTCTCCCGCGCACGCCCCGACCTGGCGCCGCCTCCTCCTAAAGTCGGCGAGCGGCGGAGTGCCGGGCAGCGCTCCGCCCGCTGCCGCACCGTGCGGATCCGAGGCCTCTCGCGCCAGCCACGCCACGCATCGCCAGCCGCACGCCGCAGGCCCGCTTGGCGTCTGTAAATCCTCTCTTATGACGGCCAGGCCTCCAGCGGTTATAGTGCTCGTATTAAGTCGTGTCCGGCCGGCCAGGGCGGGCGACGCCTACTTTTGTGCCTGGCGCTCCCGATCCGGGGGAGTGCACCGGGCCAGTCGCGAGCTAAGTGGGGAGGAACAGCATGCCGCACCATTACCTGGTCCCAGCCGTTGTTGCCGGCTTCTTGCAGGGCATCGTCGAGTGGCTTCCAGTCAGCAGCAAAACCATGATCACCATTTACTTCACCTTCATCGGCCTGAAGGTGCAAAACGCCTACTCACTCGGGCTCATCGCCAACTTCGGGTCGTTCTTCGCGGCGCTGTATTACTTTCGGCGCGAGGTGGGCGGGGTGCTCCGCGCACTTCGCCGCCCGTTATCCGACGAGCCGTATGCGAAGTTGCTGCGGTTTCTGTTTGTGGGCACGTTGGCCACCGGGATCATTGGAATCCCCCTATATGTGGCGGTGCGCCATACGTTTACGCTGGTGGGCGGCTCCATCGCGATGGGCATCATCGGCCTGCTGCTGATTGGCACCGGCGTCGTGGCGCGGCGCAAAGAGCAGCTGATCGCTCAGCAGCAAGATAAGCCGGTGGCACCTAAAGAGCCCACGCCGCGCGCAGCCATTTTGACCGGCGCCATGCAGGGGCTGGCCGCCCTGCCGGGCATCAGCCGAAGCGGCATGACCATCACCCCGCTGCTGTGGATGGGCTTTGAGGGCGACGAGGCCATTCGGCTGTCGTTCATGCTGGATGTGCTGGCCCTGGTGGGGGCCGGCATTGTGCCGCTCCTCATCGGGCACGGCGGCCGCGCCGCCGTGTCGTCGCTCGGCCTCGGCACCACCGTCGTGATGCTGGTGGTGGCGTGCGTTGTGTCGTTTGGGGCCATCAATGCGGTGCTGGGGCTAGCGCGCCGCCTGCGCACGTCATCGGTCACGTTCGGCATCGCCTTTTTCACCCTGGCGGCGGCGGTGCTGTCCTTAGCGCACCTGTAAGATCTCGCCGCATGGTGGGGCGCGCCGGATAGCGTGAGGCCACGGCACAAAAGCCTGCACGGGCAAACATGGTGCGGGTGCCGGTAAACACATTGCGAGTGCTGCCGGGAACGTCTGTGTCGACCGGATAGCCCTCCAGCATCCTGGCGCCAGCGGCCGCCGCCCAGTCGACCGCGGCCGTCAGCAGCGCCGACGCCACCTGCTGGCGGCGAGCCGTGCGCCGCACAAAAAAAGCACGAGACGGCCCAGACCGCCGGGTCCTCGCTCGGGCCCACCGGGCCCAGGATCCGGGTTTGGCGAATCCAGGGCAGGTCGTCGCGCGGCGTGACCTGGCACCAGCCCACCGCCACCCCATCCGAGACGGCCAGCAGGCCCGGGGGCGGGCCGGCGCACACCAAATCTTTGAAGGCGTCGCGATTTTGCTCGTGCGGCCGCCGGTAATACGACGAACCTATCCGCCAGTACATGCACCAACAGCCGCTGGAGGCGCCCGCGCGGCCAAATAAGTCCTCCAATGCCTCCCACCGCTCCGCGGTGGCCGGCACAGTGGTCAGAGCCCCGCCCGCCTGATCCAACGCTTTCGCTTTCATCCCGCTCCCTCACCTCTCCTGCACTCAGGGTACCGAATCCCAGGGACACTAGGAACGCTGTGCGGGACAGAGCGCTCCCACTGTGCCCCAGGTGCCAGTTGCAAAGTCCCAACATCCCGCCGACATACCTCTCGAACGTAGGATCTTGCGGGTGATGGCAGAACGGGAGTTCGCCGAGATTGCCGGACGGGGACTGCGGCAAGGCGCAGCGTTTCCGGCTGAGGTCACTTGTGCGGGCTTCTCGGTGGGCGTGGCCCCGCCGAGCAGCTGGCGCAGACCTGACCAGCCTGCCAGGTGTGCTGCTGTTCCACGCCTGCCTGTCCCCGATCCGAGTTTGCAGTGCCCCGGCCCGCAGATCTGCCACCCAAATTCGCGGCATCGAGGACGCTCCTGTCTTTGCCGGTGCGGAGAATGTGGACGACGGCGCACGCTGGCGGCCGCAGCGCGCCATGATGCAGCCGCCCTCGGCGCGCCGCAAGCGGAGCGCGGCCGACAAGAATCACCGCCAGGATTGGCTCCGGGTGGCACCTCGCACATCTGCGGCACGCTGGCAGGAACCGCGCCCCCGCGCGGCGAAGGATCCGCGGTTCGCACAGCTGCAGGCGTTGCAGTCTATCTCCACGGTAGCGCGGGCGCGGGCGGCCTATGAGCCGCTTTGCCAAACGCGCGCGTCCTTGCGCGAAAGCGTTCACGGGGTTCACAGGGGTCAGCGGGGTCAGAGGAGGCACGCGATGAGTCAGCAGCGAGAGTCTGCCTACATACGGTTTCCCACGATCCATGAAGATCGGGTGGTGTTTTCGGCCGAGGATGACCTGTGGCTGGTGAGCGCCGAGGGCGGAGTGGCCCGGCGCCTCACGGCCGGGCTCGGCCGCTCCATCGAGCCGCGGTTCACCCCCGACGGGCAGTCGCTAGTGTTTGTGGGCCACGAGGAAGGGGAAAGGGACCTGTACCGGATGCCGGCCGACGGCGGCCCGGCGGCCCGGATGACGTTTACGGGCGGCGCCGTGGCGTTAGCCGGGTTCGACCGCGACGGCACGCCCATCGCCGCACTGAATGCCAAGGGGCCGTTTGCCCGCCTGGCGTGGCTCTGCCGAGTGCCGCTGGATGGCGGGCCGGTGGAGGACCTGAACTGGGGACCGGGATTGGCGGTGGCGTTCGGACCCGAGGGCGGCATGGTCCTGGGCCGCAAAACCCAGGACATGGGCGCCCGCGGCGCCTTGTCGCCCACGCCCAAGCGCTACCGAGGCGGCACCGCCGGTGAGCTGTGGATCGACGCCACCGGGCGGGGCGTGTTTCGCCCCTACCGGGCGCCCGAGCAAGGCAACCTCACGGCCCCGATGTGGATCGGCGGCCGGATTTACTTTCTGTCCGACTACGAGGGCGTGGGCAACTTGTACTCCATCCGGCCCGACGGCTCGGACCTGACCCGGCACACAGACCACGAGGGGTACTACGCCCGCAATGCGCGAACCGATGGCCGCCGGGTGGTGTATCACGCGGGTGGGTCCCTTTATCTCTATGACCCGGCCGAGGACGCCACTCACCAAATCCCGGTGGAGCTCAAGAGCCAGCGGACACAGCGTGCGCGGCGATTCGTGGGGCCCGCCGAATTTCTCACGGAGTACGCCGTGCATCCCACCGCCGAGCGGCTCTTGGTTACGACCCGCGGCCAGCTGATGGCGCTCGGCCCGTTCGAGGGGCCGGTCGTGGCGGTGCAGGCCGAGAGCGGCGTGCGGACCCGGCTTGCTCGCTGGCTCACCGCCGACCGGGTGGTGTACTGCGACGACGCGGGCGGCGAAGACCGCATCGTGGTGGCGTCGGCGGTGGGTCCGGCCGCGCCCGAGGTGCTGTGGGCGGACAACATCGGCGAGCCGACGGGACTCGAGGCCAACCGAGGCGGGACCCAGATCGCGTACACCAACCATCGGCTGGAGCTGTGGCTCCTGGACGTAGCCACCCGCCGCGCGACGCTGGTGGAGCAAAATGGCTACGGTGGGCCATCGGGGCTCGCGTGGTCCCCGGATGGGCGGTACCTGGCGTACGCCTCCCCCGAAGGGGCGACCCGCGTGGCGATTCGGGTGCTGGATAGCCAAGACGGCCGCATTCACACGGTGACCAACCCGGTGCACGCGGATGTGGCGCCGGCCTGGGATCCGGCCGGGCGCTACCTGTACTTCTTGGGGGAGCGCTTCTTGGATCCGGTGTACGACCAAGTCACGTTTGACCTGGGCTTCCCGCGCGCCATGCATCCGTACCTGGTCACCCTCACCGCCGACGAGCCGTCGCCGTTTGTGGGCGCGCCGCCCACAAAGGCAGCCGCCGAAAAAGACGCTGACGCCGAGCCGCGGCCGATTCGGATTGACTTCGACGGCATCGAGGACCGGGTGGTCCCGTTTCCCGTGGAGGAGGGCCAGTACCGCCAAGTCCTGGCGCTGGCCGACAAGGTGCTGTGGACCCTGTTTCCGGCCGAGGGCGCACTGTCGCGGTCGCGCGGCCCCCAGGACGCGGGAGGCCAAGGCACGCTCCTCGCTTACGACCTCACAGCGCGGGACACCACCACGGTGGCCCAAAAAGTCACCAGCGCCAGCTTGTCAGCCAGCGGCCGCCATTTGGTGTACCAGTCGGGCAAGCGGCTCCGGTGGGTCAATCCGGCGGAGAAGCTCCCGGAGGGGGACAGCACCGGCCGCAAGGACGGCTACCTGGACTGGGCGCGCGTGCCCGTGATGGTGGAGCCCGCCGATGAGTGGGCGCAGATGCTGCGCGAATCCTATCGCATGATGCGGTATCGCTTCTGGGCCAGCGACATGTCCCAGGTGGACTGGGACCAGATGTATCAGCGGTACGCGGACCTCTTGCCGCGCATCACCACGCGCGACGAGTTTTCGGATCTGGTGTGGGAGATGCAAGGCGAGCTGGGCACGCTGCACACCTATGAGAGCGGCGGCGACCACCGCCCGGCACCCAAGTTCCAGCCGGGCTACTTGGGGGCGGACTTTTCGTGGGACGCAGAGGCCGGCGGCTGGCGCATCACGCACATCGTGCACGGGGATCCCGCGGTGGCCGGACATGACTCGCCGCTCCGTGCGCCCGGCGTGAAAGTCGCCGAGGGCGATGTGCTGGTGGCCATCGACGGCCGGCGCACATCGGCCGAGAAGAGCCCGGAATATCTCTTGATGCGCCGCCAGAGCCAGGAGGTGGCCCTCACGGTGGCTCGGCCTGGCGCCGGCGAGCGCACCGTCGTGGTGAAGACCCTGGCGTCGGAAGAGCTGGCGCGCTACCGCGAGTGGGTGGAGCGCAACCGCGCGGCCGTGCACCGCGAAAGCGGCGGGCGCGTCGGATACCTGCACATTCCCGACATGGGGCCGTGGGGCTTCTCGGAGTTTTTCCGCCTGCATGCGGCGGAAGTGCATCGCGAAGCCCTCATCGTCGACGTGCGGTTCAATCGGGGGGGCCACGTATCCCCGCTGCTGCTGGAAAAAGTGGCGCGGCGGCCCATCGCCTACGCGGTGCCGCGCTGGGGCGTGCCCCGCACGTATCCGGGCGATGCCGCCACCGGGCCGGTGGTGGCGCTGACCAATGACTTCGCGGGCTCGGACGGCGACATCTTCAGCCACAACTTCAAGCTGATGGGCCTCGGCAAACTGGTGGGGATGCGCACGTGGGGCGGGGTCATTGGCATCAACCCGCGGTATAGGCTGGTGGACAACACCAGCGTCACCCAGCCGACCGTGGCCTTTTGGTTCAAGGACGTCGGCTGGGGCGTGGAAAACCACGGCACCGACCCCGACATTGAGGTGGAATACCCACCCGAAGCTTATCGGGCCGGCACCGACCCGCAGCTGGACCGGGCCATCCAGGAAGCGCTGGCCGAGCTGGCCGAGCATCCGGCGGAGAGGCCGCCCGAGGACCCGCGGCCCAGCAAGGCCGCGCCATCCCTGCCGCCGCGCCACTGACGGGTCCATGACCGACAGATAGCAAGATAGCAGGGACAGTTCACCGGGCCGCACGGGCGGAGCCCGTGCGGCTTGGCTTATGCGACACTACACCGGACGAAGTAAAATAGCCTGCGAGGTGCAGTAAACATGGCGGGTCAACCGCGTGCGCGGTTTCCGGTGGGCACGCTGGCGGGTGAGGATGACGTGGTGGATCGCGGGCCGTTTCTCGCCGAGGTGACTGCCCAGCTCGCGAGCGGCCAAAGCGACGTCACTTTCGGACCGCGGCGCATCGGCAAACCCAGTGTGAGTCGCGAAATCCTGCGGCGCCTCTCGCAGCGGAACTTCTACACGGCGGACATCGACCTGTTTCTGGCCACTGGTGAAGAGTCGTTTGCGGCACTTCTCACTCAGGCCGTGCTTGAAAGCCGGGTTGGGCTGAAGAGCCGGGCGCGGCACACGTGGGGCGAGGTCGTGGAGTGGGTGCAGGGACGGTCCCTAGCGGGCCGGCTCGCCGGCGTGGACATCGAGCTGAGCCAGGCGCCGCCTATCCTGACCCGAGGGAATATCCTGGGGGCGAGGGCATTCTCATCTCGGTGCGGTGCGAGCGCCGCAGCGATGGGGACCGCGAGGCGATGGGCCAGCAGCAAAGCTTTCATAAGACATGTTGACGAACTACGGTTGAAAGAGGCGGATATGTCATGAAAGCCGGTGGAATGGGCAAGCGAGGTGGCGGCCGGCGTGCACGGGTTCGGAGCCGCGCGGGTTACCGCGGCGAGCCGCTATGCCTGCCAGCATCCCGCGACGTCCCCCTGGCTTTCAATCTGGGAGCCAAGCTCTAATGGGCCGATATCGTCGTGCCAGCCACCAAGCCCCGCTGCTAGCATCCATGGCGCTTGGTGGCCTCGCCCTCCTCGCAGGTTGCGCCCCGGCCGGCCACCCATCAGCCCTTGCACCTGGTCGTTCAGGCGGGCGCCGTCTGACGGCCCCAAGCTCGCATGCCCTCGCCACCCTTCAGCCATTGGCCGACGGGCCCGGAAGCAACCTGCTGCTCAATACCGGTGTCCGGCAAGGGACACGTCGTGCGGGGCGCGTCGGCCGGATTCCGGCACAATCAGGCCCATACCTGATTTATGCCGTGTGCAAGGGCCCGGGCGTCATCACGGTGGCCACCACCTCCGCCGGCACGTTTTCCCAGCCGTGCAGCAACACCGCTCAGGGCCTGGACCTGAACCTTGGGGCCGAGTACCTGAAGCCTGAAGCCATTACTGTAACGGTCTCGCAGAAGGTCACCTGGCACGTCACTGCCCTGATCAGTCAATAGGTGGCCCCGCCGGCTTTCTTGGGGAGGCCTCAGCGTGGCGCGCGCGGTTGTCCGACCGGCCGCCGCTCACGAAAAGCCCCGTAAGCTTTACAGGGCCCCAGCTATTTATGGGTTTGGGGTTCGGGGTTGCGTGTGTCGCGCCGACCTCCGGCTGTCCGCTGCCTGTTGCCTCCTGATGGCGGCGTGATGACGCGGCGGTCCTACTCCGGCCCCGGCCGCACTGCGGCGTCAGCCTCGGGCCCGGGGTTCACGCGGCCGTATCGCTGTACGACAAAACCGACGCTGCTGTGGCGAACACCGTGAGACGATCCGCGTGGGTTCCCCCGGCGGCCAACCAGGTCGCCGCCCTGCAGTGGCGCAAGTCGTGAATGCGAACGTGTCGGGGAAGCCCGGCCGCAGCCACCACAGGTTTTGTCCCGCGATGCATCGCCGGCGGCCCCGCCCTCCGCTTGGCAGCGCTGCCGCTCCTGTAAGACGCGGCCCAGCCACGGGACCATGGACAGCGTACGTGCGGCGGCACGGGACTTCACCGGCCCCACCTGCCCGTCGTGGCCTGCGCAACGGTCAGCCGTCGCCGATCCAGATCCTCGTTGGTCCATCGGACCCCAATATCTCTCCCAGCCGGGCTCCCGTGACGGCGAGGATCGCCCACAGCGGGAAGAGCCAGCGCGCCGTGGCCGCCGCCACCAACTGCCGCGGTTCGTCGGCCCTTGGCACGGAGAGGGACGGCGGCACCGGGCGAGGGGCGGCTCGCCCTGTTGCCGTTACGCACTCATTCGAGAAGGAGCACCACGATGGCCGCGAGCGTGACGTGGGCTAGGAAAGTGCCTTGGCGGGCTTGAGTTCTCGACGTTTCCCGCCGCTAGCCGCGGCCACTTCTGCCGCTTCGCCCTCTGTTTCGCCCTCATGCCTGACAGCCGCGCCGCTATAAAGCGCTGCGAATCTTCGCGCCCCGGGCAACACACCCACCAAGCCTGGAACGTCCGGCCTCTCCGACCGATCCTCAGGGACTGGCACGCCCGCACCGAGTGACGGATATGTGCTCCTGGGGCCCCCGCGATGCTGCGGGGCCCCTCCAGTGCCAGTGGCCACCCGCGGCCGGCCGTCCCGGCTGTCTGCGACAGAGCTGTTTTTGGCCGTCGAGGTCATGCCCTCATCGCCCTCGGGGTATAGGAGAACCGGCGCTGCAGCGATCTCCACTCACGGGGCTGGCTCCGGTGCACCAGCGCAATCGGTCAGCCATCTTCGAGTGCTCACCTCCCAGAAGGAACGGGGGTGCTCCTGCCCGCCGAATTGGCAGCAGCACGCGGCCGCCATGGGTCGGTCGAGCACGTGAAGGCCGCTGGCGGCTCTCTCGATGGCGCCGGGGGGATGGAATATCCGATGGGGGAATAAAAATGCCCCGCAAGCCGCGCGGAGCTTCAAATTTTTGTGGGGCTGGCGGGCCGATTTGAACGGCCGACCGGTCGATTACGAATCGACTGCTCTACCACTGAGCTACGCCAGCGCCGCAGATGTCGGTAAAGTGTAACACGCGCCCAGGATTGCGCGCAATGGCCACGCGGCTCTACGTCAATAAGTGTGGGATCGCGGTCGGCGGGAAGAAGCCCAGCAGCATCTTCCGTCGATAGCGATCGCGGTTCCGGAATCCGTAGCTCAGGCGTTTGAGCGCCTTGATTTTCGTGTGGCCCCCCTCCATGAACCCGTTGGTGAACTCCCGACCGAGATCCCATCGCGCCAGAATGGCGGGGCGCCACCGCTTGATGGGTTGGGCCCACGCATACCCTTCGGCATGGTCACACGCCTCGGCGTTGATGAGCCAGCGCGAGAGCTGGGCAGCGCCCGTGGCGCGATCCGGGGCTTGGAGCCACGCGCGCAGCTCCTCCTTCAGGCGGTGCAGGGCCCCCAGCGTGGGATAGGCGTGTCGGATCGCGGCCAGCGCCTCGGCCTGGCGGGGCCGCAGATGCTCCACGCCTTTGAGGAGCGGCCACCGCCGAATCGGGGTGCCGGTCGCCTCCTGCTCGAGCCGCCGGACCTCGTCGAGCCGGCGGGTGCCGTCCTGCACCAGGTGGAAGGGGTCCAGCACCACCTGGGCGTGGGGGCAGCCCCGCTGGATGGCTTTCCGGTAGGCGGCCGTCATGTCGATGCAGACGCCCCGGATGCGGGCCCGCACGTCCGCCGGGGTCCGGGCGAACCCCGCATCCCACGTGGCGATGCGGTCATCGGCCAAGATCGTCAGCAGGCGGCGCTCCGGGGCCAACAGGGCAATCGTGATGCACAAGTCCGTCCCGCGAAACGACGCGTCATCAATCGACAGCACCAGGTCCCCCGGATGGGCCCACCACGTGTCGTCGTCCAGCGGCACCCGGGTGTCGACCAGGCGCCGCAGGCGGCCCACGCCGACGCCCAACACCGCGGCGGCCCCGCGAAAACTATCGCGCCGCAGCCGCTGGAGCGCCGCCTGTTGGGCGGCCGGACTCCACCGCTGCCAGGGCCGCCACCCGACGGGGCGCACCTGGGTGACCTGGTGGCACGCTACACACCGATAGCGAACCGGCGTCCAGGCCACCCGAACCGGCGCATCGCCGACCCACGTGTGCGCCACCACCCGGGGGGGGAAGGTGCCATGCCGATGCCAACGGTGCCCACCACACGTGGGACACGTCGCCGGCGCCGGGCTGTGCACGGCTACCGTCCATCCCGCCACCGACTTCACGACCCCGCTCACCTGTTCCGCCCCTAATCCCAGCACCGTGGCCAACTCTGCGTTATACTCCTCCCTAGCGGGAGCACCCTCTTTCGTCGATGTCAGCTATCAACGACTTGGCCGTGCTGCCGCTTCTCTCCTGCCTGCCCATCCCACAGGTTTCATCATAGAGTCGGGCCACGCTCCGAGTCGGCTGGCCGGCGCGGCATTAAGTCAGCGGCACGATTTGCTTCAGGTCCAGATAGCGCGGCTTGAGGCCGGCCTGGCCGGTCGCCTCCTGCAGCGCGTGAATCACCGCCAAACTGGCCACGCCATCCGCCGCCAAGTGGTGGTCGCTCTGAAACGTCTTGACCGCCGCCGTCACTTCGGGTGTATACACGCCATTCAGCGCGCCGCCATAAAGGTGACCCATCCGCAGCAGGCGCTGCAGCTCCACCACGTCTTGGCCCATCACGCCCGGCGTGAGGGGGCGGATCATGCGGGCATAGGGTGTGGGGCCGACTAAATCCACCGGGGTGCCCAGCGGCACTATCGAATACAGCTGCTCCACGCTGCGGTTGAGCATGCGAATGCAGCCATGCGAGGCCACCGTGCCCACGGTCCACGGCTTATCAGTCCCGTGAATGCCGTAGATGCCCCACGGCGCTGAGAACCGCATCCACCGCGTGCCGAAGCCGTCTCCCCAGGCGGCCTTTTGGACAATCTCAAACTCGCCGCGCGGCGTGCGGTTGGTGCGCGTGCCCACGGCGACCGGATACCGGATCCATGGCTTGTTGTCGCGGTAGAGCGTGAGGCTTCGCGTCGGCACGTCAATGACAATGCGATACGGATTTTTGGCGTAGGCGACGTTGGGTGCCCACGATCCCAGCCAGTAGATGGGCAGCCCAACAATGGCCACAATCGCCACCACGTTGACCCAGCGCGATAGCACTCGCCACGACAGCGTCATGGCAGAACCTCCACGCTGCCCACGAGGCTCGCCGCAAACCACAGCGCCGCCATGACCTTAGCCGTGGGAAAGTCCAGCAGCGCAAAGCTGGACGCCGGTCCCACCAGCGCCGTGAAAAAGCCCACCGGCGCGAGCGTGATGAGCAGCGCGGGTAGCGCGTGCAAAACGAGGCGCAGCCAGTCTGCCGCCCAGCGCCCTCCGTGAGACATGCGCTTTAGCCAGCGCGGCCCGTCCATCACCCCAAAGGCCAGAGTAGGCCACAGCACAAGCTCCCAGGGCATCCAGCTCGGCAAGGTGGTCGCGCGCAAGTCGCGAAAGGCCGAGGTCAGCACCACTAGCCCGGTCAGCATGAAGAAGCTGCTGGCCACCACCAGCAGGTGGTGCGTCCCGCCTAGCTCCTCTCGTCCACTCATGTCCATAGCACCACGTATGCCGGCCAGGGCGCTTTCATCCCGCCCATACAAAACGGCCGCCCCACAAACGGGGGCGGCCGAAAACTTGGAGCGGAAGACGGGTCTCGAACCCGCGACCTTCGGCTTGGGAAGCCGACGTTCTACCAACTGAACTACTTCCGCACTGACGCTACTGTACCGCACGCGCCAGTGATAGTCAATCGGCTGGAAAAACCTGCGGCCAGGGTCCTCCGCTGCGAGCGTTCGCCAGATTCCACTGACCTGTCTTGTCATTTGTGTGATCTTGCGGCGGCGAGGAGTGGGCAGCTCATGGGGTGGCCAGGCCTTGAACAAAGGCCGCGAACAGCGGATGGTACGGCGCAGATAGCCCGGGGGCCAGCCGCTCCACGAGCCCTTTCTTGACAAGACGCGCCAGCAGCGTCCCGCGCGATTGCTCCCCATACCCCACAGGCCTCTGGCCTGACGTCGCCAGTGACATGAGGAGTTCCCGCTCGGCTGGGTGCACCTTGCCCACTCCGCGGCGAAGCGCGCTTCCGCTAAGTGGCTGGCAATTTGAGGCCACGCGGCCTTGACGTCAGCCGCCGTGAGCACGCGCAGGCGCTCCGCATCTGCCTCGCGCCGCACCAAATCTCGCATGGCGAACGCGGTGAAAAGCGGATGCCCCGCCGCAACGTTCCACAGGGCGTGGATGGCTTCGTCCTCCAACTCTAGAGGCACGCGCCCCACTTCCAAGGACCCCCGAACCACTTGGGTCGTGTCTTCGAGGCTAAACGAGCCGAGGGACATGCGCTCAAAAAAGCGCGTGACCGGCTCCGACAAGTCTCGCATGGCATCGAACAACGTCTCTGGGCCAGCAACCACCAGCGGATAGCGGGCACCAGCGCCCTGCAGGGCGAGCAGCTGCTGGGCCTCATCAAGCAAAATGACTAGCCCGCTCATCTTGCCAGCCAAATGCTGGCGCCACAGGCGGTCCAGCTCGCCAAACAGCAGTGACCCGCCGGCGGCCGCTGGGGCGGCCAACTTCCGCGCACCTTCCACCGGGCCTAGGCGGATAGCAGGCTGCCACCGGCCAAACTCTCGGCGCAGCACGTCGGGCCACTCTAAGTGGCTGGCGAGCGCCGTGCTAATCCGCGCCAAGAGATCTCCTGCCAGCCCATCTAGGCCCCGCATGCCCGAGGTGACCGTCACCACCACAGACAGCGCCGGGGGATCGATCTCATCCGTCAGCAGCGCAAACTGGAGCAGCAAGCTCGTTTTCCCAATCCCCCAGGAGCCAAGCAGCGCCACATTCCACGGGCCGAGTCCCCGCGCATCCGGGCCCTGCGCGAGCCCGTCCCGGTAGAAACTCAACTCGCGGCGCCGGTTGGCAAACAGCGGATGCGCCGCGGGAAAGTATGGGTTGAACGGATTGACCCATGAACTTGGCATCGCAGAAGCTCCTATGAGTTATTTCTGTTAGGTTTGCAGACCACCGGCACGCCATCAAGCGAGCAACGCGCGCCGCTAAGCCCAGATTGCCGTTGGCGCGCCGCAAGCGGATCGGACCGCCGCCCATCGCCCGAGGGCCACCGACAACATGAGACGGCCACCCCTGGTACAATCAGTTCTCTGGTCATACAAGACCCAAGGCACTCGAACTGATGGATCGGCTTTGGGCGGACGGCGACGGATGCATCTCGGTTCAGGTCCTCCACGAGTGTTTTGTCACCGCGACGCGGAAACTTGCGCGCCCGCTCAGCGCTGACGAGGCATATGAGCTGCTGCAGGACTTGTCGGCATGGCGAGTACACACTCCCAATGCCGCCGACGTTTTGGCGGCGGTTCGCATTCATCGCGATAACGAGGTTTCGCTGTGGGATGCCCTGATCATCCGGAGTGCCAGTGCTCTCGGCTGTGAAACCCTGCGGACTCAGGACCTGAACGACGGCCAAATCATCGAAGGAGTGGCAGTTCAGAATCCCTTCCGGAAAAGCTGACCCGTGCTGTCGCTCTCCGCGGGGCGCGCTGCACCCCATAAAATCCCCGGCCTATGAACAAGAGAGTTGTACCAGTTTGTAGCAGGAACACCCGCCGACACTGAGAAACACCTCCCCCGGGATTGCCCATACCGAATGAGGTGGTAGCCGTGCGCCAGATGGCTCAGGTTGTGACTAAGATATTCCAGATCCCCGCTGGGTCAAGCGTCTTGTCGGCCCGACCGCACGGCGGGGGTTCGGGACCACCGCGCGGTGGCGCTCTGGTGGATCGAGTGGGCGGAAAACAGCCACACCTGGGAAAATCATTTGCTTGAAAACACAGTTTGTGGTACCGCTTGCCGTAGAATGGGATCCACCAGGTTCGCGCGGTATCCCGCGTACCAAAGATGTCCCGCCACTAACACGCGCCGGTGCAAGGGTGACAGCACGATGCTCATATTGGCCGTCCGATTCCTATCGGGACAGTTTCAGTCAACGCCCTGGGATGAACACGTAAACGGCGGTGGCTTGGAATGGCCCCCATCCCCATGGCGAGTGCTGCGAGCCATCGTGACCGCGGGCCTATCAACCCGTGACCCAGACTGGACGCGTTTGAACGCGTTGGTGCACCGCTTCGCCCAATCACCTCCTATCTATCACAGCCCCCCGGTCACGATCGGCCGGTGGCCAAGGGATTCCGGCCCACCTGCAAGACGCGGCGCAGCCCCCGTGGTGGCAGTAGGCGGCGACCACATTATTTATCTAGAGTGGCCGGACATCTCGCTGAGCAGTATAGAGCGTGGATGGCTGGAAAGCGTTCTGCGGCGCGTGGGCCACCTGGGCGCTCCCCAAAGTCGGTGCGCGATGCGGACGCTGGATGCGGTGCCGCAGTGGGGCCCCGATGTCACGAGCTTGCTCCCACACTCTAAGGAGACCGGGGCGATTCGCCTGCTGGCTCCTCGGGCGGATGCTACCCTGGGCGACTTAACGATGACGGTCGACGAGATTCGCGGGAGCCATCACCGGTCGCGCCCGGCCGCCACCCAGTTTGTCCCCTACCCGCGCCTCGCCGCTGTGTGGGGAACCTCTGTCGCGCTGCCCATGCCGGCCGCATCCCGCGGGTCCGCGACGAACATCGCGGGCGTGCGCTTTGGGCTGCACGGAGCCCGGCTTCCCGAAGTAGCCGAAACCGCACCGGTGGCCGAGGGATTTCGGGCAGCGGCCGAGTCCCTATACGGCAAGCTCTACAACCTGGCTACTTCTCCCGTTTTATCGGGGCACGAGGGCCCGGGCATCCGTCGTGGCCACGGCCACGCTCACTATCTGCCGCTCGCGGAGTCGGGCGACCACCGCCGAATTGACCGAGTGCTGGTGTGGGCTCCCGATGGATTTACCACCGCCGACCTTACTGCACTGGCAGGAATCACGCGGGTCTATTTTCCGAAGCACACGCGCCTCGCGCCGCTGGAGGTATCCGTGCTGGACACGTGGTCCGCAGCCGATGTCGCCGCCATGCACCCCCCCGCTGATGGGTGGGTTACCACCACACCCTTTTTGCCGGCGCGCCACCCCCACCGGCGGCGGAATCCGGACGGCAGCGTTCGGTGGTCCGACACGGCGGAGGACGAAATCCTGCGCGAGCTGCGCCATCGAGGCTGGCCGCTGCCTATCCAGGTGGAGGCGGAGCGCACGCCCAGCGCCGCCAGTTTTCGGTCGCCCCAGCGCCACACCGGCTCATCCCGACCGCCGTCGGCAGCTTTCCATGTCACTTTGCGCTTCGAAAAGCCGATGAGCGGCCCCCTGGTGCTGGGACAATGGGCCCACATCGGCTTGGGGCGATTTCGCCCGATGGAGGTGCAGTGAGTGATGCTTGAAGAGCCACGTCCTCTGATTCCGGTGCGAATGCTGGCTGAGTACGCCTACTGCCCGCGCGTTATGTACTTGATGTGGGTAGAGGCCACGTGGGCCGAAAGCGCCGACACCGTCGATGGCCGAGCTGCCCACCGGGTGGTTGATCGGCCCGACCGGGAGCCGGGGGATCCGCCCGCGGAATCCGACGCGCCCCGGTCGATTCGCTCACTGGCCCTGTCCGACGAAGAATTGGGGCTCAGCGGGCGGTTGGACCTTCTAGACTTGCGCGACGGCGTGGCCACCCCGATCGAGTACAAAGTAGGCCACGGTCCGCCGGCGGGCGGAGTATGGGAAGCAGACACCGTGCAGGTGGTGGCGCAGGCGCTATTGCTGCGCGCCCATGGGTACCGGTGCGACGAAGGCGTGGTGTACTATGCCGCCTCGCGCCTCAAGGCCGCCGTCGCCATTACTCCTGAGCGGGTCACCGAAGTCCTTGGCCTGCGCGACGCGCTGTGGGCCGATGCGGAGCGCCCGATCCCTCCGCCACCGCTGGTGGACAGCCCCAAGTGCCCGCGCTGCAGCATGGTGGGCATCTGCCTTCCCGATGAGGTCGCGGAGCTGCAGGCCGCCGCAGCGTCCGAGCGGGTGCACCCCCTGCGCAGAAGCCAAATTCGGCGGCTCGTGGTGGCCCGCCCGGAACAGGTGCCGCTGTATGTGACGGTCCAGGGCAGCGTCATCCGGAAGACCGGCGACCGGCTGCGCGTCACGAAAGGCACCGAAACCTTATCCGAGGCACGGGTCGCCGATGTGAGTGCGGTGTCGGTCTTTGGCAGTGTGGAAGTCAGCACCCCCGCAGCCGCCGCCATGCTGGCCGCGGGGATTCCCATCTTGTACTTTTCCTTCGGCGGGTGGTTTCGCGGAATGACCTCCGGCGCTCTGGCGCAAAACGCACCGATGCGGCAAGCCCAGTACCAGGCCAGCCTGGACTCAACCCGCCGCATACGGGCTGGCGGCTGGATTATCTCCGCCAAGATCCACAATCAGCGGCTGCTGATTCGGCGCAACCAGGCGGGCCACCCCGCCTTGCCGGCGCTGGCCCGGGCGTCCAAGGCCGCGCGGAATGCCTCCAGCGCGGATTCGCTCCTGGGCATTGAAGGTCAGGCGGCGCGCTTGTACTTCGAAGCGTTTGGCACCCTGCTGCCCGACGACGAAGAGTTCGCATGGCAATCCCGCAACCGCCGACCGCCGCGGGATCCCGTCAATGCTCTGCTGTCGTACGTCTATGCCCTGCTACTGAAGGATTGCATCGCCGCGGCCTACGCGGTGGGGCTCGACCCCTACGTTGGCCTCCTGCATCAGACGGGGTACGGCAAGCCGGCCTTCGCCCTCGACCTGATGGAGGCGTACCGCCCCATCGTCGGCGACTCCACTGTGCTGGGCATGTTGAATCGGCGGATGCTAACCGCGGCCGACTTCGTGCACAGCAGTCGAGGGGTGGCTATCAAAGACGGCCCGCGGCGATCTGTGGTGGAAAGCTACGAGCGCCGGATGGACTCACTGTTCGAGCACCCGCTGTTCGGTTACCAGGTGTCCTATCGGCGCGCCATGGAGATTGACGCGCGGCTGTTGGGCCGGTATGTGCAGGGCGAGCTGGACCGCGTGCCCGTGCTGAGGATGCGCTGATGCGCGCCGCGTACTTGGTAGCGTACGACATCGCCGAGCCCAAGCGGTGGCGGCAGGTGTACCGGCTGCTGATGGGCCACGGCGACCCGCTCCAACTGTCGATCTTTGTGTGCTGGCTGTCACTGACGGAGCGCAAGCTGATGGAAGAGCGTCTGGTAGGCATGCTGAATCTAAAGGAGGACCGCTTGATGTTTGCCGAGCTGGGGGCCAACGCCGCCGCCGTCAGCCAGAAGCTGACCCTCATGGGAAAGGCGCGCACGGCGCTCGACGCACCGCCAAGGTGGTACGTCGTATGAGCCCACAAACTGCACACACCACCACATCTCGCAAAACCCCGGGGGTCGTGTGCAGCCGGAAACCCTTGTCCAGCAAGGGTTTCAGAATAGGGCGCTTGTCCGATCCCCAATCTCGGGTTATCATGCGGGTGGTGTGTGCAGGTAGCCTCTGCAACCCGCGCCACGCAATCGTTTCCAGGGGCGGAATTTCCGCGGCCGTGAGGCCGCGGCTGCATTGAAGCGGCCTGGCCGCCCAGATACGCCAAGGCGGCGCCGCCGACATTTCCGCGGCCGTGAGGCCGCGGCTGCATTGAAGCGTGCACTACGTGGCGCCGGGCGGACCCGAGAGCGAGCAATTTCCGCGGCCGTGAGGCCGCGGCTGCATTGAAGCTGCCCCCAAACTTCAACACGAAGTCCTCCAGGAACGTATTTCCGCGGCCGTGAGGCCGCGGCTGCATTGAAGCATCGCGGCGGCGGCGGCCGGCGTCCCTGGGGAGATATTTCCGCGGCCGTGAGGCCGCGGCTGCATTGAAGCATGCAGTACTGCACCGGCGTGGGCGCGCGCACGTACCATTTCCGCGGCCGTGAGGCCGCGGCTGCATTGAAGCGGTAACTACGCGCGAATGCTTGTACGTGCCTACTGGATTTCCGCGGCCGTGAGGCCGCGGCTGCATTGAAGCGGTAACTACGCGCGAATGCTTGTACGTGCCTACTGGATTTCCGCGGCCGTGAGGCCGCGGCTGCATTGAAGCTCGCTCAGCGGCCGGCGCAGGGCGCGTTGCGCACTCCCATTTCCGCGGCCGTGAGGCCGCGGCTGCATTGAAGCCGCGTCCAGGCGCCGATGCCCGTGGGCGGCAAGCCATTTCCGCGGCCGTGAGGCCGCGGCTGCATTGAAGCGCCGATCCGCCGTCGGGTCTACCGCGGTTTCCGCACGATTTCCGCGGCCGTGAGGCCGCGGCTGCATTGAAGCAGCATGCTGACCCAGTTCTGCCACGTGGTGTTGACGTTATTTCCGCGGCCGTGAGGCCGCGGCTGCATTGAAGCCAACTATGCGCCGCAGGTGATCGAGAGCGTCAGCGGCATTTCCGCGGCCGTGAGGCCGCGGCTGCATTGAAGCGGAGAAGACACCGCTTTGGGCGGTGGCGTCGGACCAATTTCCGCGGCCGTGAGGCCGCGGCTGCATTGAAGCAACTTGCCGAGCCGCACCATCGCTTCGGCCCCCGTGCCATTTCCGCGGCCGTGAGGCCGCGGCTGCATTGAAGCATCTGACCCATGGTGAAAAAGGGCAGCCACATGCCCGCGATTTCCGCGGCCGTGAGGCCGCGGCTGCATTGAAGCATCCTAAGATCGCGGGGCGGGACACACTAAAACCCGCTCCATTTCCGCGGCCGTGAGGCCGCGGCTGCATTGAAGCATGTCACAAGACTTGGCAGAATGGGCCGCCACAAAATTTCCGCGGCCGTGAGGCCGCGGCTGCATTGAAGCTGTCCGCACGCGCTACGGCCGC
The DNA here is from genome assembly GCA_021846505.1 of Bacillota bacterium. Taxonomy (GTDB): domain Bacteria; phylum Bacillota; class Sulfobacillia; order Sulfobacillales; family JAIMBI01; genus JAJZWV01. Next base: position 74,340 of record JAJZWV010000001.1, read on the forward strand.
GAAGCCGCGGATTTATTTCCGCGGCCGTGAGGCCGCGGCTGCATTGAAGCTTGGAGCCCGGCGCAGCTCGTAGTATGCTTTCACCATTTCCGCGGCCGTGAGGCCGCGGCTGCATTGAAGCATTGTTTGTGCGGACTCCATGTACTCGAAGACGTGACATTTCCGCGGCCGTGAGGCCGCGGCTGCATTGAAGCCGACTTGCGCGGGAAGGCGGCCAAGTATGGCGGTTCCTATTTCCGCGGCCGTGAGGCCGCGGCTGCATTGAAGCCTTGGGATCTTCTCCGACGCTGCTATCGCTGATGCCAATTTCCGCGGCCGTGAGGCCGCGGCTGCATTGAAGCCACTGCCCGCACACCTTGCCGTCGCCGATCGGGGGCAATTTCCGCGGCCGTGAGGCCGCGGCTGCATTGAAGCAACGGCGTGGGCGCGCTGGCGCTCGGGCCTCGATACCTGATTTCCGCGGCCGTGAGGCCGCGGCTGCATTGAAGCCTTTCGAGTGTGCCCCGCCTTGCACGCGGGCAAGGCGATTTCCGCGGCCGTGAGGCCGCGGCTGCATTGAAGCCACGTAGTCATGCGTCCAGGGGCGCCCCCCACGGTGGCGGATTTCCGCGGCCGTGAGGCCGCGGCTGCATTGAAGCGTAAGCGGCCACGGATCCGAGTCCGAGCTTCTGGCTATTTCCGCGGCCGTGAGGCCGCGGCTGCATTGAAGCAATAACCTATGGAGGCCCCACCGTAATAGGTAAACGACTGAGATTTCCGCGGCCGTGAGGCCGCGGCTGCATTGAAGCGCTGGGGAGCCACCGGGGGAGCCGGTGCAGGTCGCTATTTCCGCGGCCGTGAGGCCGCGGCTGCATTGAAGCTGTCGCGGAGGTGTCGAAGTATGTCACCAAGCCGGGTCATTTCCGCGGCCGTGAGGCCGCGGCTGCATTGAAGCTACGTGGCCGTGGAGTAGCCGCTGCCGAGCGTGAGCTATTTCCGCGGCCGTGAGGCCGCGGCTGCATTGAAGCCCTGCGCGGCCAAGCCACGCTGTCAGGCTCCGACTTGCATTTCCGCGGCCGTGAGGCCGCGGCTGCATTGAAGCTTGTACACCCCGCCCGAAAAGGCGCGGATAAAGACGGGATTTCCGCGGCCGTGAGGCCGCGGCTGCATTGAAGCTCGTTTTGGGCCGCGGCCCCCACATTCGCGATATCGTATTTCCGCGGCCGTGAGGCCGCGGCTGCATTGAAGCGTCCGAGCGGCGCAGCGTCACCCGGGGCCCTTGGGATTTCCGCGGCCGTGAGGCCGCGGCTGCATTGAAGCTGAAAGCCCCGCCACGCGCCGGCCAGGGCATCCCGCCATTTCCGCGGCCGTGAGGCCGCGGCTGCATTGAAGCACCACCCAATCGGCCACGGGCGGCCCGTATTGGTCCGCATTTCCGCGGCCGTGAGGCCGCGGCTGCATTGAAGCTAGATCCGCTTGGCGGCCTGGCGCTTCGGAGCGGGAGATTTCCGCGGCCGTGAGGCCGCGGCTGCATTGAAGCGATCCCGAACTTGTCGGCCTGCGCGGCGTCGAAGAACATTTCCGCGGCCGTGAGGCCGCGGCTGCATTGAAGCCCAGTCGCTCATCCACAGGCCGCCGCGCTCCGACAATATTTCCGCGGCCGTGAGGCCGCGGCTGCATTGAAGCTTGGTCTGACTTCCGCGAAGAGTACCCAGAAGAGGCATTTCCGCGGCCGTGAGGCCGCGGCTGCATTGAAGCGTGGGCGCCGACGGCACACTGAACGTCACCGCCCCATTTCCGCGGCCGTGAGGCCGCGGCTGCATTGAAGCTTCCCCGGCCGATCCAATCCACCCCAGCCCGCGCCACTCATTTCCGCGGCCGTGAGGCCGCGGCTGCATTGAAGCGCGCCACTGCCGTAAGGTTGGTACCTGTGGGTTCTGATTTCCGCGGCCGTGAGGCCGCGGCTGCATTGAAGCCGGAATGCCCGTGCTCACAGCATCGCCGCCCCGGCGAGATTTCCGCGGCCGTGAGGCCGCGGCTGCATTGAAGCTTGGCGATTATCCATCAGGACGTGACGGCGCGGCTGGAATTTCCGCGGCCGTGAGGCCGCGGCTGCATTGAAGCCCAGCAAGTCAAGATAGTCGCGCTCGCTGTCGGTAATTTCCGCGGCCGTGAGGCCGCGGCTGCATTGAAGCCCGGCCAGCGGCTCCGTGACGATGATGAGCCGGAGCAGCGATTTCCGCGGCCGTGAGGCCGCGGCTGCATTGAAGCAGTCGGACATATAATCATAGTACCCGGCCGCTGTGTCATTTCCGCGGCCGTGAGGCCGCGGCTGCATTGAAGCTGGCTGGTGCTGGCCGGCCGAAAGAAGGCGCGCCGATTTCCGCGGCCGTGAGGCCGCGGCTGCATTGAAGCACCTCTGCCGCGGCCGCCCCATAATGGAGGTGGCCCCATTTCCGCGGCCGTGAGGCCGCGGCTGCATTGAAGCGGGTCGATGACGCCCGCGGCGTCGCGAAGGGCGCGAAATTTCCGCGGCCGTGAGGCCGCGGTTGCATTGAAGCCGTAAGCCTGCCGCTCCGCGCCCACATTTTATGTCATTTCCGCGGCCGTGAGGCCGCGGCTGCATTGAAGCGCGTGAACAAGCAACTCTCGATTCCGATGATGATTTTCATTTCCGCGGCCGTGAGGCCGCGGCTGCATTGAAGCGACATAGCACCGGATCACACACGACTCGGTTGTCGTGCCATTTCCGCGGCCGTGAGGCCGCGGCTGCATTGAAGCATGCTGGCCAGATACTGCGTGCCGCGCTGGATGTTGTCGGATTTCCGCGGCCGTGAGGCCGCGGCTGCATTGAAGCGAGATCGCGATCCCGAAGCGCCGCGCGGCGCGGCGAAATTTCCGCGGCCGTGAGGCCGCGGCTGCATTGAAGCTCACGTCCTTTCGTAAATCGCGCTCATGGCGGCGCCATTTCCGCGGCCGTGAGGCCGCGGCTGCATTGAAGCGTAGTGGACCGCCGCGGCCCGCAGGGCGTCCGGGTCGTATTTCCGCGGCCGTGAGGCCGCGGCTGCATTGAAGCCACGAATGAGGACGCGGACCACGAAGAGCCCGAGGTCATTTCCGCGGCCGTGAGGCCGCGGCTGCATTGAAGCTGCCAGCACAGGACTTCCCAGCCTGCGCCGGGAATGAATTTCCGCGGCCGTGAGGCCGCGGCTGCATTGAAGCCATCGACTAGCAGCCCGCCAGGCCCCGCGCCACGCGATTTCCGCGGCCGTGAGGCCGCGGCTGCATTGAAGCGTGGCGCCGAGACCGCCCAACAGGATCTCGTCTCTGGTCACATTTCCGCGGCCGTGAGGCCGCGGCTGCATTGAAGCGCGGAGGCGATCGATGTCGCGCAGCTGGGATCGTCATTTCCGCGGCCGTGAGGCCGCGGCTGCGTTGAAGCTTCCATCGCTTTGAGCGGTTTCTTGGCATTCCCGTGGATATTTCCGCGGCCGTGAGGCCGCGGCTGCATTGAAGCCAGGCTACTCCGGGTCGCAGTATGCTGGGCTCAGGTTATTTCCGCGGCCGTGAGGCCGCGGCTGCATTGAAGCGAGGCCGTATCGGCGGCCTCCCTGACCGCAGATGCGGCTCATTTCCGCGGCCGTGAGGCCGCGGCTACATTGAAGCATATGCCGTGGTGCGCGTGGGCGCCGCGAGCAGCACCATTTCCGCGGCCGTGAGGCCGCGGCTGCATTGAAGCCCTGACCGCAGGTGCGGCTCGAGGCCGTATCGGCGATTTCCGCGGCCGTGAGGCCGCGGCTGCATTGAAGCGGATGCCTTCTCCGATGAAGAGTGCCAAGACTGCCCTACCATTTCCGCGGCCGTGAGGCCGCGGCTGCATTGAAGCAAACTCTCGCCCAGCGTGCCGACGCTCTTTTGGAGATTTCCGCGGCCGTGAGGCCGCGGCTGCATTGAAGCGATTTGCGCCACAGCGGGTTTCACTTCGCCAGCGAATTTCCGCGGCCGTGAGGCCGCGGCTGCATTGAAGCTCGAAGGCCCACGTGCGCCGCTGCAACAGCATTACCATTTCCGCGGCCGTGAGGCCGCGGCTGCATTGAAGCTTGTCAGGCGCTCGTACCCGACGGCCGCCAGCACATATTTCCGCGGCCGTGAGGCCGCGGCTGCATTGAAGCATGGCGCTCCTTGGCACGCTGCGCGTCAAGCTCGGATTTCCGCGGCCGTGAGGCCGCGGCTGCATTGAAGCGTGGCGAGCAGCAGTGCGCAGGGGTTCATGCTCACCAAATTTCCGCGGCCGTGAGGCCGCGGCTGCATTGAAGCAGAGCGCCATCCAGGCAGCGGAGAAGGTGGGCTACCCCATTTCCGCGGCCGTGAGGCCGCGGCTGCATTGAAGCATGGCGCTCCTTGGCACGCTGCGCGTCAAGCTCGGATTTCCGCGGCCGTGAGGCCGCGGCTGCATTGAAGCATTGGTCACCGTGGCCGCGATGTACGGATTCTGTTCATTTCCGCGGCCGTGAGGCCGCGGCTGCATTGAAGCAGGTCCACGCGTGAATGGCGCGCCCACCTAAGTTGAATTTCCGCGGCCGTGAGGCCGCGGCTGCATTGAAGCCCAGGTGGCCGCCGTCCAGCCCGTAAAGTCCACCGTACTGATTTCCGCGGCCGTGAGGCCGCGGCTGCATTGAAGCCCAACCCCACGTATATCTATCGCCTGACCGTCAGCGCATTTCCGCGGCCGTGAGGCCGCGGCTGCATTGAAGCAGTATCGCGCCGATTACCCAGAGGAAGTCGAAGGATAATTTCCGCGGCCGTGAGGCCGCGGCTGCAATGAAGCCCCAGGTTGATGTCGCCGGTTTTGCCGCCGAATTTGAGCACATTTCCGCGGCCGTGAGGCCGCGGCTGCATTGAAGCTGCATCGCGCGGACTACGAGCCGCTAGCGCCGGAATTTCCGCGGCCGTGAGGCCGCGGCTGCATTGAAGCGTATGATCTGCTTCGTGGTCTGCACAACCCACGCTAGATTTCCGCGGCCGTGAGGCCGCGGCTGCATTGAAGCCGGGTGGCGCGGGTGCGGGCCTGGCGACCGATGAGGTATTTCCGCGGCCGTGAGGCCGCGGCTGCATTGAAGCCAACATACGACTTACCACTACCCCAACCACCCACCATATTTCCGCGGCCGTGAGGCCGCGGCTGCATTGAAGCCTCATGCGCCACCCGCTCCACCTGCACACCCATCATATTTCCGCGGCCGTGAGGCCGCGGCTGCATTGAAGCACCACCGGGGGCTATCACATCGACGTGATGTCCCACATTTCCGCGGCCGTGAGGCCGCGGCTGCATTGAAGCTTGGCGGTCGTCCCGCTCGCGGCCGCCGCCCCGCTCGCCATTTCCGCGGCCGTGAGGCCGCGGCTGCATTGAAGCGGCGGATGGGGAAGACGCGGCGCGGCTGTACGAGGATTTCCGCGGCCGTGAGGCCGCGGCTGCATTGAAGCGCTGGCCGCGCAGCGCGTGCCCATCGGCGTCTACGCGATTTCCGCGGCCGTGAGGCCGCGGCTGCATTGAAGCTGCTGATCGTCGGTGCGCTGCACGCTCTTGCGGAGCGATTTCCGCGGCCGTGAGGCCGCGGCTGCACTGAAGCGGGCCGTTCCAGTCCGTGGCTGCGGCTCGCATATCCGCATTTCCGCGGCCGTGAGGCCGCGGCTGCATTGAAGCTGAATGCCGGCAGCTACACGTGGAACGAGTTCTAATTTCCGCGGCCGTGAGGCCGCGGCTGCATTGAAGCACTTGCAGTTGGCCGACGCCGAGGCCGAAGTTGTCGGTGTATTTCCGCGGCCGTGAGGCCGCGGCTGCATTGAAGCGGCGGGTGGTCGGTGCGTGTGGGCGTCCGGGGGGCGTATTTCCGCGGCCGTGAGGCCGCGGCTGCATTGAAGCAGCGAGCGCGGGAGACTCCGCGAAAGCCTCTGCCGGATTTCCGCGGCCGTGAGGCCGCGGCTGCATTGAAGCAAGGAGCCCCCGGTGACGCGCCCCACCTACGCCGCCGATTTCCGCGGCCGTGAGGCCGCGGCTGCATTGAAGCCGCATGGGCGGGCACCCGGAGCACGGTGGGGACGCATTTCCGCGGCCGTGAGGCCGCGGCTGCATTGAAGCCCGGGCGGCCCGGCTCGCTGTTCCAAGACGCGCAACTCGATTTCCGCGGCCGTGAGGCCGCGGCTGCATTGAAGCATGAAGGAGGGTCGGCAACGGGCTTCGCCCCGTGGCTTATTTCCGCGGCCGTGAGGCCGCGGCTGCATTGAAGCGCAGGTGCTGTACCTGTGGGGCATCGACCCCATGGCGAATTTCCGCGGCCGTGAGGCCGCGGCTGCATTGAAGCCAACACGGCGTCATGGTCATTGGGCGGAAAGGGGTTGGCGATTTCCGCGGCCGTGAGGCCGCGGCTGCATTGAAGCATCATCGCCACCACCGGCGCCGGCAGCGCGTCAATCTATTTCCGCGGCCGTGAGGCCGCGGCTGCATTGAAGCTTTTTCCGCACGTATGAAGTTTGCGGAAAAGAAGAAATTTCCGCGGCCGTGAGGCCGCGGCTGCATTGAAGCTTCTTGTCGCGGCGCGGCATGGATGGTCATATTGCCATATTTCCGCGGCCGTGGGGCCGCGGCTGCATTGAAGCCGCGTGTTTCCCCGCGATCGGGCGCGCACCTGGGAATTTCCGCGGCCGTGAGGCCGCGGCTGCATTGAAGCTCGCATCACCCCGCCCCGGGCACCGAGCCTGCGTGGCTATTTCCGCGGCCGTGAGGCCGCGGCTGCATTGAAGCTGGCGGGAAGTACGAGCTAGCGACAGCCGCCCCTCCATTTCCGCGGCCGTGAGGCCGCGGCTGCATTGAAGCGGATTCGCGAGGCATGCTTTGGATCCGCGTCGACCCATTTCCGCGGCCGTGAGGCCGCGGCTGCATTGAAGCACCGTCAGGCCGTTCACCACGTTCGAATGCGCCAAGTAATTTCCGCGGCCGTGAGGCCGCGGCTGCATTGAAGCATGATGATGCGCCGGTGCTTGGCTACACGTACGACACGTATTTCCGCGGCCGTGAGGCCGCGGCTGCATTGAAGCGGGCGAGCGGGCCATGAGCAGGACGATGACCAGCAATACCAATTTCCGCGGCCGTGAGGCCGCGGCTGCATTGAAGCGCTGGCTATCTTCCGCGACTCTGCCATTGCTGACGCTAATTTCCGCGGCCGTGAGGCCGCGGCTGCATTGAAGTCGTCCGGGTAGCATGGCGAAGACGAACGAGTCTCAGATTTCCGCGGCCGTGAGGCCGCGGCTGCATTGAAGCTTGTATACACATGGCGGACAAGCGATAGGTAGTGCTATTTCCGCGGCCGTGAGGCCGCGGCTGCATTGAAGCTGAGAGGGCAGTCTCCCGAAATGCGGTGATGTTGTATTCCCGCGGCCGTGAGGCCGCGGCTGCATTGAAGCGATCACGGCGCCATCCTGCCGCATGTGCCGGTTTTGATTTCCGCGGCCGTGAGGCCGCGGCTGCATTGAAGCAGCTCCTTGGCGGTGGCTCCCTCTGGCGCCACCAGGGATTTCCGCGGCCGTGAGGCCGCGGCTGCATTGAAGCGGGTAAACGCCTGCGACGTGCCCCAGCCGCTTTCGAGGATTTCCGCGGCCGTGAGGCCGCGGCTGCATTGAAGCGCGATGGGTGACGTGTCCGAATGGGCACCAGTATTACGCCATTTCCGCGGCCGTGAGGCCGCGGCTGCATTGAAGCTAGAAGCGGCGAACGGGGATCGGCCATGTGTTCATGATTTCCGCGGCCGTGAGGCCGCGGCTGCATTGAAGCCAAGCTGTTGGCTACACCGCTGACGCGGACGTCTTCTGATTTCCGCGGCCGTGAGGCCGCGGCTGCATTGAAGCGAGTCAGCATACAGGCACCCGGACCCGGGTGCAATATTTCCGCGGCCGTGAGGCCGCGGCTGCATTGAAGCATAGCCATCCGCGGTGACATCGGTCTCCGGCACGAGATATTTCCGCGGCCGTGAGGCCGCGGCTGCATTGAAGCACCGCCCGGCGCGCCTGCAACTCATGCGCCACCCGCATTTCCGCGGCCGTGAGGCCGCGGCTGCATTGAAGCGGCAAGGCGCAGAAGACGGGAGAGCTGGACGCCATATTTCCGCGGCCGTGAGGCCGCGGCTGCATTGAAGCGGACCAACAAGCATCACGCGAGGGCGGCCTGCGGCATCATTTCCGCGGCCGTGAGGCCGCGGCTGCATTGAAGCGGGGCTGGTACGCCGGCGACCTGGGAGTGACCCCGGCCGGCCATTTCCGCGGCCGTGAGGCCGCGGCTGCATTGAAGCTTGTGGCCCTTGGGCCGGCGGTTGCGCACGCGATCAATTTCCGCGGCCGTGAGGCCGCGGCTTTACTATGCCGTGATCCTGATGGACGGCGACCGTGTCGGCGACTTGCTCTCCAAAGTGGGCGCCGCCACGGTGGCTCGTGCCCTTGAGGCATTTTCTGCCGAGGTGCCTAACGTGGCGGCAGCCACCGATGCTGTGCTGGTTTACGCCGGGGGCGATGACATCTTGTGTCTCGCACCGCTCGACACGGCACTGGAAGCGGCGCAGAAGTTCCAGGAGGCGTATGCGCACGCGTGGGAGGCGGCAGCCCCCGGGGTGGCGGCCACCATGTCGGCGGCCCCCGCGCACCCTGTCGGTAGATGCCCAATGCCAAGCTGTCGCGCCCGGCTGCGTCTTTGGCCACGCCATCCAACAGGGCATGGGCGTCCACCAACACCGCGGTGAGCGGCGTGCTGTACTGTGCATACAAGACGAGCGCCAGGGTTTTTTCGCTCGACGGGGTCCCCAGCAATCCTACAACATAGGCAATACGTGGGCAACACATGCACTCCAAATGCCTCCGTCCTGGACCTTGCGAGCGCGGGAACCTGGCGCAAAGCCGTAGCCACCGCCGCGGGGGCGTGGACGGCGCGCCCCCGCGCCGCCGAATACTGGGCCCGTGAACACACGGGGACCCTGCGGGGGCACTCGTACCGGCTTGTCGTCTACCGCACCTCGAGCCTCGACCAGCGGAACGCGCACCATTTCGACCGGGAGCTGACGCGGGTCCGCGCCACGGCCGATCTGGCCGGCCAGGCGTTCACGTGTGCCGCGGATGCGGAGGCCGCCAGCCGGGCCACCCTGCGGGGGTCACCGGCTCCAGCGTCACGCGATAGCCCAGCGCCTTCAGGCGGTGCGGGACCCGCCGGACGACCGCGGCCCACGCAGACCACCACCAGGCTGACGGTGTGGGCGGAATGGGAGCAAGGCAAGTACCCCACGGGGATCAAAATCACGGCGAAGGACATCACGGCCCTCCATCTCGTGGCGGATCCCTTTCAAGGCCAATGGAATTACACGATTTCTCCCCAAGATGACTCAGTTAAAAAAGGGTGAGCCCTGACGAGGATCCGGGAGATCGGAGGCACCGCGCAACGACAGGCTACCCGCCTCTAAGTTGAGAAGCCACCTCGTCATGCTCCTCTACACCGGAGGACACAGTGGCCGGTACGGGCGGGGTGAACACCACGAACTTCCCCGCGGTGCGCCGGGTGGAGCGAAACAGCTCCCGCACGCCCCGCGCTTGCAGCTGCGCCACATTGCGCTCGCCAACTTCACCTGCCAGCTCTGCCGCCGCCATGCCCATCAAGGACCGCACCGCATCGGCAGACAGCGGGGCCTCCCAGATGGGCCATGTAAAGTGCGTCTCGCGCTTCACCCGGCGAAATCCCGTGGTGGCGATGCCTCGCCCCACCGGGGCCGTGGGCAGGAGGCGCAGAGCCTCCACAGCCAGTCGGTTAGCGCCCCGCACCGTGCGACCGGGATCATTCGAGGGATTTTTCCACCGGAGGGCATAGCGGCGGTCGTCGCGCGCATCCCAACGCATGCTGGGCAACTCATCAGTGTACGCCCACGGCTCAAACAGGGCATGCTCCAAATCCCGCGCCGTGGTCAGCTCGGCCAGCTTGCGCATTGACTCCAAAAAGTGCTGATTTCCCGCACCGCTCATGGTGCGAAAGCTGGTGTCGCGAAGCAGGCCCTTCTTGTCCACGACGACGTCACACCCAAAGGCCGCCAGAAAATCGGCGTGGGAGCGCTCTGAAAGGGTGGCGGCCCTGGCCGCCTGCAGAGCCTGGTAGCGAAATTGCTCCCCCGACACCGCAAGATCCTTCGCGAATCGCACCGCCGGGTTCTCGGCCAGCGACTTCAAGCGCTCGGCCAGCCATTCGGGCAGACTATTGCGCTCCACCCCATCCGGCAACCCAGCTATGAACGCTGTCCACTGCCCACCCACACGGAGCCACCCCAGCCGCGGTGCATCATCGCGGGAAGGGTCGGACAGCGCCACCAGCGTCCCCAGGGCGGCGAGGAAGCCCGGCATCGACTCTCCGTGCAAACCTTCTAGTACTAATGGGTGCTGCCTCATGCCCCCCGCCCCCTTTTTCCACGGGTGGATCCTGCCTGCTCTTCTTCGCTCTGCCGATGGTCCGCCAGCCGCAAGATGGCCTCCAGCCACGGCAACCCCCACCACCCATAGCGGCGCGCCAGCCGCCAGAACCGCTCTTCCACCCCAGATCCCAGCTGCTCCAGCCCCGTTGCCGACGACACCGTGACCGCCGCACCCGCCAGTGGCACCAACACCTCTACCGGCTCCGTGTCCTCCACCACTGGGGCAAAGGGACGACCTCGCCCGTGATGGGTCGCCACCAGATATAAAACCAAGTCTTTCAGCTCACGGGTATCTGGCATCTCCTCGGGGCCTGCCGATTCCAGCATCCTCACCGAGAGCAACTCGTGTCGGCCCCCCCGCGGGTACCCCGACTGCTTAAGCGCTTCGCGATACGCTTTAGGGGAGAGAGGAGTCCCACGGGACTTAGCGACCAACTCCGGCCATGACCAGCGGCCCCCGCCGGTCAGCACATTTTGAAAACGAGGGTCCGCCTTGCCCAAATCATGCAGGCCGCCGGCAGCCGCCACCGCCTCCACCATCGGCTCCGGCAGGCCACACTGCTCAGCGTACTTGCGCGCTCGACGTGCCACCCCGTCCAGGTGCTGCCCCAGGGTTACGACCCGGCTGCCAGACGTGGACGTGTAGTCTTCGTCGGTAAAGGTATCAAGTGACGCAAAGGGCGTAGGAGCTTCCACTCGATGCCTGCCTCGCACGATGAGGCCGACCCCCAGCGGGTGTGGGTCGATGCACTGCTCCAAGTTCTCTCGCAAGAGGGCAACCGAGAGGTCGCGCAGCCACTTGGGGGCAATTTCGTCTTGGGAAACCGCTTGCAGCGCATCTCGCACGTCGCCTACCAGTCCGTCAGGGTCATCCTCAAACGACCGCCCGCCGGTTTCTGCCAGCGTCAGCAGCGCGGCGCGGCTTGGGGTGGGGGGCAGTTGGCCCACCACTGCGGGATGGAGTCGCATGACCGGCAGGCCTCGCGTCTCAAAATTTGCGCGGTCTCCCCAGTCTAGGCAAGGCGGGCCCGCGCGCCGTGCCAAGTCGCCCAGCACGGTGGACCGCTTAGACTCGTTTGCCGCAGCGTTGAGAACCAGCACGTCCCCAGGGCGCAGCCTCCCACCATCTTGGATGGCCTGAGCATCATCCCGGCCTCTCCACCGAATCACTGACAAGCTAGATTCTTCGCTCTCGCGGCGGCCGCGGGCAGCGTGGCGCTTGGCGGCGGAGTCCTCTAATTCATCCGGTGCCACACTTTCCAGATCACCGCTGTCATCCTCCATATTGGCACCCGACAAAAAGTCCCGCATGACATGGATGGGAACTGGCAGGCACTCTGCGATAGCGGGTGGCGCCCACGCCAGCGCGTCCAGCGTGGCCGGCACAATCTTGCCCGCCTCATCCCGCTCAAAGTCCGCCCGCCAGCACACCAGCACGTCAGGCGACCCCGCTTCAGGTCCGTGGAGAAACACCGCAGGATCTGGGGAAGGCCACGGGATAGGGTCGGTCTGGGCCCATAAGTCGATGTGCGCTGGCAGCATCACGGGCGCGTGGCGCACCGGCGCGAACAGCTCCGCTGCATTTTCGGTTTCGGACAGCTGCTCCGCCAAGCCCCCGACGCTCATGTCCACCGTTTGGTCGGGTCGCTCGTGGGCGCGAAGCCACTGCCAGGTGCGCGCGAGTGCCGTCCCATAAATCGGGTCGCCCGCGGGGTCATCCAGTTTGAGGTCTCGCTCCAGCACCACGATGGCTTGGCTGGCAATGGGTCGCCCCATCCGATTGAGTCGCCCGAAGCGCTGCTGCAGTGCGTCCAGCGACGCGCACTCGGTCACGAGGTAGTCAAAGTCCAGATCCGCCCCCACTTCCAGGGTTTGGGTCGCCACCACAAACAGCGGCGCCTTCCGCGCGCCGTCCCGCGCGCCACTAGCCACCGAGGCAAGATCGCGATCCACGACATCGCCCTTGTCGACGGGGCGCATGCGTCCTGTCAGCAGGACCGTGTCTAGGTGAGCCTTCTGCAGCAATGCCGCCACCTCGCGCGCCGTCTGCACCCGGTTGCAAAACACCACGGTGGATATCGGGCCGTCAGCGCCCAGATGGCTCAGTTGGCGCGCGGAGGCTGCGAGCTCCTCGGCTACTCCCAGTCGCCCCGCGGAGCGGGCCACAGCTAACGTGGCCGGCTTCGCGGCCCAGCGCCGTCGTCCCAGAGGATGCTCCCGGTCGTCGCCTTGGCCAGAGGTATCCCGAAAGACGTCCTGGAATCCCGCCGGCGGCGTCGCGGACATCACCACCGCATGAAACGGTGGGGGCAGCGGCTCCTTGGCAAACGTCCGATACCGCCCGACGGCGCGCAACGTTTCCATAAACGGCACGGCGCAATGGGCTTCATCCAGCAGCACCAGGCTGTCATTGGCGACCAGCCCCGCATAAATGGGAAAGCTGTAGGGCCGCCGCCCATAGGCCCGAAACAGGAGGCGGGAGCCCAGCTGGTCTACGGTGGTCGCTACCACGGTAGGCTGCACGGGGGACCGGGCCCAAGCCTCCGAGCGGTAAATCCCCCCGCGGAGCTCGTACGCCATGAGGGGCACTTCTCCACCCAAGGCCATCAGGCGCTCGGCCACTTGCCGCAGAGTCGGATCGCCGCCGTCCAGCGCTTCGTAAAGCTTTTGGGCGATTTTCTGAGCACGGCTGTACGCCGCGTCGACGATGAGTCGCCGGTCGACCGCGAAAAACACGCGGCGCGGCATGCGGCCCCGCTCGGGGTGCATCGCCAGCGCAAACACGGCCACATCCAAGCAGGCCGTCTTGCCCGCCGCGGTAGGCAGGGCCAACACTTCCGGCCACGGGTCGGCAGACGTCATCACCCGCGCGGCCAGCGAACGCTGCCATTCGAATGCTGGATACCCCCACAGCGCGTGGAAGAACCGATCGAACTGCTCTCCGGCACTCCCTGCGCTGCTCTCCCAATCCCTATCCATGGCTTGTCCCTCGCTTCATGCTCATTGGGGACGGCACAGACCGTAGCCGCGATACCGGCCCGCTCCCAAAATCATCGGTCCGGCCACCGTCTCGGGAAATTCCAGGCGGGCATGCAGGTGCAGCCGTGCGGTGCCATCCGGGCGCCGAAGGGGGGGAAATTCCTCCGCGCGCGGCGCCCCCTGGGCAAATGGCGCCCGCGACAGCTCCACGGCTTTCGGCCGCGGCAACCCGATGTGCTCGCAAGCCTTCGCGGCCGCCTCGGTCAGCACGCTCCAGCGGTTTCGCCCGTGGGCGTGGCGATCCATCACGATGGGCGTCACCGAGACCCACGTGGAGCTCGGCCGAATCCACGTTTGCGGTGCCAGCGTCATGGGGAGCACTTCGCGCTCGTCCAGCTGGGCTGTGGATTCGAACCAATCCCGGTGAGCCAGCAGCAGTTGCCGCGGCGCGCCAAGCTCGTCGCGAAGCCATCCCTGCAGGAAGGTGGCGGCCGCGCGGCCGTCGACCCCCCTCGGCAGGGCCAGTCCGACGCCCATGAGGCGCCCATCACCGTGGGCGTGCCCCACGTTCACCAGCGGCACCAGCGATACGTGTGGAGCGCGAGACGGTCCGCCATCCGGGGTGAGCCCAGAGGCCCACTCCGGCGCATCGGGGTGCGCGGCCATCATGGAGTGGCGCAGCGCCTCCACCACCGCCAGCGTCATCGTGGCCGGCAGGTTTCCCGTGAGCCGCAGCACCTGCACGCGGGGATCAAATTCTCCCCGCACTTCGACCTCGGAGGAGGTCCGCGGCCCCGGCCGCCGATACCCCTGCCAGCGGCTGTTGCGAGGCCGCAAGCGGTCCACCAGCCCATCTAGGTATCGGGCGCGGTCCAATTTCCCCAAAGTCATGGCATGCCGCACATGGGGAGCGGGATCGGAAGCGGCCAGATACGAAAGGCGTCCGTCATACGGCACCCGCATCCGCAGGGTGGCATCCAGCCCATCATCCGGCACCCACAGGTGCCGCCGGGGCCCCAGCACCGGTGCGTCCGCATCGACCCACATCTGGACGAGCGACGCGGAGTGGCCAACGTGCGTAACTTTGCGGCACAGGCTGGCCAACCCAGCGTGCAGGCTGGGAGGCAGCGCCCCAGTCTCTTCCCACACTAGGTGCACCACCGGATCCTCCGGCACCGCGACCGGGAAGCTGCGTGCCTGCCGCTTGCGGTGGGCGGGCAGGACCGTCAGTCCTTGGTCCAGCAACTTTTGAGGACTGGTGGTGTCCTTAAGCTGACCCACCTTTACGTCGTTCACGGGGACAAACGACACCGGGGGCCCGTCGCCTCCCACAGCGACCCTCGGGTGGCTGGCAGACGCATAGACCAATGGCGCCGGCTGGCGCTCCAGCCAGCGCAGGGCCTCGGCCTCCTCGTCCGGACCCGCCGTCTCGAAGTACGCGGCCGCCAGGGCCATGAACACGCGATCAGGATGGGGCGGCCACTCGGCCCGCGACTTGGCGGCACCGTCCGCCGCCGCCAGCGACCAGCCGTTTAGGTATTCAACGGCCAAGCTGATCATCAGTCAACGCCCTCAGCCATCACCAAAGCCTGGCTGCGCTCCAATAGCGTCATTAGGTCCGCACTAGGGGTGAGGTCCACCTCCCCTTTCCAGGTGAGGCCCACACGCTCTGCGGCCTGGACGGCGGCGTGGACCATCGCAATGGCGTCGTCGCCGCAAAGCTCATAGTGCATGCTAGGCTTGCCGGGCGTGAGCACTTCCCACACAAAATCGCCTTCAGGCACCAGGTGGCACCGCGAGCGCAAGTCCGCCCCTTCCTCCCGGGCCAGCACCGCCCCGCATAACGCCAGCGCCGCCAGCACTGTCCTGGCGGCCCGGTCCACTTCCACCTGAGATTCACGCTGGCCCGGCAGCGGGAAGCGCAGCCGACGGAGTGCCGGAAGCGACAGGACGGTGGTTTGTCTCGCCTCGCGCATCGTGATGCCTCCGGCACTCTCCGTAATGGTCGGGGTGACGTTGCCGTGATTCACGACGCTGGGGCGGCCCTCATCTTGCTCCTTCTTTTCATCCCACACCACGGGTTCGCCCTTGCCAGTTAGTTTAGCCAGGATGGGGCGGCCGTCTTTCTTCTGTGCCTGCTCCCGGTCAATGCTCCAAGATCCATCCGGCCGGCGAAAAAGTGGACCTGCCTTGCGCTGAATCTGCAGGGGGTCCATCCGGCTGGCCGTTTTGGCGCCAGCGACGGCTTGCACCGCCACGATTTCAGACACTAAGGCGCGCTGGAACTTGGCCCCCAGCCCGCCGCGGGGACCGGTGGAATCCCAAATGCCAAACACGAGCGCGCCGGGGCACATCTGATACAGACCCGTGGCGTGGTGGAGATCCGCGTCATTCAGCAGAGAACCCATCGAGGACTGTCGAAACGGTTTTCCTTCCAACAGGCTGTCGCGGAAAATCGCATCGGCCGCGCGGTGAGGAGCCTCCCAGCTGGTGATAACCAAAGGCTTTCGCAGCTCGCGGCTTTCAAAGGCGACCGACAGCGTGGGCAACCTAAGCCGGCCTGCTCGGTGGGCCTCCAGCAGTGCCAGCTCAATCCGATTCGCCTGCGACGCCACCGAATCCAGCAGAATGCAATCCACGGGATCCTCTTGTCCATTGATGATTCGCTTTTCCACCGCATACTTCGCGCCCTCGTAGGTGGGCGGAAACACCTTGTCGCCCGCGCCGCCCGCTGGCTGGTAGTGCGTCACGCACCGCAGTGCCGACGCATGGCTGTCCACGGTCCCCTGCAATTCTTGGAACGTCAATTTCGCCATGATTCACCCTCTTCTCTGCGCGGTCTGCCGCTGATTGGTGCTGATGCCATGATTCAGAGCGTTCGCTGCCATCCTAGCATTTCACTGGTGGGTTTGCCAGGATGTGCATTAGACCTAAAGAGGGGCCCCGGGGGCGGGCCCCCAATTCGACAAGGGAGACTTTCGTCCTCCTGACGCGCATCTAGCTTCAATGCAGCCGCCTGCTACAGCTAGCCCAGCGGGCGACCGGCAAATAGTCGCCCGCCGGAACCAGCTACAGGGGCGGTAAGAAGGGTCGCTTGATGGGCCAGGAGGATGACGCATGGACAGAAAACTCTAACTGAGTCAACGTTTGCGACTGCCGGGACGCGAACACAACGCGGCCGCCCGCCGCAACCATACGTACCTCGCTGCTGGCCTTCTGTTCGAAAATCACCACCCGAACCTCGTCGACCATACCACGATTTCTCCTGACTCGTATCTATAGGAACCAGGATTGTTCTACCACCGGCTGCGTTCGATGTCAAACATATTGTGAGCATCTATCTTCTCCGGGCTGTCCCACGCGGATCGTGTGTGCGGCCTTACTACTACGCGCATGGAGGAGTCCCCTTCCCCGACCTCGAAGTGGCTGTCATGAACACATTGCACGCGGCGGTGGATGAGGTAGGACTGGCTCTGTGGGCGGAAGCGCCTGGCGCTGGACGGCGCCCGTCGCGCGCGGCGATTCCTTCTCTGCCCTTTGCCTCTGGCCCCGATAAGCTCCGTGAGCTGGTCCAGGAGCTTTGGCCGTTTTGGGATGCGGTGGACGTGCGGCGGCAAGTTTTGTGGGTGCCCTCAGGCGATGCTGGGCCGACCCCTCCCGATGATGCGCCAGGGGCCGACCTCGCTTCGCGGGCCATTCGGCCCTTTCGCGTGGCCGCGGCGTCCGTGCCCTCCACTTGGTGGCCTATGCTGTTTGGCGGCCAGACTAGGGACGGCGGGGCTCGGCACTTAGGCGGAGGGGTGTGGGCCGACCCCGTCTGGGACGTGTGGAGCGCGCTCTTGGCGCTGGCGGAAAGCCTCGTGGTGCGGCATCAGTACTGGCCGTCCACCCGCCGAGTTGGCCCAGAGCTTTACGCCCACTGGACGCCGGACTGGGCGCCGCGCGACCGCGAGCGCGCGGCGAGCCTGGCCCGCCGCCTGCCGGGCGCAGCCCGCGCCTTGACCCGCGATGCCACCGGGGCGCCCGCCCGGGATCCCGCGCTGGTCGCCGAGTGGTTCGTGGCAGCGGCCGTGGATCGCCTGGTGCGCGACAGCAGCCCGCCGCTGACGCTTGGGGCCAGCATACACGACCGCTGGTGTCAGGCGCTGGTGGCGGACGACGGCCGCCTGGGTGGATCGCCGGCCGAGTTGGCAGGGCTGGAGACCTCAGTCGCGCAGTGGGCGCGCCCGCTCGTTGCCTTGGCCGCCCTGCCGTTTCGGCTGGTGTTTCGGGTGGTAGAGCCCGACCCCGAAGACGACCAAGAGCGGTGGCGCATCGACTTTCGGGCGGTGTCACTGCGCGACCCCAGCCTGTCCGCCGGGCTTTCTGCCCTGTGGGACGACTTCACGGCCCAGCATCGCGGTCTCGGTGATCCCTGGGACACGGTCGGGCCAGATCAGGTGCTGCTGGCGCTGGGCCAGGCCGCGGCGGTGTCGCCGTCCGTGCGCGAAGCGCTGGCTGGCCCCGCTCCGAGCCACCTCGCCACCGACCTCGCCGGCGCCTATCGGTTTCTCACGGAAGACGCGCCACTCTTAGAGCAGGCAGGCTTTGGCCTCGAGCTCCCAGGCTGGTGGCACGGGGCCGCATCGGGGGTGAAAACCCGGGCGCACGTCGAGGCGCCCATGGCAGTTCCCGGCCGCTTCAACCTGGACGCCATTATCAGCGTCAACTGGCAGGCAGTGCTGGGCGACGAGGTGCTCACGCCGGAAGAGCTTGAGCGCCTCGCCACCTCCAAGACGCCTCTGGTCCAAATTCGGGGCGCCTGGGTGCATGTCCGCGCCGAGGACGCGCTGCGCATTCTGCGGCGGGTCCAGCACCAAAGCGAGATGCGGGCGCGCGACGCCATGCGCCTGGCCATGGGTGCCACCCTGGGGCCCGACGCCGACGACACCCTTGCCGGCGCCACCCTCACCGGCTGGCTGAAGGAGCTTATGACGGCGCTACAGGGCGAGGGCGCCGCCGCGCGCGCCGCCGCCGCGCCGCCACAGGCATTTGTAGGCTCACTCCGCCCCTACCAGGCGCGCGGCTTGGCGTGGCTCACGAACCTGGCGTCGTGGGGGCTCGGCGGCCTTTTGGCCGACGACATGGGCCTTGGCAAGACGGTCCAGACCCTGGCCCTCATCGAGGCGCTCGCGGAGCACGACGCGGAACCGCGCCCCGTCCTGCTGGTGGCGCCGCCCTCCATCTTGGGCAACTGGGAGGCCGAAGCGCGCCGCTTCACCCCATCGCTCCCGGTGGCGGTGCACCACGGGTCCGACCGGGCGGCGGGCGAGGAGCTTTTGGCGCTGGCGCGTCGCACCGGGTTGGTGCTGACGTCCTACGGCACCATGCGTCGCGATGCGGCACCACTGGCCACGGTGCCCTGGCGCGCCGTCATCGCCGACGAGGCCCAAGCAGTCAAAAACTTTGCCACCCGCACCTTCCGTGCGCTGGCCAGCATCCCCGCCGACTTTCGCGTGGCCTTGACGGGCACGCCCGTGGAAAATCACGTGGGGGACCTCTACTCCCTCATCGACCTGGTGAATCCCGGGTGGCTGGGAGCCCCGGCGCAGTTTCGCCGGCAGTTCCTGCAGCCCATTCACCGCGAGCACCGGGAGGAGCCCGCCCAGCGGCTGCGCGACTTGACGGCGCCCTTCATCCTGCGGCGCACCAAAACGGACCCCGCCATTGCGCCCGATCTGCCGGACAAGATTGAGATGGTGCAGTTTTGCCAGCTGACCACCGAGCAGGCGGCCCTGTACCGCGCGGTGGTGGCGGAGCTGGAAGAGCGGCTATACCAGTCCGAGGGCATGGAGCGCCGCGGCGTGATTCTCACCACGCTGCTGCGCTTAAAGCAGCTGGCCAACCACCCGGCTCACTTTCTCGCGGATGGATCCCCGCTGCCGGGGCGCTCCGGCAAGCTTGAGCGCCTCGAGAGCCTGGTGGACGAAATCTTGGACAACGGCGAGCGCGCCCTGATATTCAGCCAGTTCCGCGAGATGGGGGCGCTGCTGCAGCACGACCTGCAGGAGCGATTCGGGCGCAGCGTGCTGTTTCTGCACGGCGGCGTGCCGCGCACCGAGCGGGACCGCCAGGTGGCGCAGTTTCAGCGCGCCGAAGGCGGGCCCCCGCTCTTTATCCTGTCGCTGAACGCCGGCGGCACGGGACTCAACCTCACCCGCGCCAACCACGTGCTGCACTACGACCGCTGGTGGAACCCCGCAGTCGAGAACCAGGCCACAGACAGGGCGTTTCGCATCGGGCAGGCGAAAGCCGTGCGCGTGCACAAGTTTGTTACCCGCGGCACGGTGGAGGAGCGCATCCATGAGCTCCTGGTGGAAAAGCAGGGGCTGGCGGACCGCTTCGTGGGCGGGGGCGGGGGCGGGGGCGAGCAGTGGCTGACCGAGTGGAGCAACAACGATGTCTTAGACTTGTTTCGCCTGCAGGAATCTCTGGTGGAGGTGTAGCATGTCCGACTGGGATGGCGGCTGGCCCGCGCCAAGCCGCCCACGGCCCGCGAAGGGCGGCATTAAAGCCCGCACCAAGCGCGGGGGATTCGGCGCCACACCGGCGGGTGCGCGGTGGGTGGCCCTCTTGGAAGGCGGCGGGCCGGATTCCCGCATGCAGCGCGGGCGCCGCTATGCGCGGTCAGGGCAGGTGCTGGACATTGCGCTGACGCCGGGAGCGGTGCGTGCCCGGGTGCAAGGATCTCGCCCCAGCCCCTATCGGGTGGAGATTCGCGTGCCGGCGTTCACACCCGCCAAGCAAGCGGCGGTGCGCGAGGTGGTCGACCGCGAGCCTGCCCTCCTGGTGGAGTTGGCTGCCGGCCGCGTGTCCGAGGAGTGCCTGGCCGCCCTCGAGGCGGCTGGCCATGGGCTCCTGCCTGCCTCGCGCCGGGAACTCTCCCTCTCCTGCTCCTGCCCGGATTGGGGCGACCCCTGCAAGCACGAAGCCGCTGTGCTGTACCTGGTGGCGGAGGAGTTGGACCGAGACCCCATGGGCTTACTGGTGCTGCGCGGCTTAGACCCCCAAGCGCTGCTGGCCGTGGCTGCTGCGCCCGAGCCCACCCGCGCCGTGCCGCTGGAGCTGGATCCTGCCGGCTACTGGGGGCGGTGGGACCCGCTGCCGGGCGGCGATTTTCTGGGCGAGCCGCGGCTGGCGGCCCCGGTCCTGGAGCGGCTGGGCCCGTTTCCCTTCTGGCGCGGCGCGGAGCCCCTTCGGGATCTGCTGCTGCCGGTGTATCGGGCGGCAGCGCTTGCCCTGCAGGCGCGTGCCGCGGACCCCGAAGAGGAGAGGGCCGCCGATGCGGAAGCCCGAGGAATCAAGTAGGCAGGCGCAGCCGCGACGAGTGAAGGAGGTCCCGGCCATGACGATTCTGTGGACCCGGCTGGAAGGCGGCCCGGGACTGGACGCCTGCACGGTGTCTTGGGAGCCCACACTCTCCCTCACGGGCACCGTGGTGACACACTTTCCAGGCGGACCCGGCTCCGTGGAATACGCGGTCGAGGCAGACGGCGCCACCGCGGTGACCCGCATGGCCGAGGTGCATGTGCGCGGGGAGGGGCTGAACCGCCACCTGCTGCTCCAGCGCGGCGAGGATGGCCGCTGGCGGGTGGATGGCGTGCATTGGCCCGCCTTAGATGGGCTCGCCGACGTGGACCTGGGCGTGACACCCGCCACCAACACCCTGCCTATAAGGCGGCTCGGGCTGGCCGTGGGCGAGCAGGCGGAAATCACCGCCGCGTGGGTGCGCTTTCCGGAGCTCACGGTGGCGCCCCTGGCCCAGCGATACACGCGCCTCGACCGCGGCCGCTATCTCTATGAGTCCATCGCCAGTGGGTTTCAGGCGGTGCTGGAGGTGGACGGGGACGGCGTCGCCATCACCTACCAAAACTTGTGGCGGCGGGTCGCCCCGGCAGCGCCGGCAGCCCGGGATCCCATCCTGGAGCCCCTCACCACGAAAGACTTCGAGGAGCTGTCGACAGCGGTTGACAACTGGTGGGGGAAGTCCGTCTCGTGGCTCCTGCAGCGGTTCATGACGGTGCACTGGTCCGACACCAGCTTCGTCGTTCGCGAGGGCGGCCGGCCCATTGCGTTTCTCTTAGGCTTTGTCTCCCCCGCCCATCCCGAAGACGCGTATGTTCACATGCTGGGCATTGACCCCGGCCACCAGGGCCAGCACTGGGGCCGTCGGCTCTACGAGGCCTTCTTCGAGGTGGCGCGCGCCCGCGGCGCCTCCCGCGTGCGGGCCATTACCAGCCCCAGCAACCGCCGATCCATCGCCTTTCACCAGGCGCTGGGCTTTTCCCTGGAGCCGGGCGATCATGTCGCCGACGGGCTGCCCGTTCACACCAACTATGACGGGCACGGGCACGACCGGGTGCTGTTCGTGCGCCCCGTGCATGAGGCGCCGCAGTAGCAGCGCGGCGCCTCATCCTGGCGCTCAGGATGAAGGTACCGGTTGGGTGCTCACGGGACGTGAGCACCTATCGAGTGCGGCTGACCGTTAGTACAGAGGCCCGGGGGTGATGGTGCGGCTTCGCTCCGCGCCCACCGACACCATCATGACGGGAACCCCGACAATCTCGCCGATGCGGTCCAGATAGTAGCGCGCCGCGCTGGGCAAATCCTGCAGCTGCCGCGCCTCGGTGGTGGGCGCCGCCCATCCCGGGCAGGTCACCAGCTGGGGCTCTACCGCCGCCAAATCCTCCACCCGGTCGGGGAAGTCCGTGGTGACCGTGCCATCGGGCAACTTGTAGCCGGTGGCGATGCGCAGCGAGGGCATGCCGTCCAGCACGTCCAGCGCCGTCACCACCACGCCGGTCATCCCGTTGACCCGTGCCGCATGCCGGAGCGCCACCCCATCGAGCCAGCCCACCCGGCGCGGCCGCCCGGTCGTGGTGCCGTACTCATGGCCGCGCTCGCGGATGGTGTTCCCAAGCTCGCCCCGGAGTTCGGTGGGAAACGGGCCGTCCCCGACGCGGGAGGTGTACGCCTTCAAAATGCCATACACCTGATTGATGCGCGTGGGGCCGACCCCCGCCCCAATACAGGCGCCGCCCGCAATCGGGTGGGAAGACGTGACAAATGGGTAGGTGCCGTGGTCGTTGTCCAGCATAGTGCCCTGCGCGCTTTCAAACAGCACGTTTTGGTCGCGGTCCAGCGCGTCGTTGATGAGCCGCGGCGTATTGGCCAAGTAAGGCCGCACGCGCTCGGCCAGCGCCGTGAGCTGGCTCGCGATGGCTCCGGCGTCCAGCGCGTCGGCACGCTCGCCCAAAAGCCGCCGCTTGTCGGCAATCTGCTCGGCCACCCGCGGCGCCAGGCGGCGGGGCTCCAAAAGCTCCCCCATGCGGATGCCGGTGCGCGCCGCCTTATCCATGTACGCCGGCCCGATCCCACGCAGCGTGGTCCCGAGCCGCTCGCTGCCGAGCCGCTCCTCTTGGAGCGCATCGAGGAGCTTGTGGTACGGCATCACCAGGTGAGCCTGGGTGGATACGCGGAGGCCATCCAGCGACAGGCCCGCGGCTTCGAGGTAGTCCATTTCTTCTGCCAAGCCCCACGGGTCCACCACCACGCCGCCGGCAATGACCGACACACACCCGGGATACAGGATGCCGGACGGAATTAAGTGCAGCTTATAGGTCTGGCTGCCCACCACCACGGTGTGGCCCGCGTTGGCGCCACCCTGATGGCGCACGACCATGTCCGCCTTCTGGGCCAGGAAATCCGTCACGCGCCCTTTGCCTTCATCGCCCCACTGGGCTCCTACCAACACTACCGCAGACACATGACCCCTCCACTCGCGATTCCGCATTCGACTGACGCCGGGAAACGGGAAAGAAGATCGTCCGCCCACGCGGGGCGGGCTATGTTCGGGTGCCCTCCGGCACCACCGAGAGAAACTTGCCGGTGTCCTTGCGGAAAGCCAGCGTCACCGTGCCCGTGGGCCCGTTGCGCTGCTTGGCGATAATCACCTCGGCCTGGCCGGGCGCGGCACTGTCTTTCACGTAGTAGTCGTCGCGATAGATAAACGCCACCAAATCGGCATCCTGCTCGATGGCGCCAGACTCCCTGAGGTCCGACAGCATCGGGTGCTTGTCGTTGCGCGACTCCACGGCGCGCGACAGCTGCGACAGGGTCAGCACCGGCACCTCCAGCTCGCGCGCCAGCGCCTTTAACCCGCGGGAAATCTCCGAGATTTCCTGCTGGCGGTTTTCGCTGCGCCCACGGGCCGACATGAGCTGAATGTAGTCGATGATGACCAATCCCAAATTGGCCTTGCGGTGCAGCGACCGAGCCTTCGCCGAAAGCTCCAGCGGCGACAGCGCCGGCGTGTCGTCGATGTAAATCGGCGCGTCGCCCAGGCGGCCCAGCGCATGGGTGAGGTGCGACCACATCTCATCGGTCAAGTCGCCCGTCCGAAGCCGCTGCCCATCGAGGTCCGCCTCGGCCGAGATGAGCCGGAGCGCCAGCTGCTCCTGGGACATCTCCAAGCTGAAAATCACCACCGGCACATGGTCATGCACGGCTACGTGGCGGGCAATGTTCAAGCAAAAGTTGGTTTTCCCCATAGACGGGCGCGCCGCCACCACCCACAAGTCCGACGGCTGCATCCCGCTGGTCAGCCGGTCAACGTCGTGAAAGCCCGTCGCAATGCCGGCCAGCCCGGTTTTGCCCGCCATCTGCTCCACGCGCTCCAAGGTTTTCACCAGGATGGACTGCAGCCGCTGCGGCTCGCGGCGGCCCTGCTGCGCCAGCTCAAACAGCTGGTGCTGCGCCTGGTCCAAAATCTCGTCGGCGTTTTCCTCACCCTGAAACGCCAGGCCCACCATGTGGCCGCCGGTTTCGATGATGCGCCGCAGCACCGACTTCTCCCGCACGATGCGCGCATAGTGCGCCGCATGGGCCGACGTCGGCACAATCTCCGCGAGCTCCATGAGAAACGGCAAGCCGCCCACCGCTTCCAGTGTGCCGCGCTTGCGCAACTGGTCGCTCACCGTGATGACGTCCACCTGGCGGCCGGAGCTCCCCAAAAGCTCCAGGATGGCCAGGAACACCTCCCGGTGGGCATCCCGGTAAAAGTCCTGGGCGTCCAAGAGCGGTGCCACGTCATCCAAGGTGGCGGGATCGATGAGGAGGGCGCCCAGCACGGCCAACTCCGCCTCCAGATGCTGCGGCGGCAGGCGGTTCAGCTCGGTGCTCACTCGGCCAGCGCTGCCAGCAGCGCCGCAGCATCTTCCACTGGGCGCACCTCCACCCCGGGATCTGCGGGCACGTCGGCGCGGTTGCCCTCAGGCACCAGCACCAGCGCCACACCCGCCTGGCGGGCGCCAAACACCTTCTCGGCAATGCCGCCCACCGGCTTCAGCGCGCCCGAAAGCGACAGCTCGCCGGTAAGCGCCACGTCCTGGCGCACCGGGGTGTCGGTCAGCACGCTCCACAGCGCGAGAAAAATGGCCGCGCCCGCCGACGGGCCATCCACCTGGCCTCCGCCCACGACATTGACATGAAAATCACATCGGGAGACGGATTCTTGGCTGGTGAGGCGGCGCAGCACCGTCAGCGCATTGAACACCGAGTCTTTGGCCATAGAGCCCGCGGTGTCGTTGAAGCGCACCTGGCCCCGCCCCGGCTTGGCCAGGAACTTAGTGGCTTCCACCTCCAGCACGGTGCCTTGAAAGCCGGCTACCGCCAGACCCAGCACGCGTCCCACCTGGCGCGTGGGCTCGGCGTGCACGCCCGCCACCCGCGGCAGCCGCGCGCTGGCAATGGCCTCGGTCACGTGCTGGGCTTCCACCCGCTTAGCACCCGCATCCTTCAGCATGGCGAGGCTCAGCGCGTCGGCCAGCAGCGTCACCGCGCGGCGCCCCTCCAAGGTGTACTGGGACAGCAGCAGGGCCGCCTCAGGGTCCAGTGCCACGCCAATCCGCGAGGCCGCCTCCGCCGCGATGTGGCGGATGTGCTCCGGCGCCAAGGGGTCAAAGTACACCTCGGCGCAGCGCGAGCGGAGCGCCGGGGAAATCTCCTCCGGCGACCGCGTGGTGGCGCCAATCAAAACAAAGTGGGCCGGCGCCCCTTCGGCAAACAGCTTCTTGACGTACTCGGGCACCGACGGGTCCTGCGGGTCAAAGTAGGCGGAGTCGAACGGCACCCGCTTGTCCTCCAGCACCTTCAGGAGCTTGTTTTGGAGGATCGGGTCCATCTCTCCAATCTCGTCGATAAACAGCACGCCGCCGTGGGCATCCGTCACCAGGCCGGGCTTGGGCTCTGGAATGCCGCCTTCCGCCAAGTCGCGCCGCGCCCCTTGATAGATGGGGTCGTGGACCGAGCCCAACAGCGGGTTGGCCACCTCCCGCGGGTCCCAGCGGAGCGTGGCGCCATCCACCTCCACAAACGGCGCCTCGGGCTGAAACTGGCCCAAGGGGCTGGCCTTGGCCGCCTCTAGGGCCAAGCGGGCCACCGTGGTTTTGCCCACGCCCGGAGGGCCATACAGCAAAATGTGCTGCGGGTAGGGCGACGCCAGCTTGGCCAAGAGCGCCTTCACGGCGGCTTCCTGGCCAATCACCTCGTCCAGCGACTGCGGCCGCATGATGTCCAGCGCCGGGCGCGACAGCGTCACCGCGTCCAGCTGCTTCAAGCGCTCCAGCTTGCGCGCCGTCTCGGGTGTTTCTGGGCCCCCGTCTTCTTTTAAGATTTGCATGCGGATGTCGCGCACGTACTCTTCGTGGCGCACCTGCATGCGCTCGGCGATGCGCTTTTCCAGGTCGTCTTCCAGGGTGCGGCGCGCCAGTACTTCCGACAGCTCGTCCTCCAGGCGCGACAGCTCGCCAATGATGTCCGCCTCCGGCGACAGCTCGGAGAGCGACGGGTCCTCATAAACGATTTTCTTGAGGCCTAAGAGCCGCCGCGATGGGCTGTCATCGCGCAGGTCCTTCAAGGCCATCAGCTTGCCGGCCTTCAGCACCAGCCGCTCCGGCCCGTAGATTTGGACCATGAGGTCATAAAACGCCCTCAGGCGGCGGTCCAAGTCCTGCGTCGCGTCGGCGCCGGAGTGCGGCGACTCAGTGCTCATGCCGGAACGAGACGCACCAAAATGGGGACATTCACCCCTTCATACAGGTGCACGGTGGCTTCGTGGTCGCCCAAGGCTTTCATGGCCTCCATGCGCACGTCCTTCTTGTCCACCGCCACGCCGTGCTTGGCCAGCGCCTCCGCGACGGCCTGGCTGGTGACGGACCCAAACAGCCGCCCGCTTTCGCCGGCATGCACTTCGATGTCCACCCTGAGGCCGCGGAGCTGCTGTGCCCGCGCCTCGGCTTCCGCGACCAGCTTGTCGTGCCGCGCGCGCTGGGCCGCTTGGCGCTCACGGACCATTTTGAGCTTGCCCGGCGTGGCCCGCTCGGCGAATCCGCGGGGAATGAGGTAGTTGCGCCCATAGCCGTCCTTGACGGTCTTGATGTCGCCCTGCTTCCCCAGTTTCTCGACGTCCTGCAACAGGATGATTTCCATCCCATCCCGCCTTCCGTACCAGTAGACTTGCTGCTCACATCTTGGCCTATTCCAGGGTAAATGGCAGGAGCGCCATAATCCGCGCCTGCTTGATGGCGGTCGTCAGCTGCCGCTGGTGCTTGGCGCAGTTGCCTGACACCCGCCGGGGGAGCATCTTGCCCCGCTCGCTCACAAATCGCCGCAGCCGGATGACCTCTTTAAAGTCCACCAACTCTATCTTGTCGACGCAGAAGCTGCATACCTTCTTCTTAGGGCGTCGCCCACGTTCCTTTCTCAACCTGTTCCTCCTCTCTGTGCGTCAGAGTTGAATCGATCTGCAGCCGCCACACGCTGGCGAGCCACCTAAAACGGGATATCTTCGGGCAACTCCACGTCATTGCGCCGATCGTCCTCGCTGCTCGCGGCACCCCCGCTCTCGCGGGGCCGATCCAGGAACCGCACGTCTTCGGCCACCACCTCGGCCACTCGCCGGCGCTGTCCGTCTTGGGTTTCGTAGCTGCGAATCTGAAGCCGGCCATCGACCGCCACCAGCCGCCCCTTCTTCATGTGCTCCGCTACGGTTTCCGCCAAGCGGCGCCATGCGACGCAATCAATGAAATCCGTCTCGCGCTGGCCCCCCTGAGACTGAAACGGCCGGTCCACGGCCACCGTAAAGGTGGCCACCGATACGCCGGACTGGCTGGTGACCCGGAGTTCCGGGTCCCGCGTCAGCCTCCCGATGAGAATTACCCGGTTCAACATCTTGCCGTGTCCTCCCCGCATGACAAAAGGGCCGGACCTAAGCCTCCGCCGATTCGGACTGCACGTCGGGTTCCTCCTCCGTGGAAGAGGCCGCAGCGGGCGCTTCGGGAGCGGCTTTCAGATCGCGGCGCACGACGATAGAGCGCAGCACGTCTTCGTTGATGTTCAGGCGACGGGTCAGTTCATTGGCAATGGCCCCAACTCCGGCAAAAGCCTGCACGATGTAGAATCCTTCGGTGCGGCCGTTGATCGGGTAAGCCAAGTGGCGGCGGCCCCAGCGCTCCAGCTTATCCAGCGTGCCGCCGGCCGCCGTGACCAGTTCGGCCACCCGGGCAATGGCGGCTTCGAGGCTTTCTTCGTCCAGGTCCGGACGCAAGATGCACATGAGCTCATAGCGAGCCAACAGTTCTTCACCCCCTCCCGTGGACACCCCTCAGGGCGGCTCCCTCCGAATCGGGGGAGCAGGAAAAGCACACGCCGTCCTTGGACGGCCGCCACGCATTATAAGGGATCGAGCGCCGCCGAACAAGTTGGCGCGGGTCGCGCGGCGCGGCGAGATTATTCCCCGGGAAATACCGGCGGAATGATTTTCTGCACCGCGCGCTCAAACTTCTCCCGCGGAATCATGATGCGGTGGCCGCAGCCAGCACACTTCAACCCAAAGTCAATCCCCGTCCGCGTGATGGTCCACTCGCGGCTGCCGCAGGGATGCGCCTTTTTGAGCTGGACGCGCTCGTCCAGCTGCCACTGGTGCCGCGGACCCGCTGGCAGCGGCATCAGGGTGCGGGGGCCAGTGCCAGGCCGTGAGCATGGCACGCCGCCACGGCAGCCTCGCGGAGGTTCGTGGCCAGCGCGCCCTGCTGCCCGGTGGGCACCGTCGCCGACAGCGTCCACGTCACCGCACCCGGCACCACTGCGGTGAGGCCGGCGACGCGTACAGCCACCTCAGGTGTTGACAGCTGCTCCGCCACGGCGGCCAGCGCCGCCCGCACGGCCGCGGGGTCGCAGCCGACATCGAGGGGAATCGGCACCGACAGCGATACCGCGCCGCGGCTGTAGTTGGCCACCTCAGACACCAGCCGGTTGGGCAGCGTGATAAGTTCGCCCGTGCTGCCGACGATGCGGGTAATGCGGAGGCCCACTTCCTCCACCGTGCCGGACAGCGCCAGTGCCGGGAAAAACACGCTTTCCCCCACCTGGTAGGTGTCTTCGTACATGAGGGACAAGCCGGTGACCACATCTTGGACGAAGTTTTGGGCGCCAAAGGCCACCGCCAGCCCCACAATGCCGGCGGCCGCCAAGATCGACGTGGTGTGAACGCCCAGAAAGTCCAGCACGATAATGAGCGCGATGAACACCACCACGTAGCGGGTGGCACTCACAATCAGGCGATAGAGCGTCGCCCGGCGAGCCGCCCGCCTGCGGCCATGCGCCCGGTCCAGGACTTCCAGCCGCCGAAACACCACTGAGACCACCTCGACGGCGGCCAGCGCCAGCAGCAGGACCAGCACGATCCGCAGCACGATCGACACGAAAATTCCTCCCGCGATCGTCATGCGAGCCAGTGCTCCGCCTGCCACGGCGCCAGCTTGCCGACCCAGCGGACCAAATCCACCGAGATCGGGCTTTGGCGCACCACCACCGCGACCGGCCCATGCTGAATCAGCGGCAGCGTCAGCAGCAAGCCCAAAATTACGCCCACCACCAGCATGTTCTCCACGACCCCTCCGGCAGCGCCGCCCACAGTGTTGGCACTGCGGACCAGCGGAATTTGGCGAACGATCCCGGTAACCGCCTGGCCGAGGGCGCGAATGGCGCCGCCCACGATCATCAAAATCAGGAGAAACACCACCACCGCCAAGACCATGTGGCTCCACGCCACCACGTCATTGATGGAGCGGGCATTGGCGGCCACGCCTTGCCGGGGCACCACCAGTGCGGCCCACTGCTTTAGCGGAAGCACCCCGGCCAGCCAGCGCGTGATGCCTGCCTGCGCGTGCGCCGCCACCACGAGCCCAACGATGTAGCCAATCACGCTGGCGGCCACCAGCACCAAGCCCCGCCGCCAGCCAGCAAACGCGCCCAGCAGCAGGTACAGAAACACCAGCAGAGAAAGCCAGTTCAGACTCATAGCGGTCTCCTCCAAGCTGGCCAGGCCAGCAGCAGGTACGTGCCCAGCACCGCCAGCAGCGCGGGGTCCACGGGGCCTCCCCCCACCCCTGCCGTCAAGCGCTCGGCTGCCACCGCCCCGGCTGCCATTAGCACCGCGATTGCGGCATCCTGCAGCCCTGCCAAAGGGTCCAGATAGCCGTGCCGCAGCGTCAAGCCTACATGCCCCGCCACCGCCGCCGCCACAAATACCGCCCCGACGTACAGCACGCCGCCAATCTGCGGGACCGCGAGCACGGCGACGATGGGCAGAATCACCTGCAGGAGGGTGCCAAGGGCCGACGCGGCGCGCATGCATCCCGCGAGCCGGCTGCGCGCTGCGCTCACCGGTGAATCACGCGGGACAAAGTGTACAGCACCGCCACGGCGATTGCCCCCCAATACAGGTATTCGAATCGAAAGCGCCGTCCCCGTCCCGCCCCCGCTCGCTGGGAGCCTGGCGGGGGTGGGCGGCGGCCTCGCACGGCCAAGCGGTCGCCCTGCTTCAGGTGATGGATCGAGTCGCGCACCCGCCCCTGCTTGCGCAGCACGGCGGCCATGCCTTTGTGAGCCGGAATGCAACTGTCGTCATAATACAAGGCTCGGCCATATTGTGCCAAGGCCTCTTCGTATTGGCCTCGCTCGAAGTACACATTGCCAATGTTGGCCAGGGCCGGCGCGTGCTCCGCGTCGCACGCCAGTGCACGCTGAAACCACTCAAGCGCCTCGCCGAGGCGATGGTGCTGCGCAGCCACCACGCCCATCTTGTTGTAGCCCTCCGGGCGTTCGGGGAAGTTGTCCAACAGCTGCTGAAAGATGGCCAGGGCCTGGGCCTCGTGGGCCGTGTACCAGGCCGACTCTCCGCGCTCCAGGAGTGGCCGCCCTTCGGTCTCCCAATCCAAATCTCATGCCCCCTGCCTCAGCGTGGATGCTGGGGTCCCGCACGGCGGCTCTGCGCCAGCAGCGGCCTCACATAGGCCAGTGCGGCCAGTCCCATCAGGGGATAGCCCCACCGCACCCAGCCGGCAAACCCGACCCAGGATAAAGGCCACAGCATCCAGGCCCACCGCAGCACCGGCCGCCCGTGGCGCACCGCCAGCCCGAAGGCTTGGGCAACGCCGGTGGTAAACAGGGCCCCATACATGGCCAGCGCATCCGCCGCCCACCATGGCCCGGCCAGTCGCTGCGCCAGCACCAGGAGCGGCAATTCGGCCGCACGGCCCGCCGGGGCCCCTAAGAGCGCCGTGTGGATCGCTAAAGCCATCCCCGTCAGCAGACCAGCGCCCAGCGCCGCCGCCCGCGTCGCCCCCGCACCATGCGGCAGGCCAGCCCCCAGGGCCAGCAGCACCACCAAACCCGTAAAAAGATTGTACGACACGTACAAAGCCGCCGACAGCCACCAGCCGCTGGTGGGGGTGCCCACCCAAGTGCGCGGCGACCCAAGCGCCACCACCACCGTGACGGCCAGCAGAATGGGCACCAGCACCACGTTAGCGGACAACACGCCGCGGGCGCCCCGGCCCGCCACCGCCACCACGGAAAGCAGGGTCGCGAGCGACAGCAGTGGGACCGGCAGTCCCACCAGCTGGTGCAGCACACTGCCGCCGGCCGCCGCCACGACCACCAATCCGGCGGCCAGCAGCGCGGACGACGCGTGATCAAGCCACCGGGCCGCGGGGGGCCGATACAGGCTGGCCAATAGCCGCGGCAGCGTGTCACGCCCCTCGGCGCCGGCTTTCAGCGCCAGGCGCCCCAGAGCAAAGAACAACCCTCCTGCCACCAGAATTCCCCACGTCCCCACGGCCCCGTGCCGGGAGAAAAACTGATAGATTTCTTGTCCGCTGGCGAAGCCGGCCCCCACCACCGCGCCGGCGTAGGCCAGCCCAACCGCCACCCACACGGGTCCCGCCGACTGCCGAATAAGCCTCCCCCCGCAGGGATATGCCTATCGCCGGGCAGACCGGTTTAGTCCACGCCGCTTTCGCACGGACTCTGGGGCGCCGCCCTGGCCGCGGCGGTCGGCGTTCGCCGGCATCTCGCGGTGATGGCGCTCTCGGCGCGCCAACTCCATCGCCTGGCGCTCTTCCTGCGACAGCACGTGGCTGCTGGCGCCCTCCTCGATCTGCTTGGCATACACGCGCACCTCGTCCCGGCCCCACAGCCCCGTCATGACCAGGCCATTGGCCCGCTGGTTTAGGAGGGCCAGCGAGAAGGACAAGTCGGAGCCGGTGTCCGAGAAGGGATTGAACCGGACCATGCCCACCCGCGTGATAGCGTACGACAGCTCGTCCTCCGCAGCTTTCAGCCGCGCTTCCATCTCCGCGACCCGCTCGGTGGCCGCTTTGGCTTCCTCCAGGGCCGACGCGAGCGCCGCCTCCAAACTTTCGCTGCCTGACGACCCCTGCATCAGACGAGCCAGCCGCCGCCGAAGGCGCGCTGTCGCCTGCGACGCCCCGAATGCGGCAATGAGCGCAACCAGGGCAATGACGCCCACTCCATACAGCAAATACGTTCCCGATGCGCCCACGTGTTGCCCTCCGTCCGCAGAAGAAGTCCTGAGTCACTTTCACCGGCCCAAGCCGTCGGGCGTGTCCGTCCGCGCCCCATTGTCCCCGAAATCGACACCGCCCGCCAGCCACGACAGCCAGCTCGACTCCTACTATAACGACGCCGCCGGGTTCGCGCCGGTTGCCGAAACGTGGAGCAGCAGCTAAAGAAATCCGATGTGCAGCGCCAGGCCCATCCACCCCAGCCCCACCGCCAGGGCCATCGCCGGCATAAGGTTCGGCACTTTGAGCAAGGTCTTGCCCGTAAACAGGTTTAGACCAATGCCCGCCACCAAAAGCCCGCCGACCGCAATAAAGTCCGACATTACACGCGAAGGCAATGCAGCGGCCAGCTGGTGGGCCAGCAAGCTAATGCCGCCCTCATACAGCAGGGTAACGACTGCCGAGCCCATCACACCCCACCCCAGCGTCGCGGCCAGCACCATAGCGGTAATGCCGTCCAGCACAGCCTTGGCCGCCAAGATCGTGGGAGCGTGGCCGGTCCCCGCCTGGATGCTGCCCAAAATCGCCATGGCGCCGATGTCGAAAATTAGTGTGGCGGTCAC
Organism: Bacillota bacterium; assembly: GCA_021846505.1. Classification (GTDB taxonomy): domain Bacteria; phylum Bacillota; class Sulfobacillia; order Sulfobacillales; family JAIMBI01; genus JAJZWV01. Next base: position 107,316 of record JAJZWV010000001.1, read on the forward strand.
AAATCCCCGGGAGAACCCCCCGCGCCCCATTTTGTTTTCCGCCCAGCGCCCCAAAAGCTCCAAGCCCGCATCAATATGCCACCAGTCTCCGACCCAGGCGCCCATTACCACAGCCAAGAGAATGCTCACCGGGCGGGATACCGGAAAGACCATCTCGGCGCCGATAAGCGCTGCCACCAAGCCGGTGGCGCGGATCGCCAAATCTCGGAACGACTCCCCCAACTTGTCGCCTGCCACCAGCCCCAGCAGGGATCCCAGCAAAATAGCCGCCGCATTGAGCCCTGCCCCTTCAAGCGTCATACGGTTCCTCGAGGAACACCGCCGGTCCAATGTTCCTCGAGGAACACTCCGGCTTCCGCCAAAGACCCACCCGCTCCCCTTGCCGCCGGCCCACCGCACCGCAACTGCCCTTCATCCACCCCGCTCGCCCTCCTGCTCCACTCCACTCTTTCTTCCGCTGTTCCTCGAGGAACATCAAACGGAAAACGAGTCGGGCGGTACTCCTTCCTGAGGCGACCCCTGCAGCTCCGCCAGCAGCGACTCTAACTCCGCCAAACTTCCGTAGCGAATGACGATGCGTCCCCGCTCCGCGGTCCCGCGTATCGACACCCTGGCTCGCAGCGCCTTGGCCAGCCGGACTTCCGCCGCCTGCAGGTGCACATCCCGCCTGCCCGCCCCCGGTGCCTCGCGCGGGCCCTCGGGCCGCAGCGCGCCCGCCGCCAGCTGCCGCACGGTCCATCCCTCCGCGGCCGCCCGCTGGGCCAAGGTGGCCCGGCGCTCCGGCTCCACTGACAAGAGCGCCTTCGCGTGCGCCATCGTCAGGCGCTCTTCTTCAACCAGCACCCGGATCTCGGGTTCCAAGTGAAGCAGGCGCAGATAGTTCGCCACATGAGACCGTGACTTCCCAACCCGCTCGGCTGCTTCATCCTGCGTCCAGCCAAACTCCTGAATCAGGCGCCGAAACGCCTCCGCTTCTTCCATCGGATTTAAATCACTGCGCTGCAGGTTTTCCACCAGCGCCACTTCCATGGTCGTCCGGTCGTCCCAGTCCCGCACGCTCACCGGAATGTCCTTCAGCCCCGCGCGCCGCGAGGCCATCAAGCGGCGCTCCCCGGCAATGAGCTGCCATCCCCCCTCGTGCTGGCGCACCAGCACCGGGTGAAGTATGCCATGCTGCCGAACCGACTCCGTCAACTCGGCCAGCGCCGCCTCCTCAAAATGGTGGCGCGGCTGAAACGGGTTCGGCTCTATGCTGTCCACCGGCAGGGTTTTCGGATCGCCCGCCGCCGTGGCCTCCGGAATCAGGGCCGACAGCCCCCTGCCTAGCCCTCTCGCCTTAGGCATTGGCCATCACCTCCTTTGCCAGCTGCTCATAAATCATCGCTGCCTTTGACTTTGGGTCGTACTGCGAGATGGGCTGGCCATGACTGGGCGCCTCCGACAGCCGGACCGCGCGCGGCACCACCGCCTGATACACCTTCGCCCCGAAATGGTCCCGCACCTCGCGCGCGACCTGGCCTGACAAATTCGTTCGGGCGTCGTACATCGTCAGCAGCACGCCTTCCACCTCGAGCGGCGGGTTCAGATGGCGCCGCACCCGCTCGATGGTGGCCAGCAGCTGCGACAGCCCCTCCAGGGCAAAAAACTCGCACTGAATCGGAATCAGCACCGCGTCCGCCGCGGTCAGGGCGTTGATGGTCAGCAGGCCGAGAGAGGGCGGGCAGTCCACAAACACGTAGTCGTATCGGCCGCGGATCGGCGCCAAGGCCACCTTCAGGCGCCGCTCGCGCTCGGGGCGCGCCGTGAGCTCCACCTCGGCGCCCGCCAAGTCCAGTGTCGCGGGAATAACATGCAGGCTGGGCACGGGGCTGGCCGCCACGGCGTCCGCCACCGGCGCGCTGTCCAGCAGCACGTCATAAATCGACGTGTCCTGCGCCTCTTTGGCCACGCCTAAGCCGGTCGTGGTGTTGCCCTGCGGGTCGATGTCGACCGCCAGCACGCGTTGCCCGGCTTCCGCCAGATACGCCGCCACGTTGATCACCGTCGTGGTTTTGCCCACGCCGCCCTTCTGGTTGGCCACCGCCAGCACTCGCCCCACGCTGTCCCTCCGTTGCTCTGTCCATCGTTCCTGCGCCTCGCGCGGAGGCTACGCCTTGGGGATCCGCACCCGGATCTCCCAGTGAGTCTCATCCTCGCGCTGCTCGACTTCGGGCCGGATGCCTTGGCGCGCCAGCGGCTCCAGCGCCTGCCTCACGGTATTGACGAGAATGCGAATGTCGCGGATCCGCCCCTGCACCGCACGCCGCGGCGCCGCCTGTGCCCGCTCACCGACCAGCTGCTCCGCCTCCCGCACGCTGAGGCGCCGGCCAGCCATTTCCATCGCCGCCTCCATGCGCTCGGCTCCGCCGCCGAGCGACAAGAGCGCTCGCGCGTGCCGCTCCGACAGGCCCTCCCGCTCCAGCAGCTCGCGCACCGGCCGCTCCAGCCTCAGCAGCCGAAGCTTGTTGGCCACGGCCGATTGGCTTTTGCCCACCCGCCGCGCCACGTCCTCTTGGGTCAAGCTGAAATCCCGCATGAGGCGGTGATACCCCTCGGCCTCTTCCCAAAACGTCAAATCGGCCCGCTGCAGATTTTCCACCAGCGACAGCACCGCCCCCGTCGAGGCGTCTGCCTCCACAAGCATCACGGGCACCTCCACCAAGCCCGCGCGCTGCGCCGCCCGCCAGCGCCGCTCACCCGCCACCAGCTCGTAGCCGGCACCCCGCGGGCGCACCACCAGCGGCTCCAGCATCCCGACTTCCCGAATGGACGCTGCCAATTCCTCCAGGGATGCCTCGTCGAAGTACTTGCGCGGCTGGTACGCATTGGGCACCACCGCCCGCACCAGCACTCGCCGAAATTCACTCGGCTTGCTCACCCGCCGCCGCCTCCTGCTTCCTTCGTGATCGCTGAGGTCCTGAAGCTTCTCCCTTCGTTTCCACAGCGGCCCGCGACATCCTGCCCACAGAGCGCTGTTCGGCGGAATTCCCAGCACCCCTGCCTCCGCTACCGCGGCAGCTGGCCCAGCCGCGGACCCCGGCGGGGAAATTCCTGACCCGACGCCGCGCGTTTTTTGAGCACCACCAGCGCCCGCCGCCCCTCCGCCCCTGGAAGGTCCAACACCTCCACTCGCTCTGCCTCCGCACCCAGACGCCGAATCAGCGGCGCCGCCTCGCCCAGTTCCCTCTCCCCGGCCGGGCCGCGCATCAGAAGGGCCGTGCCTCCCACCGCGAGCAGGGGCACCGCTAACTCCGACACGACCGCCAGTGCGCCCGCGGCGCGTGCCACCGCAAACCGAAACGCCCCGGCCCGTGTGGCTGTCAGCGCCTCCGCCCGCACATTTTCCACCGTGACGTGCTGGAGCCCCAGCGCGGCGGCCACCTCGGACACAAAGCGCGCCTTCTTGCCGACCGAGTCGACCAGCACCCAGGGAGCTTCCGGATAGAGCGCCGCCAGCACGAGCCCGGGGTAGCCCGCCCCGGTCCCTATGTCCACCGCTGGGCCCTCCCCGCGGTATACGCGCCCGGCTGTCAGGCTGTCCACCACTAGCCGCACGAACCCCGCGCGCCCCTTCAGAGCCGTCAGGTTCATGACGCGGCCGGCCTCTTGCACCAGCCTCCAGTGCTCCACGATGCGAGAGAGCGCCTCAGGACCCAAGAGGCTCGGGGAAACCCCGGCCGCTTGCCCTAAGGCGCTCAGCTCCTCGGCGCTGACCGATTCCTCTGTACCCATGCCGCCGGCTCCCTGCGCTCTACGTCCTGGTGGCTTTGGCCTTGGGCTTGGGATTGGGACTGGGCGCGTCGTTGGCGATGGGCCGCCGCAGCAGCAGGGACGTCTGCGCCAGTTGAAACAGGTTGGAGGTCACGTAGTAGATGGACAGGCCCGCCGCCAGCCTCCAGGCCACGTATCCAAACACGATGGGCATCATCCACGTCATCATCTTCTGACTCTGCTCCATGCCCGGCTGCGGCGGTGTCATGCGCATGGTCTGCCGCTGCATGAAGTAGGTCGACGACGCCACCAGAAAGGCCAGCAGGAAGGTGGGGTCTGGCTTGTTCAGATGCTGCCAGACCCACAGTCCGTGACCCGACACGTAGTGAAACTGCTGCAATACTTCAAACAAGCCGTACATGACGGGCAGCTGAAGCAGCAGGGGCAGACAGCCCGCCGCAGGGTTCGCTCCCTCTTCCTTGTACATGGCCGCAATCTCTTGTTGCAGCTTCTGCGGGTTGCCCTTGTGCTGCGCCTGCAGCTGCCGCTGACGTGGTGCCAGCTTCGCCATTTTCTGCATGGAGCGGACTTGGGTCACACCCAGCGGGAACAGCACCAGCCGGACCACCAGCGTGAACAAAATCACGCCGAGGACGTAGTTGTGCCCCGCCACCCCGGTAAAAAACACAAACGCGGTTGTCAGCAGATGCAGGAACGCTCCCCAGATGGCTTGCATAACCTAAGCGGCCTCCTCCAAGCTTTTGCCCATCATGGCACCGGGTCGTAGCCGCCGGCGTGCAGCGGGTGGCACCGCAGCACGCGCCCCGAGGCCAGCCACAGCCCCCGTGCCGCCCCATGCTTCTCCAGCGCCTCCACCGCATACGCCGAACACGTCGGGATGTATCGGCAGCTTGGCGGACGACTGGCTGCAAAGGCTCGTTGGTACAGCGTGATGGCCGCCACCAGCACCTTCACCACCATTCGTCACCCCGCGTCCAGACAGTGAGCTTTCTCCAGCAAGCTCACAACGGCTCGACACAACTCGTCCCACGAGGCGTCCAACGCACCCACTTTGCCTAAAACAACAACCCGCCGGCCCGGCCGCACGCGTTGTTGAACCTCCGCGAGCACGGCGCGAAGCCGACGGCGAATCCGATTCCGCTTGACTGCGGTGCCCACGGCGCGTGCGCTGGCATACCCCACCCGCGTCGCCTCACCGGGCGCCTCCAACACAATCACAACTGCCAAACGATTACGGTAGGACCGGCCCGCTGAGAACGTCCTGCTGAAATCTCGACGGCCCCGGAGCCGCATGACGGACACTGCTAGACGGCCAGACGCTTGCGGCCCTTGGCACGGCGGCGATTGAGCACGGCTCGGCCGGCTCGGGTGGACATGCGCCGCCTGAAGCCATGCACCTTGTGCCGGCGCCGACGATTCGGCTGATAGGTTCTCTTCATGTCTAGGTCACCCCCCGCCGCGCAAATCGGCCTAATTATAGCGGGCGAGCCAGACCCGGTCAAGCCGCCGCGGGCACTAGGCCCGCGGCCATCAGCGCCGTCCGGCCGCTGGCCCGCTGCAGCCGCCCGCCTCCCTACGACTTCGGCGGGATCGAGTTGCCCTGCGGCACGCCGTTGGGCAGATTGTTGGTGACGTAGGGGGCAATGTGCCAGTACCCCATCAGCCACTTGGCAATCTCCCGCCACAGCGGCGCCGCGACCTGCGCCCCATATATGCCGTTCTTCGGGTGATTGATCATCACGACCATCGCAAAGCGCGGGTTGGGCATCGGCCCATAGCCAGCGTACGACGCGACGTACACACTGTTCGAGGTTTTGCCATTGACAATCTGTTGAGCCGTGCCCGTTTTGCCGGCCCACGTATACCCCGGCACCTGCACCGGCACCCCGGTGCCATACCCCACCTCGCGCTCCATCATCACATGCAGGTCATGCGCTACCGTGCTGTCAATGGGCCGGCCCTCCGGCACCGGCCGAAACCGCTTCAGCACCTGGCCCGTGGGCCCAATGATGGCGCGCCGGATGCGCGGCTTGTACAGCTCCCCGCCGTTCGCCACCGCCGCAATCATCGTGGCCTCCTGGATCGGGGTGACCGCGATGCCCTGCCCAAACCCGATGGTGGCCAAATCCACCGCATTAACTTGGCTTTCCGGAATGTAGACGCCGGGGCTGCTGCCCGGCAGCCCAATCTGCGCGGGATGGAACAGCCCATAGGCTTTCATCATGGCGTACAGGCGCGGGGCGCCCACCCTGAGCGCCACATCCATAAACACCTGATCCGACGACAGCTCCAGGCCGCGCGTGAACGAAATCCTCCCCCACCCATTCGGCATCCAGTCATTGATGCGCACGCCGTTGACGATTTTGTACCCCACGGTGTCAAACATGGTCGTGGGCTTCACCACGCCCGCCATCAGGCCGGCGGACGCCGTGACCGGCTTGAAGATAGACCCGGGCGGAACAGGGTCCGACACCGCCCAGTCGGTCAGCGTGGCGGGATTCGCCAAGTAGTACTGGTTGGGATTGAACGTCGGATAGTTGGCCAGGGTGAGCACCGCACCGGTGTTGGGGTCCATGATAATCACGGCGCCGTTGGCTGCGTGCCACTTCTTCACCTGAGCGGCCAACAGCTTCTGCACTTCATATTGAATGTTGCTGTCAATCGTGAGCTCTACGCTGCTGCCCGGCTGGGCTGGCTGCTGAGACACCGTGGTGGACGGCAGCGGCGTACCGCTGACGTCGGTCGCCACGGTCCAGTGGCCGTTCTGGCCCGAGAGAATCTTGTTGTCCTGGTACTCAATGCCGGCGAGTCCGGTGCCGGAGGCGTTGACAAAGCCAAGCACCGGCGCCGCCAGCGTCCCGTTGGGATACACCCGGCGCTCGGTGGGCACCAGCGTAATGCCCGGCAGCTGGCTCGCCTCCGCCTGCAGCACGTGTGCGCGGCGCGGCGACAGATACGGGTCAATCAGGCGATACCAAAGCTGGCCGGATAGGGCGGAGGCCAGCTGTCCCACCGTGTACGGCAACGTCTTGGCCAGCAGCACCGCCTCCTGGTGCACGAGCCCCGGGTTGTTGGTCATCTTAGCCGCATTGGCAATGGTGCGCGGCGCGGCGGTGACCGTGTAGGAGGGCTCGTCCACCGCCAGCACCCGCCCATTGCGGTCCAAAATGGACCCTCGCGGTGCCGTCAGCGTAAAGGTGTGCACGTGCTCCTGCCGCGCCAGGCCGGCCAAGTAGGCGGACTGCACCACCTGCACGTCCACCAGCCGCCACACCAGCCACCCCACCCACAGCGCCGACATCAGCATGATGAACAGCGTCCGCCGCCGAAATCGTGAGCGCATGGTTGGATCGTCCCCCCCGGAAGGTGCCGGCCGCCGCTTCCCCATCGTGCTTGGCCTGTTTGTACCACATGCCCCGCACCGGATCGACCCGTTCGGCGCTAACTCAGCTCAAGACGAATGGCGGCATGGCGCCGGGGCGGTCGTAAAATCGGCGCAGCGCAATCAAGTGGGCGCGTGCGCGAAGCGCAGCGCGGCCGTCGCCCTCCAGATGCACGCCGACTGCCAGCTCCGCAGGGCCGGTCCAGTCTCCCGACAGCTCGGCGGCACCCCACCCCAGCGCCAGCGCGGCCGAGAGAGCTGCCGGCAGGACATCCGCCGGCCCCCGCCAGCACTCGCCGCTGGCCCGGATGCCCACGACGCGCCGCCGGCCCACATCCGCCACTACCGCCGTCGCGGTTGGACGCCCGGCCTGCTGGCGCATTGCGGCGGCCAGTGCCCCGAGGGCGTCCAGGTGTGCCCAATCCAGAGGCATCGGCGGCCGAGAGCCAGCGAGCACCACGGCCCCCAGCGGATCCGGCACCCGATAAAGCCCGCTCAGCGGACCTGGCGCGGGCACCGCCCGCGCGAGCGCCACCGGGAGCTCCGTGGCCGGGCAATCCCCCTGCTCCCATGCCTGAGCTGCCAAGAGCGCCAGGCGGCCGCTGGCGGAGTCGAGCACCTCGCCGGCGGCATCCCAAAACACGGGCTCAGCCTTGCGGCTGAGTGCTGCGCCCAACAGCCCAGCAAATCCCCATGGCTCGCACACGCCGCGCCGCCGCGCGCCCGCCGACAGCTCCCCGGGCGCCCACCCGGGCCGAAAGACCCTGACCGCCTGGCCAGCGACGTGCCAGTCCCAGGCCTCCACCACACTGCCTATCTCCAGCATGCCGGCTGGCCCCCCTTGCGTGCCGCTGGTCAGGGCACCAGAAACCCTGCCAGCGAATCGTCGGCCTCTTGCACAAACGTGGATTCTCCGTAAAGCTGCGCCGAGCCCTCCACGGCCACCACCAGGGCGTCAAGCCCGCCCACCTGGGTGGACTCCAGTGCCGTGGCGGTAAAGACGGCGCCGGTGACGCTTTCGTGCCGAAACGAAGCGCCCAGTGGCAGCTGGCCCGCTGCATGCAGGACGGCCGCCTTGGCGGCCGTCCCGGTGCCGCACGGGGACCGATCGACGCCGCCCGCCGGCACCACCACCATGTTGCGGACGTCCGCCGCCGAGCTGGAAGCCGGGCCAAAAAACTCGATGTGGGTCAGCCCTTCCACACCCGGAAGGGCCGGATGGCGCACCGCCCGCATCGGGCTCACGGCGGCCCGGATGGCTTGCGCCACGCGAATCGCCTGCGCTGCGCCGCCCGGCGTCAGCGACACGCCGGCCGCGGCCGCTTCCACCAGCCCGTAAAAATTGCCGCCCCAGGCAATGTCGAGTGACACCGGGCCCACGCCCGGCACGGCCACCACCACCCCGCGGTGCAGCACAAACGCCGGCACGTTGGTAAACCGCACCGCCTCCACCACCCCCGCGCGCACGGCGGCCGCGACGCGCACGAGCCCGGCGGGGGTGTCCAGCGCGAGCTCCGTCTCGGGCTCCGTGGCCGGCAGCAACCCTGTCTCCAAAAGCGCCGTCACCACGCCGATGGTGTCGTGGCCGCACATCGGGAGGTAGCCGCCCACCTCGATGTACACCACCCCCACGTCGGCCGCCGGGTCGGCCGGGGGCAGCAGCACAGCTCCCGACATCACCCCATGGCCGCGGGGCTCATACATTAGCACTTGGCGAATGTCATCGTGATGTGCTTGGAGCTCCCGCATTTTCTCCAGCATGGTGCGGCCCGGCACCGGGGGCACCCCGGACACAATGGTGCGGGTCGGATTGCCTCCGGTATGCGTTTCAATGGTTTGCCACACGCGGGCCCACTTCACGGCCCCACCTCCCGCTCGCTATCCGCCCGATGGCGAAGCCGCGCGGCCCCGAGCCCCGGCTGAAAGGCAAAGGGCGCGTCGCGCCGCGCCAGCTCCAGGGCACCCTCCGCCTCCCGCCACCGGTCCGCCGGCACGCTGCCGCCCAGATGCGCCACCATGCCCCAGCCGGCGAGCCGCCCCTGTGCAATCGCCACGCGCGCCGATTCTACGCCCAGTACATTCCCGGCGGCAAACAGGCCAGCCCGCGATGTGGCCAAGCGCGCCGTCACCAGCGGGACCTCGCCGCCGAGGCCGTCGTAGTGGCCCCGCTGGACCCCTGCCTGCGCCGTCAGCTCCCCTAAGGGCCGGAGCCCTCCCGCCAGCAGCACGAAGTCTGCTGGCTCCGTCCAGGGTGCCCCGGCGGGGAGGCCCGCCGCATCCACGGACTGCAGCGTGACTGCCTCGACGCAATCGCCACCCTCCACCGCCAGCGCCTGCCGCCGCAGCTGGAGGCGGGCGCCCGACACGGCCAGGCCGCCTGGAGGGTAGAGGCGCATCGCCATCCGCTGCCACCCCGCCCGCCCGTGCAGCAGCCGGGCCACCGGCTGGGCCCAGCGCGGCGCGCCCGCGGCCAGCTCAAACAGCCGATCCCACTGCTGCGGCAGCGAGCCCAGATGCGCCGTGGCCATGCTGGGCGGCGGCATCACGATGGCCAGCGACTCCACCCCGGCGCCTAAAAGCTCCTGCGCCACGGCAAATCCCAGCGGATTGGTGCCCACGATGATGCCCCGGCGCCCAGGCGGAATGTGCCAGCCCTTCCACAGGGTTTGGGCCGCTCCCACCGCCAGCACCCCCGGCAGGGTCCATCCGGGGATGGGCAGGGGCACCTCGGCGGCTCCGGTCGCTAGGAGCACCGCTCGTCCCACCGCGCCGCCGCGGGCAAGATCCACCTGAAAGCCTTCGGCCGCGGAGCCGGCGATGGCCTCCACGGAGGTGGACAGGCGCCACTGGACGCCCGGAGCCAGCGCGCTCACCAGCCGGTCCACCTCGTGGGCCCCATCCCACACGGTGGAGCCCAGGCGATGCCACTGCGCCCACAGGCGCCCTCCCGGCACTGGCGCCTCATCCACCACCAGGACCGCGTACCCGGCGCGGCTCAGCACGCCCGCCGCCGCTAAGCCAGCGGGTCCGGCGCCCACCACCACCGCATCAAAGCGCTTCGGGCTCATGGCGCGTCCTCAAACGCGAGCGGAGTAGGCGGCACCTGCCGGCACACCCGCATGCCGGCCGCCAGCGGCACCAGGCACGCCCGCTGGTCACGCACGCCGTCAATCTCCAGGCGGCACTCAAAGCAGTGCCCGATGCCGCAGTAGAGGCCCCGCGGCTGGCCGGTCACTTCATTCCACCCGAGCACACGCTCGCCCTGCCCATACAGCACCAGCCCCACGGGCACCCCCAGCGGCCCCTGCCGCTCCTCCCCGTCGAGCCAGAACCGCACCAGCGGGTTAGCCATGTTCCGGCTCCGAACTCTCCGGCAGCACTTGGCCCATCGCCCAGGGCCGCGTGGGGGGGCGCGCAGCTAAGGCACCCGAGGGATCCCATCCCCAGCTCCGCGCCAGCGACTCCAGCAGCGGCTGGCAGACACGCCCCTGGCACATGCCCATGCCGGCGCGCGTCAGCAGCTTCAACTGCCGCAGATCGTCAATGGCCCACGCGTTGCGGGCCGCCACCAAGGCGCCCAGCGCCACCGCCTCGCACCGGCAGATGACAGCGTCAACGGCCGGGGCAGCCGCTTCGGGCCCTCTCGCGCCTGCTACGCCCACTCCGCCGTCTCCTCCTGAAACCGGCCCACCGCCAGCGGCGCCACCGGCAGCGGCGGGGTCCGCTCCAAAATGAAGTCCCCGATGAGGCGCCCCGTCACGGCCGCCAGCCCGATGCCGTCGCCCTCGTGGCCGGCCGCCACATAAAGTCCCTCCACCCCGGGCACGGGCCCTACCACCGGCACATGGTCCGGGGTCCAGGGCCTAAGCCCCGCAAAGCCTCGCAGCACCGTGGCGCGCGCCATCCCCGGGTAAAAGCGCAGCGCCCGCTTGACTATCGCGTGCAGCACGGCGGGATCTGGTTCCGTGTCCATCCCGGCAAACTCGCGGCTGCTGCCCAACACAAAATTGCCCGCCCGCGTGGGCTCGTACACGAGCGCCACGCCAAATCGCTCGACGTCGGGCGGCACCACCCGCTCGCGGCCAAACTTCGCCATGAGATAGCCAAATTCCATCACTTTCACGTCCCCATATCGCGGGCCCTTCGTGCTGACCACCAAGTGGCCGCGCCGGGGGCGGATGGGCAGGCGCACCCCCAGCGGCGCCAAGACGGCCGGCGTCCAGACGCCGGCCGCCACCACCACCGCATCGGCAACCAGCGCGGTGCCGTCCGCCAAGCCAACGCCGGCCGCGCGCCCCTGCTCGACCCGGATCTCCGCCACGGGGCTGCGAGCGCGCACCTGAGCCCCTCGATGGCGGCTTTTGGCCAGCAGGGCCGCCACGTACGCCAGCGGGTTCAGCGTGCTGTCCGTCGGCGAATACACGCTGCCGGGGACGTCCGCCGCCAAGTCAGGCATCACCCGATGCGTCTCCTCGTACTCCAAATATCTAAACGCCAAGCCCTCGCGGCACTGCGCGTCCACCCAGGCGCGCGCGGGCTCTTCCTCGTCCTCGCCGGCCAGCGCCAGATAGCTGCCGGGCCGCCGGTACTCGATGTCTCCCAGGTCGCCCGCCCATTCCCGGAGCAGGTTTTGGGACAGCATCGCCATCTCCGCCTGGTACCCCGGGTCCTTGTCAATCACCAGCACGTTGCCGTCACAGCGGCTGGACGTGCCGCCCCCCAGGGGGCCGCGGTCCACCAGCGTCACGCGGACACCGGCGGACGACAGCACGTACGTGACGGCGGCACCAATCACGCCCGCCCCCACGACCACCACCTGCGGTGCGCGCCCGGTCATTCCGCCGGCAGTGCCGCCAGCGCGGCCCGAATCGCGGCTTGGTGGTGGGGCGCCAGCGGCAGCCGCGGCGCGCGGGTCCCGCCCACGTCGTGGCCCCGCTCCGCCATCCCAAACTTAATCGCCTGCACCAGCAGCGGCGTGGAGTCGTAGCGCAGGAGCGGCAACAGCGCCCGATACAAGTCGCGAGCCGCCTCGAGGCGGCCAGCGCGCGCCAAGTGGTACAGGTGCACCGACTCCCGGGGAATCACGTTGGTCAAGCCCGCAATCCATCCGGTCGCGCCCATGAGCAAGCTTTCCAGCACCAGGTCGTCGGCTCCCGCCAGCACTTCCAATTCGGTTTGCTCGATGAGGGCGGATATGCGGCGCACATCCCCGGAAAACTCTTTGACGGCCACCAGATTTTTCAGGTGGGCCAGCGACTGCAACACCTCCGGCGTGAGATCCACCGGCGTGTCGTGCGTGTTGTTGTATGCGATGATAGGCAGCCCCACCGCATTGAGGGCGGCAAAGTGGGCTTCCACCTCTTCCGAGGTCGGCCGGTACAGCAGCGGGGGCAGGGCCATCAGGGCCGCCGCCCCGTGGTGCTTCGCATGCGTGGCCCAGTGTACCACCGCGCGCGTGGAGGGAGCCGCCACCCCGACGATGACCGGATGCCCCTTGGCGGCGCCCAGCGCCGTCTCCACCACCCGCGCCCGTTCCTCGGCGTCCAGCGACGCGTATTCCCCGCAGGTGCCCGCCACCACCAGCCCGTCCACGCCTTCAGACAAAAGCCAGGCCGCGTGCTCCGCCAGCCGCCTACAGTCAGGATCCCCTGCCGCATTCATGGGCGTCACCATCGCCACGTAAATTCCAGGAAATCGCGGATCTCCGCTGGGCTTCTCTGTGTTGGCCATGCTGACCGACCCCTTCACCTAAGTTTTCGCCAAATTCCTGCGGCCGCTCTCCAGGTGCATCGGCCAAGCCTGCCGCCCCCACGGAGCACTGTCACCTAGACCCTTCCTCCTCGGCCGCTGCAACGCCGGTGGTGCGCATCATCGCCTGCACCGCGGCCGCGTTTACCTCTACATGGCTCGCCATCGCGCGCCGCGCCTCGTCGGCATCCCCCGCCGCCACCGCCGTGGCCACGGCCAGAAGTTGCTGGGCTTGGCCCATCCGCCAGTCGCTGGAGTCCTGATGCACGATGGAGGCCGACGACTGCCGAAACGCCTCATGCACCGCCAGCATCACGGCCACGCGAATCGGATTTTGGGAAGCGGCGGCCAGCGCTTCGTGAAACTGAATGTCGCCCGCCGCAAACTCCGGCCAGGACAAGCCAGGGATGGCTGCCCGCCCGCCCAGCTCCGCCGCCAGCGCGGACAGGCGTGCCCGCTCCTTCGCGCTGGCGCGCTTTGCTGCCCACCACGCGGTCTCCGGCTCAAAGCCGGCGCGAAACTCCGTGAAATCCTGGGCCGTGGCTTCACCGAAGCGAATGAGGGCCAGCAGCGCCAGGCCCAATCGTCCGGGGTCGGGCTGCGACACAAAGGTGCCGCCGGTCACTCCGCGCCGCACCTGCACCATGCCCTCAGCTTCCAGGCGCCGCACCGCCTCCCGGATGGTGGCACGGCTCACGCCAAACAGCCGGGCAAGCTCCCGCTCATTGGGCAGCCGCTCTCCCACGGTCAGCGCGCCGGTGGCCACCGCATCTTGAATCTGCTGTGCCACGCGATCCGAGCCCCGCCGCCGATCCGATGTCTGCACCCCATCGGCCCATTCCTGTGGCACGACTCACCCCCAGGCTGCGCTCAGTATATCGTGTGGTCTAAGGTTAGGCCAATTTCTTTGTGGCTTCCAAGTCGCTTAACTTATCATTAAACACGTTGATGCCTTATGATGGGGGGAGGCGGGCGGATTAGCGGTGGCGCTGCCGCCGCGGAGAGGCGACGACGGGAAGCAACGCGTGAACACTCGGGGAACACGAGGAGGACAAGAACAGCCGTGGCGGACACATCACTACAGGTCAAGAGGGAATGGTATTGGGACCCCGGCGATGTGACCCGCCGCCTCCGGCTATTGGCTGGCCAAATCAGAGGCATTGAGGCGATGGTGGACCGGGGCACACCCTGCGCGGACGTCCTGACCCAGCTGGCCGCCGCTGAAGGCGCCGTCAAGAAAATCACCCGCATCGTCAACGCCTGCGCGGTAGCCGAGCAGGTCATGGCTGCGGTGCCCGACCCGAAGCCGCTGGACCACACCGTCCGAAAAGCTCTGGAAAACCTTTTGCGCTGAGCCGCCAGGCCGCCCGGGGAGGCGGCCTGGTTGGTCGTTCTGCACGCCCGTGAAAAGTCCGGCCCTTGCCGCCAGCGCGTACCCAAGCGGTCGCCGAGAGAAGCGGGCCGACGCGATGCCAGACGCAGCAACCATAGCCCGCCCCTCATAGGGGAGCAGGAGGCAGGCACCCCCACCTGGAACGTGAGGAGCCCGCGGAATTTTCGAGAGCACGGGGGTGGTGGCGCCAGGCTCCGCGGCGCAGGTGGATGCGGCGGTCGCTGCCTTCCGGCAAGTGGGCCAGCCCCTGGAGGAACTGCGCGGCGGGGCGTCTCCCCCGGCGGCCATCCTGCGGTTCTGCGCCGGCGATGGGGCGCTCGGAGAGCGAAGGATTTCCGGCCGGCCAGACACGCGGCAGTACACCCGCCGCGTTCCCATCGGGGTGGTAGGGCTCATCATCCCATAGGTTTTCCCCGCCGCCATTCCGCTGTGGAAGATGGCGCCCGTGCTGGCCTGCGGCAAGACGGTGGTGTGGAGGCCCGCCGAAAGTTCCTCCCTGACCGCCTGCCGGCTCGCGAAACTTCTGGTGAGCGGGCTGGGGCCGGCAATCGCAAACGCGGTGATAGGGGAGGCCCGGTGGTGGGGGCGGCGCTGGTTGCGCACCCCGGCGTGGCGGCTGTCAGCTTTGCGGGCTCACCCGCGGCGGTGCTGGCCCACGGAGCCCGCTGTGAGTCGGAGATGGGCTGCAAAAATCCGGGCTTGGTGCTGGACGATGCGGACTTGGCCGGTGCCGTGGACCCCATCCTCTCGGGCGCGCTGTCCGACGGGTGGTTTGTGCTGCCGACGCCAACCGCGCCAGCGCCGCCATTGAGATTGCCCAGGAGGAAAGGTTCCCCCCGCCATCACCGTGCTGGAGGCAGCGGTGGCTGTCGCCAACGCCGTGCGCTACGGGCTGTTGGCCTCCGTGTTGACGCGGGACTGAAAGACGGCCCTCACCGTGGTGGATCAGCGGGAGGCCGGGCTGGTGATGGGTCAGCGAAGAGACCGCCGGTGTCGAATGCGAGGCGCCTTTTGGGGGTGTCAAAGCCTCGAGACCCCTTTCCCGCGAGCAGGGTCAGGCCGCGCGCGAATTTTGCACCGATCTGCGCGCGATCGCGATGCGCCCCGCCCCGTGACCGCCCGAAAAGCCTTGCGCCGCGCGGCTCGGACCCTCGCGAGCGGCGCAGGGACCCGGCTCAAAAGTCATTCGCCAAATCATGCACACAGCGTTCCGAGCCTCCCAGCAATCTGCTATCATGGCCCTACCTTCTCGAGCGTCCTGATGGCGTGGCGAGGAGGGTCCGTGTTTTCCGGGCGGATATCAACATTTTGTGCATAAGCTTGTGGATAACGCGGTGGGTTCTCTGTGAATTAGCCGTGGGGGGCTCGTGATAGATGGCCGTGGCACTGGACACTCTTTGGACCGAGGTTTCCGATCGCCTGCAGCGCGAAATCAAAGCCCCGACATTTGCCACCTGGATCAAAGAGGTGGAGCCTCTGTCGTTCCAAGACGGGGTGTTGGAGCTCACCGTGCCCAACGACTTCACCCGGCACTGGGTGGAAAGCCGATACGGTGCGGTGATCCGCGCGTCGCTGCGGGACGTGGCCGGGGAGCCCGTGGGCCTGCGCCTGACGTCGCTTCCGGCTGGCATGGCGCCTGCGGGGCGAGACATGCGGCCCGCCGCCCTCATGGCGCCCCTGCCGGCAGAGCCACCCACGCCCAGCGACTATGCGCGGCGCCTGAATCCCAAGTACACATTTGACTCGTTCGTGATTGGCAACTCCAATCAGTTCGCTCAAGCGACCTGCGTCGCGGTGGCGGACATGCCCGGGCGCGCCTACAATCCGCTCTTTATCTACGGCGGCGTCGGCTTGGGCAAAACCCATCTGATGCATGCCATCGGCCATCGCGTGCTAGCTGAAAACAGCCGGGCGCGGGTGCTGTATGTGTCCGCCGAAACGTTTACCAACGAAATGGTGACTGCCCTGCAGGACAATCGCATGGCGCACTTTCGCGAGCGCTACCGCAACATCGACGTCCTCCTGATCGACGACATCCAGTTCGTAGCCGGCAAAGAGCGCACCCAAGAGGAATTTTTCCATACCTTCGAGGCTCTGCACGGATCCCGCAAGCAGATTGTGATTTCCTCCGACCGCCCGCCGAAAGACATTCCGACGCTGGAAGACCGGCTGCGCTCCCGATTTGAATGGGGGATGCTGTCGGACATTCAGCCCCCCGACATGGAGACCCGTGTGGCCATTTTGGCCAAGAAGGCTCAGCTGGACGGCCTCTCAGCCACGGCGGAAGTGCTGCAGTTTATCGCCTCGCGCGTGGACACCAACATCCGCGAACTGGAGGGCGCCCTGATTCGCGTCATCGCCTACGCGTCGGTGAAGCGGTCGCCGCTCACCCTGGAGCTGGCGTACGAAGCGCTAAAAAACGTGGTGGCCCTAAACCACCCGCGGCCCGTGACGATCCATGCCATCCAAGAAGAAGTGGCGCGCCACTACGACCTGAAGCTGGATGACTTCAAGTCGCGCCGGCGCACACGCGCCATCGCGTTTCCCCGCCAGGTCGCCATGTTCTTGGCGCGGCAACTGACCGACGCCAGCTTGCCCAAAATCGGCGAAGAATTTGGCGGGCGCGACCACACCACGGTCATGCACGCCTTTGAAAAAATCAGCGAAGACCAAAATCGGGATCCGCACCTGGCGCAAGTGCTGGAAGAAATCGAGCGCCGCGTCAAAAGCCGGTAGAGTTCGTTGGGATCCGAGAGGGGGATAAGCCGGGGATGAGTAGGGGACAACCGCGGGAAGGCGTGGGGACAAGTTGGCGGTTGTCCCCACGCCGCTCCTCCTTCCGCCGGCTGTCCACGGCCGCCCTCTGCGCGGGGGATTCTCTTCCACCGGTTGTCCCAAGCCGCAGCCGCCGCGGAGAAAGGAGTTTCGGCACTTATCCCGGTATCAACAGCCTCTACGGCTATGACGAGCTTTAGATCTCTACTATAGAGATCTAAGGAGCGCAGGCTCCAATCGCTGGAATCCGACCCTTTTTGCAGAAACCACCAGAGGAGTGACATGTGTGCGTTTTGTAGCCGACCAGGCCCAGCTGGCCCGAGCCCTGCAGCAGGTGACGCGAATCGTAAGCCCGCAAAACACGCTGCCCGCGCTGGCGGGCGTCCGCATCGAGGTGCGTGAGGCCGGCGATGCCGATGGCCACGGCACCGTGCGCCTGGCCGCCACCGACTTGACCTCGGAGATTACCGTCGACGTTTTGGCCAGCGGGGTGGAGCCCGGCGGCATTATCTTGCCCGCTGGGCCCCTGACGGACTTGGTGGGGCGGGTGCCCACCGCGGAGGTGCGGGTGGAAGCAGACAGCGCGGTCCATCGCGCGACGGTGGCTTATGGCAGAAACCGCACCACGCTCCAGGGTTTTGCCGTTCAGGAGATGCCCCAGTTTCCGGTGCGAGAAGAAGAGCCCGCCGTATTTGACTTGGCGCCCGGTGCGCTGGCCCGGCTGGCGCGGCAAACGGTGTTTGCCACCGCCCACGATGAAAGCCGCCCCGTGCTGAAAGGCACCAGCGTGCATGTGGCCGATGGGAAGCTGGTCATGGTGGGCACGGACGGCACCCGCCTGTCTCACGCCTGGGTCGCGGTGCCCGACTACCGCGGGCCGGCGCTGGACTTCGTGCTGCCTCAGCGGGCACTGGCCGAGGCGGCGCGGCTGGCGGGGTCCGAGTCGACCCAGCTTTCCCGCGCGGGCAACCAGCTTGAGATTCGCACGGCCAGCGGCACATTGGTCACTCTGCTGCTGGAGGGGCGCTTTCCCGACTATAAGCGGGTGCTGCCGGAGCAGTACCTGTCGCACATTCGGGCAAACACGGACATGCTGCGGGGCGCCGTCGAGCGCGTCAACTTGATTGCCCACCGCGACCGGGCGGGGTCGATTCGGCTCTCCTACAGCGGCGGCGCCCTGGAAATTCAGTCGGAAGCGGTGGACGTGGGCCAAGCCTATGAGCTGGTCGAAGTGGAGGGGGAGGGGCAGGCGATGGAGCTGTCGTTCAGCCCGCACATCTTGCTCGACGGCATCAAGTCCCTGGAGACCGAAAAGATGGCACTCGATCTGTCTGGCCCAGAAATGCCAGCACGGCTGGCGGAGGTGGAAGGCTCCAGCTACTTTCACATCGTGCTGCCGCTGAGGCAGATGGTGTAAGTGCGCCTGGAGACCTTGGCGATCCACAACTTCCGCAACATCGAAGCAGCGGAAGTCGAGTGGTCCCCGTCGCTCACGGTGCTGGTGGGGAAAAACGGCCAAGGCAAAACCAACGTGCTGGAAGCTGCGGCGCTGGCGCTGTCGCGGCAGACACTTCGGGCAAAAAGTGAGCGTGAGCTTGCCCGATTCGGCACGGACGGGTATCGGCTGTCCGCCGGGCTGGCGGACAGCGCCGGCCTGCAGGCTGCGGCCACCCGGACCGTGTGGCTCCATCCTCCCCGGCGGCAGATTGTGGGACCCCAGCTGCCCGTGGTGACCTTTTCCCCTGATGACTTGGCGGTGGTCAAAGGCTCGCCCGATGGCCGGCGAGAGTTTATGGACCGACTGCTGTCGCAGCTGTTTCCCCGCTACCACCGCCAGCTGTCGCGCTATCAGCGGGCCGTGGCCCAGCGCAATCGAGCGCTCAAGGAAAATGCAGCCGACGCCGTGCTGGCTGGCTTCGAGCCTCTGCTGGCAGAGGCCGGAGCGTACTGCTGGGAGCAGCGGCAGTGGCTGGTCGCACAGCTTGGCCCCTTGGCCGCAAGCGTTTATGACCGGCTGGCCCCCGGTGAAGCACCCACGCTGCAGCTGGCACCAGGCGGGAGCGAGGCCGTCAGCGACCGCGCCGGGCTGGAGCGGCTTTTGGAAATCGCTCGGGCGAAAGATCGGATCCGCGGCGCCACCTCCGCCGGCCCGCATCGGGATGAGGTGCGCTTGGCTGTCAGGGGTGTGGAGGCGCGGCTGCTGTCCCAGGGCCAGCAGCGCACGCTGGTGCTGGCGCTGCAGCTGGCGGCGCGAGCGCTGCTCGAAAGGGAGCTCGGCCAGCGGCCGCTGCTGGTGTTGGATGACGTCTTTTCAGAGTTGGATGGCCCGCGCCGGCAGGCGCTGCTGGAGGTGGTGACGGTGGGGGGTCAGCAAACGCTGGTAGCGGATGTCGACGCCCGCGCGTTTCTGCCGCTGGCCACCCGGCGCTATCGGCTGGACGCTGGCCGCGTGCGCGAAGAAGCCGTAGGGGGCCCATGAAAACACTGCACGAGATTTTGTCGGAGATGGCGGATCGGTATCGGTGGCACCGAGCCGAACTGCTGCTGGAAGTGGAGCGCGTGTGGCCCGATGCAGTCGGCCCGCAGATTGCCCGGGTCACGCGGCCCATTGGGTGGCTGGATGGGGTGCTCACCATTGCAGTGCCCAGCCCCGTTTGGACGCAGGAGCTGCGCTACTTGGATGAAGAAATACGCTCGGCGGTCAATCGGCGGCTGACCGGGGGCGAGGTGCAGCGCATTCGCACCGTGGTGAGGCCCGGTGTCGCCCAAAACTCCGCCGCCGCTCGCCAACAGGCGTCCCAGCGGCTGCATGCCGTGTCCGACCGGCTGCATGAACCACCCAGGGACCGAACAGACTGACCGTAGTCGAAGGGGCCGCAAGGAGTCGACCTATGTTTTTGCATGTGGGTGGAAATCGCTTAGTTCCGCTGTCTCGTCTGGTGGCCATTCTGGATAGCGGCATTCTCACCCAGTCCCCCGAAACCCGCCAGATGTATCTCCGGCTCCGCAGCGAAGGCAGTGTGGATCCCGTCGACGCCTTCTGGCGCCGGTCGCTGCTGCTGACAGATGAAGGCATTACCGAAAGCACCGTGGCCAGCACCACGCTGGTTGGCCGCTGGGACCGGTTGGCGCGCCAGCTGGACGGCCGCCGGCCGTCCGAGGTGCATGATATAATTTAACAAAGGCGCCGCATCATCCGCCGACTCCTGGGAAGGGGCGCGCCCAATTCTTGCTCGCGTTCCTGGCTGAGGGGACGTGGGCCAATTTTTCAGGGGGTAAGTGTGGGAGATCAACAAGCGCCCGTCTACGACGAAGGCCAAATTCAAGT
The DNA here is from genome assembly GCA_021846505.1 of Bacillota bacterium. Classification (GTDB taxonomy): domain Bacteria; phylum Bacillota; class Sulfobacillia; order Sulfobacillales; family JAIMBI01; genus JAJZWV01. The sequence goes on from JAJZWV010000001.1 coordinate 127,713, forward strand.
CTTAGAAGGGCTGACAGCGGTCCGGAAGCGTCCGGGCATGTACATCGGCACCACCGGGCCGCGCGGGCTGCACCACCTTGTTTATGAGATTGTCGATAATGCCGTCGATGAAGCGCTGGCCGGCATGTGTGACCGGGCTGCGGTGGTGCTGCACGCGGACGGCTCGGTGTCGGTGACCGACAACGGGCGGGGCATCCCGGTGGGCACTCACCCGACCGCGGGCATTTCCACGCTGGAAGTGGCGCTGACCATGCTGCACGCGGGCGGAAAGTTTGGCGGCACCGGCTACAAAGTGTCGGGCGGACTCCACGGTGTGGGACTCTCGGTCGTGAACGCCCTCTCGAGCCAGCTGACGGCGGAGTCGCGACGCGAGGGTCACCGGTGGCGCCAGTCGTATCGGGAAGGCATCCCCATAGGCCCGGTGGAGCAAGTTGGCGACACCGAGGAGACGGGGTTTTTGGTGCGCTTCTTTCCCGACGCCTCCATCTTTACGGAAACCGTGGCGTTTGACTTTGACACCATTGCCAACCGCCTGCGCGAGATGGCGTTTCTGAACGCGGGCTTGGAGCTGTCGCTGGAGGATGAGTCGACCGGCTCCACGGTGCGATTCCAGTACCAAGGCGGCGTGCAGTCGTTTGTCGAGTACTTGAATCTGGCACGCGAAGTGATCCACCCAAAGCCGATCCACCTGAAAGCCACACGCGACGAGGTGATGGTGGATGTGGCACTGCAGTACAACGACAGCTACACGGAGACGCTGTTTACTTTTGCCAACGCGATTCGCACCCATGAGGGCGGCAGCCACGAGGCTGGCTTCAAGTCCGCCTTGACGCGCGTCTGCAACGACTATGCCCGCAAGAACGGGGTCTTGAAAGAGGCGGACAGCAACTTGTCGGGCGAGGATGTGCGCGAGGGGCTGACCGCGATTATCTCGGTCACCCTGCATGATCCCCAGTTTGAGGGCCAAACCAAAACCAAGCTGGGCAACTCCGAAGTGAGGGGCATCACCGAGGGGGTGGTGGCCGATGGGCTGGCCACCTTCATGGAGGAAAACCCCCAAGTCGCCAAGCGCATTTTGGAGAAGTCGGTCAATGCGGCCCGAGCCCGGGAGGCGGCCCGGAAGGCGCGTGAGCTCACGCGGCGGAAGTCCGCGCTGGAGACGGCGGCGCTCCCCGGCAAGCTGACCGACTGCACCAGTCGCGACCCGGCGGAGTCCGAGCTGTACCTGGTGGAGGGCGACTCCGCCGGCGGATCAGCCAAGCAGGGCCGCAATCGGATGTTCCAGGCGATTTTGCCGCTGCGGGGCAAAATCTTGAACGTCGAGCGCGCGCGGCTGGACAAGGTGTTTGCCAACGAAGAAATTCGCGCTATGATCACCGCCATTGGCACGGGCGTGGGAGGCGAGTTTGATTTATCCAAAGCCCGGTACCATCGCGTGGTCATCATGACCGATGCCGATGTGGACGGGGCGCACATCCGGACGCTTTTGCTGACATTTTTCTATCGCTACATGACCCCCTTGATTGAAGGCGGCTACGTCTATATTGCTCAGCCGCCGCTGTACCGCGCGAAGAAGGGCAAGGTGGAGCGCTACTGCTACGACGACGCCGCGCTGGAGGCGTTCATGCAGGAGTACGGGCGGGAGAACGTGGGCATCCAGCGCTACAAGGGCCTGGGCGAAATGAACCCGGAGCAGCTGTGGGAGACGACCATGGATCCCGAGCGCCGAACGTTTCTGCAGGTGAGCCTGGACGATGCCATTGATGCCGACGTGATTTTCACCACGCTCATGGGGGAAAAAGTGGAGCCGCGGCGAAACTTCATTGAGGAGAACGCGCACCTGGTGCGCAACCTGGATACCATCGGCTGACAAAAGGGGCAGAACTGGCCCAGACTTTCCGCGCGAAGGGCAGGGGGGACCCGTGGCGCGACCGGCCTATCGGATGGGACCGCAGCTCCACGAAAGCTCCCGCACCCTGGTGTCCCGAGCCAGCGCGCCGGATGGGTGCCGGGTGGTGGTCAAGCGGCCCGCCGCCGCCCAGGAATCCCCCGCCCGGCTCGACCAGCACCGCCGCGAAGCCGAGTTGCTGGACCTGGGCGGATCGTCGGCTCACGTCCCCCAGGGTGCGCACCTCGACGAGGTGGGGGGCGTGCCCTGGCTGGTGATGGACGATGCGGGCGCCGCGGATCTGACCCGGTGGTGACAGGGGGCGGCCCGCACCCGCGCCGAGCGCCTGGCGGCCGCCATTGAGCTGGCGCAGGCGGTTGCCGAGCTGCACCAGGCGGGTGTTTTGCATGGGGCTCTCCACCCCGGCCCTGTGCTCGCCGCGCCGGGTGGACCGATTGCCGCAATCGATTTTCAGGCCGCCCGGCGCTATCATCCCGGCAGCCGCGGGATCCGCGTCCACCCTATCTACCGGTTCTAGACTCATGTAGTTGGCCCAATGGGGATCCGGCGTATTGGAAAGCGTCACCATCGTGCCGCTCATGGAATCAACCAGGGGGGCCTGGACCAGCGGGGCACGCTTCCACGCGTCCAAGCTTCGCGTACGGAGCCGGCGGCGGATGGGGGTAGAGTTTTTGGCGGCGGCCGGGATCAGCCTGCCGGAGCAGGTGGAGGCGGCGGATGTGCGGCGCCTGTAGCGGCGGGTTGGTGGTGGCGGCCGGCGCGCCGCCCGCGGCGGTGGCGGCGGCGCGTGGGCGGACGCCCTGGCCGCGTGGGCTCACCACCCCGCCGCTCGAACCGTCAGCCTGGAGCCCCTGTCGCCTCGCGAGATGTCCGAGCTCTTGGCGGACAGCTTGCATCGACCGGCCGGGGATCTCGAGGAGTTGGCCGTCGTGCTGGTGGACCGATCCCGGGGCAAACCGCGCATAGCACGGCAGCAGCTGAATTTGCTTTGGCAGCGCGGCGGCATCCAGTACGATGGGCTGCGGCACCAGTGGACGGCGGACATGGAGCCGACCCGGCAGATGGAGGCCAATCCCACCACCGTGGGGCGCCCCGCCGCTGGCGTGGAGGCCGACTTGATGAAGCTCGCGGCCGCCGGGATCCTGCACACCAGCGCGGCGCCCACGGCCACTGCGACCTTTGTGCATCCGGATCTGCAGCAGGCGGTGTATCGGCGAATTTCCCGGGCGCGCCGCCAGGCGATGCATTTAGCGGCGGCGCGGGCGTTGGCGGCCACGGCGGCCGCCGGCCCCCAACTGCACCGCCTGATTGCGCCGTACCGCCACGCGGGCGACCTGGTGACCGACCTCGCCGAGCGGCTTCAGATTGCGGGCTGGCACTTGGAGGCCGCCCGCCTCCTGATGCCGGTGGGGGACTACGCCGAAGCCGTGCGCATTCTCCCCGAGGGCATTCACTACCTGCCTCCCGATGCGTGGGACGCGACTTGCCCCCTGAGCTGGGATCTCCACATTCTGCGGGCGGAGGCACTCCTGGCCGACCACCAGGTTGGCGCGCTGATTTCCGAGGCCCAGCGCCTCCGCACTCTGGCGAAAAACCTGCCCGAGCAGGCGCGGTGCGCGGGACTGCTGTCCAATGTGTACACCGTGATGGATCGGCCGGACCTGATTCGGCAGGACAGCACTTGCTGAAACGTGCGGCGCCAGTCTGTCAGGTCTGGCTGCCCCGCCGGCGGCTCACGGCCGGCCGGCCCTGCCAATGTCCGCCGGTGGGGGAGGGCCCACAGGAGCGCTTCGTCGCCGACCCACTTGAGGATGCGCTGCCGCCACGCGGCCAGCTCGTCATCCGGCAGGGCCAGGAATCCCACGAGGGCTGCGTCCATCGCATCGAGCACCCCTGAATAGGGGACCGGGCGCTGGCCCACCTCCCAGGAGCCCGCCGGCGTCAAGCCGGCGGCGCCCCACCGGGTGCGCGCTTCTTGGAGGCAAGCGGTCTTGCCCTCGCCGGCGCCCCCCCAGCGCCGTTCCGCCCTCGTCCACCGCTTCGAGATGTCTTGGCGCTTCGGTCTAGGGCCCGGCGGAGGCGACGGCCGCGGCCTCTTGGGATTGGCGGACCTTGTCGGCGAAGTAGCGGTGAATGCGCAGGTCATCGGTCAGCTCAGGATGAAAGCTGCTGGCCAACAGCGCCCCCTGCTCCACCAGCACGGGCTCGCCGTCCAGGGATCCCAGCACGCGCACGCCTGGACCGTGGGACAGCACTTTAGGCGCGCGGATAAACACCACGCGCACCGGCTCGGGACCCAGTTCTGCCACCGGGATGTCGGCTTCAAAGGATTGCACCTGCCGCCCGTAGGCGTTGCGGGCCACGGTGATGTCCAGGCCGGCCAGCCATGCCGGGAAGGGCCCGCGGGCGCCCTCCACCCGGTTGGCCAGGAGAATCATGCCGGCGCAGGTGCCGTAAACCGGAAAACCTGCGCGAATGCGCTGGCCCAGCGCGTCCAACAAGCCGCTTTCGGACATCAGCATGCCAATGGTGCTGCTTTCGCCGCCCGGCATGATGAGTCCTGCGAGCCCGTCAAGATGCTGCGGCGCCCGCACCTCCGGGGCGTCTATGCCCAGCCGCTCCAAGTGACGGCGGTGCTCCCGCACGTCACCCTGGATGGCCAATACGCCGATGCGCACCTACCAGCCGCGCTCCTGCATCCGGTCACTCTGCGCCAGCGTCGACATCTCTAAGCCGGGCATTGCCTGGCCCAGGCTTTCCGACACTTCAGCGATGATGGCCGGGTCGTTGTAGTGCAGCGTGGCGCGCACAATGGCGCGGGCCATCGCCGCTGGGTTCTGCGACTTGAAAATCCCCGAGCCCACGAAAATGCCGTCGGCGCCCAGCTGCATCATGAGGGCGGCATCGGCGGGGGTGGCGATGCCGCCGGCCACGAAGTGCACCACCGGCAGGCGGCCCATCTCCTTGACGCGGCGCACCAGCTCCAGCGGCGCCCCAAACTCCTTGGCGAGCGTGCCCAGCTCCTCGGAGGGGGCGGCGGTGACGCGCCGAATCTCGCCCAGCACGGTCCGCAGGTGCCGCACCGCCTCCACCACATTGCCGGTCCCGGGCTCGCCCTTGGTGCGAATCATCGCCGCGCCTTCGGCAATGCGCCGCAGCGCTTCGCCCAAGTTGCGCGCACCACACACAAACGGCACGTTGAAGTCCCACTTGTCGATGTGGTACTGCTCATCGGCCGGGGTCAGCACTTCGCTTTCGTCGATGTAGTCCACCTCAAGCGCCTGCAGCACCTGGGCCTCCACGAAGTGCCCAATGCGCGCCTTGGCCATCACGGGAATCTCGACGGCCGCATTGATGGCTTTCACGATGCCAGGGTCGGCCATTCGGGCCACGCCGCCGGCGGCACGAATGTCCGCCGGCACGCGCTCTAACGCCATGACCGCCACGGCACCGGCCTGCTCCGCAATTTGGGCCTGCTCCGGGGTGGTGACGTCCATAATGACGCCGCCCTTCAGCATCTCCGCCAAGCCAATCTTCACGCCGGCGGTGCCCTGGTGTCGCTGTGTATCGGTCGCCATCGTCTCTGCCTCCTGTAGCGGTCCACGCATCGGCCGTGGCCGCATCAATCTAAATGCGCCGCGCTAGCCCTCGACGTCGTCCGGCTCGCTCCGAATCAGCGCCACCGCCGCCACGGACTGGCGGCCGCCGAGCCGCATAACCGACACGCCCTGGGACGTGCGCCCTTGAACCGAAATGCTTCCCACCGGGGTGCGAATCATGGTGCCCTCGGCGGAGATGAGCATGATTTCCTCGTCGCCCCTGACGGGGATAATGCTCACCAAGTCGCCGGTTTTGGCGGTGCGCTGCATGCCCTTCACCCCATGGCCGCCGCGCCCGGTCCGCCGAAAGCGCTGGATGGGGGTGCGCTTGCCTTGGCCGTTGGCGGAAATCAGGAGCAGCTGGCGCGCTCCCTGGTCCAAGCCTAGGCTGACCAACCGATCTTCCGCGCGCAGCCGAATGCCCCGCACGCCGCGCGCCTGCCGGCCCATGGGCCGCACGTCCTCGATCTTGAACCGAATGACGTTGCCCTGGGTGGTGCCCAGCAGGATGTCGCCCACCTCGGCACCGGAGGCCACGGCAATCAGCTCGTCATCGGCATCCAAGCTGATGGCAATCAAGCCGGCGCCGCGCCACGAGCGATACGCCTCCAGCGGCGTGCGCTTAACCACCCCGCGCTTGGTGGCAAACACCCAGAATCCTTCGGTGGCATCGCGCGGCAGCACCTGCACCGCCGCGATGCGCTCGGCGGCATCCAGCGGCAAGAGGTTCACCACCGCCGTGCCTTTGGCTTGCCGCGACGCTTCGGGCACCTCGTGCACCTTCACCCGGTAGGCGCGGCCCTTGTTGGTGAAGAAGCACAAGTAGTCATGCGTCGAGGCGGTGAACAGATGCGCCAAAAAGTCGTCCTCGCGCACGCTGCCCCCGCTGATGCCCCGACCCCCGCGGTGCTGGGCTTTGTAGGTGGCCACCGGCTGCCGCTTGATGTAGCCCCGGTGCGTCATCGTGACCACCATCGCCTGCTCGGGAATCAAGTCTTCGTCGGCGATGCTTTTGGCGGCCGCCACAATCTGGGTGCGGCGGGCGTCCCCAAACTGGTCGCGCACTTGAACGAGCTCGGCTTTGACGATGTCGCGCACCAGCTGGGGGTCGGCTAGAATCGCGCGCAGGTGGGCGATTTCTGCCGCCACCTCCTGGTACTCCGCCTCGATCTTGTCCCGCTCCAGCGCGGTCAGCCGCTGCAGGCGCATGTCCAAAATGGCCTGCGCCTGGCGCTCCGACAGGCCGAAGCGCTCTTCCAGCCCAGTGCGGGCGGCCTCTGGGCTGGCGGACGCGCGGATGAGCGCAATCACTTCGTCCAGGTGCTCCAGCGCGATGCGGAGCCCCTCCAAGATGTGGGCGCGGGCTTCGGCTTTGTCTAGGTCAAATTGGGTGCGCCGCGTGATGACCACTTCGCGGTGCCGGATGAATTCCTGCAGCATTTCGGCGAGCGTCAGCACCACCGGCCGGCCGTTCACCAGCGCCAGCATGATAATCCCGAAAGTTTGCTGGAGCGGGGTGTACTTGTACAGCTGGTTCAGAATGACCATCGGCTTGGCGTCGCGCTTCAGCTCCAGCACCACCCGCACACCGTGCCGATCGGACTCGTCCCGCAGATCGGAGATGCCCTCGATCTTCTTCTCGTGGACCAACTCGGCGATGCGCTCTAAGAGGCGCGCCTTGTTGACCTGGTACGGGATTTCGGTGATGGCAATGCGCAGGCGGCCCGAATGGCCTTCCTCGGTGGCCGCCACCCCTCGCATGGTGATGATGCCGCGCCCGGTGGTGTACGCCTGCCGAATGCCCTCTCGGCCCAGAATCAAGCCGCCGGTGGGGAAGTCGGGCCCTGGGACCAGGCGCAGCAAGTCTTCCGACGTGGCTTCGGGATTGCCTATTAGGTGGATGGTGGCGTTGGCCACCTCCGTCAGGTTGTGGGGCGGGATGTTGGTGGCCATGCCCACGGCGATGCCTGACGTGCCGTTCACCAGGAGGTTGGGCAAGCGCGCGGGCAGGACCAGCGGCTCCTGAAATTCCTCGTCAAAGTTGGGCTGGAACGGCACCGTATCCTTGCCGATGTCCGCCAGCATCTCCATGGCCAGCCGCGACATGCGCACCTCGGTGTAGCGCATGGCGGCGGGCGGATCTCCGTCCAGCGAGCCAAAGTTGCCGTGGCCATCCACGAGCATGTAGCGGCAGGAAAAATCTTGCGCCAGCCGGACCATGGCGTCATACACCGCCGGCTCGCCGTGCGGGTGGTACTTGCCTAACACTTCGCCGACCACACGAGCCGACTTCTTGTGGGGCTGTGTAGGCGTGTTGGACAGCTCGTGCATGGCATACAGGATGCGGCGGTGCACGGGCTTCAGTCCGTCGCGGACGTCCGGCAGCGCCCGGCTGACGATGACGCTCATCGCGTAGTCGATGTAGGAGCGCCGCATCTCCGCTTCGATATCGATGGGTAATACCCGACCAGCTTCGGCCATGACTCTCCCCTTCTGGACCCTGGCTGTCTAACCGTCTAAGTATAGCCTGATCGGCCCCGGGGCGGCACGGCGGCCAGCCACTGCGGGCCGGGTGCGCGCATCTGGCGCCAACCCCCGAGGCGAGTGGCGAGCACGATAGACGATGCGGCCCCCGCTTGCCCATAATTCAGCCGAGGGGGGAGAGGCTTGAAGGCCATCGCGCTGGACCACGTGGTGCTGGAGGTGGCCGATGCGGACCGGGCGCTGGCGTTTTACGCCGGCGTACTGGGCCTGGATCCCGAGCGCGTGGAGGCGTATCGGGCGGGGCAGGTAAGGTTTCCTTCGGCGCGCCTGGGCTCGCTGCTGGTGGATTTCTTTGTGAGCAGCACCCCCGGGCCCGGCCCCAACCACCTCTGTGTGGAGGTGGACGTGTCGGCGCAGGAGATGGTGGCGGCCTTAGATGCTGCGGGCGTGGCGCATGGGGAGCCCACCCACCGCTGGGGGGCGAAGGGCGACGGGCTCTCGGTCTATGTCCGCGATCCCGACGGCCACCAAGTGGAGGTGCGCACCTACTGCGGCGACGCCACCCCGTAGCACGGTCTGGCCCCAGCAGAAAGGAGCCGCAGCGGCCTTGGAAGGACGCCCCGGCTCCTGCCTCCGCACTGCCCTCGCGCTAGCGGGGCGTCATGACTTCCGAGGGCGCGAGCACCACGTTGCTTTCCGTGACGGGCCGCGTGGCGAGCGTCAGCAGCAGCGAC
>JAJZWV010000068.1 GCA_021846505.1 Bacillota bacterium
GCTATGGTTCCGAGAAAGGCCGCGGTGGCATGCACGTTGTGCACGATGAACGGCGACCCGAAGAAATACAGATTGCTGTCAAAGCCCTCCAGAAACGCTGGCAGCGCCGCCACCAGCACGATGAGCAAAAAGAGGCCGCCGCTCCTGCCTGCCATTGAGCGGACCGTGACCTCGGATGGCCCCCCGCGAGCCGACATCTCCCATCCCCCTTTCGAAAGGCAGCGCCTCCACACCCCGACACTCCTCGGACCGACCACTTGCATTTCGTACCGCAAGCTCGGACGTCACGTTCGTCAAGCGGCGCGGAAGTCCTGCTGCCCGGAGCCATAATTTGGCCAATGAAAGGCCCCGCCGATCTGGCCATCTAGGGAGGGGAATTCGGCGCCCAGCACCGATAGAGGTATTCATCACTCGGTGCCCCCTTGAAATAGTTCGCGTGGGGGATCACTGCGGCAGGGGCAAATCCGAGCCGCTCCAGCAGGCCCCACGAACGTCGGTTGCGCACGTCGACCCGAGCCTCGACGGAGGCGGCTCCCGCAGTGCGGAGCAGGTAGTGCACCAACCCCCGCACCGCCTCGGTCCCCTATCCCTGGCCCCAGACGGCCGGACAGAGGAGATAAGCAATCTCCGCGGCCCTTCTGTGGGTGTCCAGTGTGGCCTGCACGGTCCCAATCACCTGGGAGTTTGCGGCGAGCCACACGGTAGCATTCCGCCACTGCTCGTCCTCGGCCCTAGGCCCGCCGAGGTACCGTGCCCACTGACGGCCGAGCGCCTCCGCATCTGCTGGCGGCTCGTCGGGAATGCACGCGGAGAGGCAGGGGTCGGCCAGTGCGGCGAAGCCCGCATCCACATCGCTCAAGGACAGCGGCACGGCGGCTAAGCGCGGTATCGAGAATGAGAGGCCCTCCACGTGCCATGTCTCCTTCCGCTGGCCGCTGACCTCCGGGTCGCTGAGGCCGAGGATGCTGTAGCCGAGCATGGACCACCGGGCCACAGATTTTCGGCCTGCGCCCCCTTGACTTGCCGGATCGAGGAACTATACTAAGCAAGCAACACTTGCTTGAGGAGATGCTTTGTGGCCAACCCAGAGGCAACTGAGGAGCGCATTTTGGACGCCTGTCGTCGGCTCTACCGGGAAGGGGGGCCGCGCGCCCTGACCACGCGTGCCGTGGCCACCGCGGCGGGGGTGAACGAAGTGACGCTGTTTCGGCACTTCAACACGAAGGGCGACTTGGTGCGGGCGATGGTGGCCCACACGGTCAGCGGCGTGTCCCGCGACTTGCCGCCGCCCAATCCGTCGGTGCCGCTGGTCGATACGCTCACGGCGTGGGCCCGCGCCTATTTGGAGCACCTGGCGCCGGTGGCCGACATGGTGCTGGCCAGCCTGGCGGAGTCCCGCTGGGACGAAGAGATCTGCGCGTGTCATGCGGAGTTTGCCCGCCAGGTGCCCGAAGCCCTGGCGCGGCACCTCGAGGCGATCGCCGCGGGCGGCCAACTCCCTCCGCAGGATTTCCTGCGGACTGCCGAAATGCTCCACCTGCTCCTGCTTGCCCGCCTGATGACAGAACACGTGGCGGCCTCCCCGCTGGATTTGGGCCAGTACGCGCGCGAGGTAGCCCGCGTATTTGCGGCCGCGCTGGTGGCGCCGGCTTTTTAGGGACGGCGCCGGCCGGGTGCCGCACGGAACGGAGGGATAGCTATCGCCAGCGCCGAGCATCGAGCGGATCATCGGGTGGCCATTTCGCCGCAGGAGCGGCGCGTGGCCTTGGTGGGGGTGTTCCTGTGCGTCTTCTTGGCCGCGCTGGATCAAACCATTGTGGCCACCGCTCTGCCGCGCATCGTGCAGGAGTTGGGGCACACCAACTTGTATGCGTGGGTGGCCACCAGCTTTCTGCTGGCCGCGACGGTGGCGCTGCCGCTGGCAGGCCGACTGGCAGACATGGTGTCCCCCAAGTATGTGCTGCTGGGGGCCGCGCTGGTGTTTCTGGTGGGATCGGCGCTGTCGGGGCTGTCACACACCATGTACCAGCTGATTGTGTTTCGCGGGATTCAAGGGTTGGGGGCGGGCGCGATTTTCGCGGTGGCGTCCACCAGCATTGGCCTCATGTTTCCGCCGCGCGGGCGCGGGCGCGTGCAGGGCCTGTTTGGCGCCGTGTTCGGATTGGCCAGCGTGGTGGGGCCGTATCTGGGGGGACTGCTGACCGACAGCCTCTCATGGCGCTACGTGTTCTACGTCAACATGCCGGTGGGTGCGGTGGCGCTGTATGTGCTGCTGGTGCACATGCCACACCTCACGGTGCCGCGCCGGCAGCCGTTTGACACCCGAGGCTTTGCGGCGCTGGTTGTGTGGTGTGCCGCGCTGGTGCTGGCGCTGTCGTGGGGCGGCACCACCTATGCGTGGGCCTCGCCGGAGGTGCTGGGGCTGTTTGCGCTGGCCCTGGTGGGCCTCGCCGTATTTTATCTGCTGGAGCGGGGCGCGCCGGCGGCCTTGTTTGACATGTCGCTGCTGCGCATCCCTACGTTCACCAGGGCTGGGCTTGCCTCGCTGTGCTTCGGCGCCTCGTTCTTGGGGTCCGTGCTGTTCCTGCCGTTTTACTTAGTGATGGCCAAAAACATTTCGCCGCTGGCCGCCGGGCTGACCCTTACGCCGCTGGTATCGGGGGTGGCGGTGGGCAGCACGTTCAGTGGGTTCTTGGCGCAACATTTGGGGCGGGTGAAGGTGGTGCTGCTGGGTGGTGCCCTGTGGGCGACCGCCGCGTTCGTCGTGGTGTACGCCATGCTGACGCCGACGCTGGACTTGACCACGCTCCTGATTTGGCTGGGGATTTTGGGGATTGGGATTGGGCCCGGCTTTCCCCTGTATCTGCTGGCCGTGCAGAACGTGGTCCCGCCACAGAAAATGGGCGTGGCCTCCAGCGGCAACATGTTCTTTCGGCAAATCGGATCGGCGGTGGGGGCCGCCCTGATGGGCATGATTCTCGCCACCACGCTGTCCACCCAGATTCCTGCCCACCTGCCGAAAGCCGTGTCCGCCGCCGCCACCAGCTTTTCAGCCAACTCCGACTCGATTGCGGATCAGTCCCAGACACGGGCTGCGATTCTGGCGCGCTTTCATCACATCAGCAGGGAGGTGCGCCTGGCGCTGTTGGGCAGCGCGGCGGCGTATGCCCAGCTGGCTCACACGCCTGGCTTTACCGCCGCGGATCGCGCGCATATCCCGCCGGGCGGCATCCCGGGCGCGGTGCACCGGCAAGTGGGCCATGAGCTGTCCCTGATGGCCGCAGCGGTGGCGGGCAGCCCAGCGGCGCAAGCGGCAGTGGCCCAAAGCTCCCTGCCGGCGGCCGCCAAGGCGCTGGCCGCCCACCCCCCGGCCACCGCGTCGGCGCGGCGCGCGGCCCTGGCAGCTTTCAAGGCGAGCATGGTGCGTGCCGAGCCGGCCATTATCCGCCACGCGGAGGCGAAAGCCACCGATGCAGCCCACCGCGCTGTGATGCAGGCGGGGCATAAAACCGCCAGCGAAGTGGTGCACGCCATCACCTTGGGCATTACCGCTGCGGTCAAAAATGTGCTGGGGGTGGCCGCCCTGCTGGCGCTGGCCGCGTTTGGGCTGGCCTGCTTCATTCCCAACCTGGAGCTGAAGCGAAGCACCGAGGCGGGAGTCAGCCCGCCTGCGAGTATGGCGCCCTAGGCAACGCCCGCCAACCCGGACGCACGGCAGCCCCCCTGCCCAGAGACCGGCGGGACAGGGGGCACTTGTTGCGGTGCACCAGCCGCGGCAGCACTTCTGGTGTATTACACAAAGTTTTCCAGTTTGGGCCTTTCCCCGTTCCCGATGCCACATCATGAGGTTCCTCCGGCTGGCGGTCACGATTCGGCCGAAGCGGCCCGCGGGGCAGGGGGCCGTGGGAGCGGGCCCGCGCCCGGCCGCCAAACGTGAGGGCGCCAAAGACAACGCGACGAAGCGACAGAGGGATGAGATATACAAGGAGGCGTCTTGATGAAGGCCGTGGTTTATCAGGAGCCGTTTCGTGTTTCCGTGCAAGAGGTGCCGGATCCCGTGCTGGAGCATCCCAATGACGCCATTGTTCGCATCACGTCCACCTGCATCTGCGGATCTGACCTGCACATGTACGAGGGGCGGACGGCGGCGGAGCGGGGCATTGTGTTTGGGCATGAGAACATGGGCGTCGTGGAGGAAGTGGGTGCGGGCGTCACCCGTCTCCGCGCCGGTGACCGGGTGGTGATGCCGTTCAACGTGGCTTGCGGGCACTGCCCCAACTGTGAGCGGGGCCGCACCGCCTTTTGCACCGAGGTGAACCCCGGATTTGCCGGCGGCGCGTACGGGTATGTGGCCATGGGCCCGTATCCTGGGGGTCAGGCGGAGCTGCTGCGGGTGCCGTTCGCCGACTTCAACTGCCTGGCGCTGCCAGCGGGAGGCGAGCATGAGACCGACTTCGCGCTGTTGGCCGACATCTTCCCGACGGGGTGGCATGGAGTCACGCTGTCCGGCTTTGAGCCCGGCGACGCCGTGGCCGTGTTTGGCGCGGGGCCGGTCGGCTTGATGGCCGCCTACAGCGCCTTGCTGCGCGGCGCGTCCGAAGTGTACTCGGTGGACCGCGTTCCCGAGCGCCTCAGCAAAGCCAAGGCCATTGGCGCCATGCCCATCGACTTCTCCGAAGGCGACCCGGTGGAGCAAATCATGGACCGGCGGAGCGGCCGAGGCGTCGACCGTGCCGTCGACGCCGTGGGCTACCAGGCGATGCAGGGCGACCACGAAGTGCCGAACCGGGTCCTGGAGGACTTGGTGCGAGTCACTCGGTCAACTGGAGGCCTCGGCATCCCGGGCCTGTACGTGCCCAGCGACCCCGGCGGGCCCGACCCGCATGCGCGCGAGGGCTACCTCATGCTGCCGTTCGGCCGGCTGTTTGAAAAAGGCCTCAGCCTGGGCACGGGGCAGTGCAACGTCAAGCACTACAACCGGGGCTTGCGCGACCTCATTATCGAGGGCAAGGCTCGCCCCAGCTTCGTGGTGTCGCACGAAATCGGGATCGAGCAGGCGCCAGAAGCCTATGAGAAGTTCGACCAGCGGGTGGAAGGCTACACCAAGGTGATCATTCACCCGAACCGCTGAGGGTCCAGCGGGCCAAGCGAAGAGCGCGGCGCCAGAGCGCCGCGCTCTTCCATGGTGCATGGGAACGCTGCTCGCCGCATCAGCGCGGCGTGGGCGGCGGTGCCTTGGGGGTGCCGCGCCCGGGGCGGGGCGCCCGGGCGGGGAGCCCGCCCAGCACCATCTGTGCCTGGAGCGCCACAAACAAGGCGGCCATTTCTCCCGTGTCGCCGATGGATCCACCCAAAAGCTTTTCGGCGCGGTGCAGGCGATAGCGCAGGGTGTTGGGATGCACGTGGAGCCGCTGGGCTGCGTCTCGCGGCGAGCGCCCCGCGTCCAGGTACACCGCTAGCGTCTCCAGCAGCTCTCGGTGGCGCGGCGCGAGGAGCTCGCCGAGCACGGTGGCCCGAAACCGCTCCAGCGCCGCCACCGGCTCCGCCAGCAGCAGCTGGCTCAGCAAGTCGCCCGCCTCCTCGGCCACTAGTCCGGCATCGCCCCGCCGCCGGGCCAGCTGAAGGATGGCATCGGTTCGGGCCCACACCTCGGCAACCGCGCTTTTGGCGGCAGCCTCCAGGCGGACAATGGCGAGTCGGGCGGTGCCGCCCCGCCTGAGCCACCCCTGGTGCCAGGACTGCAGCGTGCCGGCCGACCCGGCCGGGGCTCCCACCGGCAGCACCGCGCCCAGTCCGCCATCCACCTGCATGACCAGCGGAAAGTCCGGCGCATAGCGCCAGAGGCGGGGGACTAAGAAGCGGCGCAGCGCTTCGGCCTCGCGCACTTTGGGGTCGCGGCCGACGTCAAAGCGGAGCAGCAGGACGTCGCCAGCGGCGTCGCAGGGTTCCCCCCAGCGCCGGCAGAATGCCGAGAGCGGCCAGGATGCGTCCTGGAGGCCGCGGCGAATGGATTCACCCCGCTTGTGTGCCTCATCTCGACCCCAAAACCCGAGCGCGGCGGCCACGGCGGCCGTGCGCTCCGCCAGGGCTGGCTCGGGAACCGGGGGCCCCTCGGTGAGGGGGCGGCGTTGACAGCGCACGGCGCCGGCGGGGCCATCCGGCGCCAGGATCGGAACAGCCGACCACAGGTGAGAGGGCTCGCGCCCGGCGTCGGCGGTCCCGGCGCGGATGGGCACGCCCACGGCATCCTCCCAAATGATTGGCGCCCCTTGGGCCAGTGCCGCCCACGACGCCGCCACCTCATCGGCCGCCCGGGCCAGAGCCAAGCCCTGGCGCTCCGGATCTGCGGCCTCGGCATCCATCCGCGCTCTCGGCTCAGCCTGGGCCATCGTGATCTCCGTTTCCGCGCGAGCGCCGCTTGGCCGCTCGCGCCACCTTCTCCGGTGCTTCCGCCGCTAAATCAGCGCTTCTTGAGGCCAGCCGCCTCCTCCGCCGCTTCAGCCACCGCCTGCGGCCCGCCTCCGGAGGCCGCCGCCATCACGGCCGCCACCGCACCTTCGACGAACGGCGCGTCGGCAATCCACAGCACCCCTGCGAGCTCACCTAAATCGATGGCCGCCTCCAGCGCGATGATGGCGCTGCCCAAGTCGCCCAGCGCCACCACGGCCTGCACCTGGTCCTGGGCCAGCAGGGCACGGGCACCCTCCAGCACCATCTCGGCGCTTACGCCCAAGGGGTCTTCTCCCCCCACCGGGGCCACCGGCACAGCACCGTGCGCCAACTCATCCACCAGCTCTTTGGCGCCTTCCGCCAGCCGGAGCGAGTGGGATACCAAGAGCACCCCCGTCATGAGCGGGCCAGCACAGTCGCAAGCGCCTGCCAAAACAGCGCCGTGGATACGGAGCCCGGGTCCACGTGGCCGACACTGCGCGGCCCCAAGTAGGCCGCGCGGCCCCGGCGCGCCTGGAGCGGCGCGGTGTCTTGGGCCAGCACCGCCGCCCGGCCGGCCGTGGCTGCCACCGCCTCCCCACACGCGGCGCCCGCGCTCAGGCGGCGGTCCAGATCTTCCAAGCTGGGGAGCCACACGTCCAGCATGGTTTTGTCACCCAGCTCCGCGTGGCCGCGCGCCTGGATAGCGCTCACCCCTTGGCCGAGCGCCGCAAGCGCCGCCGCTGTGTCGCAGGTGTCGCTGTCGGGCAGGGCGCCAGCCGCGCGCAGCAGGGCGCTGCCCCACAGGGCGCCCGAGGCGCCGCCCACAGTGGACAGCAGCACCGTGCCCACCTGGCGGCAGGTGGCCGCCAGGTGGTCGGTGGTGTCGGCCGCGCAAGCCGCCACTTTTTGCAAGCCCCGATCCAGGTTGGTGCCGTGGTCCGCATCTCCGATGGCGGCGTCCAGCCGGTTTAGCTGGTCGCGCTCTACACGCACCCGCTCATGGAACTCGAGCCACAGCGCGCGAAACTGTGTGCTAGTCATGCTTCACGCCCTGGCGCAGCGCTGGCGTGTCGGCGGGGGCCGCCAGCAGATCCGCCAAGGGGTCGTCCAGGCGCACCAAGCTGATGGACGCGCCCGCCATTTCCAGCGACGTCATGAACTCGCCCAGCCAAACGGCTTCCAGCTGGTGTCCGGCGCTCTCCGCCCACTGCCGGGTGCGGCGCGCCAAAATCGCCAGCTCGAGAAGCGGCGTGGCGCCCATGCCGTTGACCATGGCGGCCAGCCGGCAGCCCTCCGTGAGGCCCAAATCTTCGGACAGCCGGCCCAAAATCACGTCCGCCAGCTCATCTGCCGGGGCCACCGGCCGGCGCTCCGTGCCCGGCTCGCCGTGAATTCCGATGCCCAGCTCCATCTCGTCCTCGCCCAGCGTGAACGTGGGCTGGCCCGCCGCCGGCACCGTGCATGGCGCGATGGCAAAGCCCATGGACCGCACCTGGGCGATGGCGGCCTCCGCGGCCGCGCGCACCTCATCCAGGGTGGCGCCGCGCTGGGCGGCGGCTCCGGCCGCTTTGTGGACAAATACCGTGCCGGCAATCCCCCGGCGACCGGTGGTGTACAGCGAGCCGTCTACGGCCACATCGTCGTTCACCACCACCGACTGAACGGCAATCCCTTCGCTCTCGGCCATTTCCTGCGCAATCTCGAAGTTCATCACGTCGCCGGTGTAGTTCTTGATAATCAGCAGCACCCCCGCACCGCGGCTGGCCGCCCGAATGCCGGCCAGCACCTGGTCGGGCGTGGGGGACGTAAATACTTCGCCGGCTACCGCGGCGTCCAGCATGCCATAGCCCACATAGCCGCCGTGGGCCGGCTCGTGCCCGGATCCACCGCCGGATACCAGCCCCACCAAGCCCTCTGCCTTCGGCCGCGCCCGCGTCAGCACCTTCGTGCCCGCCACCCGCCGAAGGTACTGCGGAAACGCTGCCACAAAACCTTCCAGCGCCTCGTCCACCACGTCCTCGACGCGGTTCACTACTTTCTTCATCTCCGTCGCGGCTCCTTCCGTTGCAGCCCCATCCGCCCACACCTGGGAACGGCGGATTCGCATCCCCGGCGCGGCGGAAGCTCCGCCGCGCCCGTGGTGCGAATGGGGGGATTAGTCTTTGGGCGCCCAGCCGCGCGATCGCTCCACCGCCTCCTGCCAGCGGCTGTGGCGCTGGTCGCGCTCCTCTGCGGATAGGGCCGGCGTGAACAGCGCTTCTCGGCTCCACGTGGACTGGATGACACGCTGGTCGGGCCAGT
This sequence comes from Bacillota bacterium, assembly GCA_021846505.1. Taxonomy (GTDB): domain Bacteria; phylum Bacillota; class Sulfobacillia; order Sulfobacillales; family JAIMBI01; genus JAJZWV01. Next base: position 8,734 of record JAJZWV010000068.1, read on the forward strand.
AGCCCACCGCCAGGCCCGCCAGAAATGCGGCCCCCAGGGCGGTGGTTTCCGTTACCGCGGGCCGCTCCACAGTGACCCCCAGGATGTCCGCCTGGAACTGGGCCAGGAACTGATTCGCGATCGCGCCGCCATCCACCCTAAGGGTTTCCAGCGTGCGTCCGCTGTCCTTGGCCATGGCATCCAGCACATCGCGGCTCTGAAAGGCGATGGACTCCAGCGCGGCGCGCGCCAGATGGCTCCGCCCGGTGCCGCGGGTGAGGCCCACGAGGGTGCCGCGGGCGTAGCTGTCCCAGTAGGGGGCGCCCAAGCCCACGAAGGCCGGCACCAGGTACACGCCGTCGGTGTCCGGCACCGAGAGAGCCAGCGCCTCCGTCTCTTCTGCCCGCCCAATGATGCCCAGCCCATCGCGAAGCCACTGCACGACCGCCCCGGTCACAAAGATCGAGCCTTCCAGGGCATACGACACCCGGCCGCCGATGCGCCAGGCAATCGTGGTGACGAGCCCGTGGCGGGAGGCCACCGGCTCCGCCCCCGTGTTCATCAGAACGAAGCTGCCGGTGCCGTACGTGTTTTTAGCCATGCCCGGCTCCAGGCAGGCTTGGCCAAACAGGGCCGCCTGCTGGTCGCCGGCAATCCCCGCGATGGGAATGGGCCGCCCAAGCCACGAGGGGTCGGTCTCGCCCGCCACCCCGGACGAGTCCATGACTTCGGGGCACACGCTTTTCGGCACGTTCAGAATGCTGAGCAGATCATCGTCCCAATCCAGGCTGTGGATGTTGTACATCAGGGTGCGCGACGCGTTGGACACGTCGGTCACGTGCCGCTTGCCTCCGGTCAGCTTGTGAATCAGCCAGCTGTCCACGGTGCCAAACGCCAGCTCGCCGCGCTCCGCGCGGACGCGGGCGCCCTCGTGGTGATCCAGCATCCAGGCGACCTTGGTGCCGGAGAAGTAGGCGTCAATCACCAGGCCGGTGCGTTCCCGGAACAGGGACTCATGGCCCGCGGCCTTCAACTCGTCACAGCGGCCGGCCGTGCGGCGACACTGCCACACGATGGCGCTGCCAATGGCGCGGCCGGTCGCGCGGTCCCACATCACGGTGGTTTCCCGCTGGTTGGTGATGCCTATTGCCGCAATGTCCGCCCCGGTCTTGTGAGCTGCCTTCAGGCAGTCCTCCACCGCGCCCCACTGGGATGCCCAGATTTGCTCCGGGTCGTGCTCCACCCACCCGGCGCGGGGATATATCTGCGGGAACTCGCGCTGCCCCACGGCCACCGGGCGCGCGTGCTTGTCAAACAGAATCGCGCGCGAGCTCGTCGTGCCTTGGTCCAGCGCCAGCACATACTGGCCCTCCGCCATGTCGTCGCCTCCCCATCCTTCATATCGCGTCCATCTCGTCCGTCCTACTGTGCTTGGCTCTGCTGGCTGGCGTCCACCCGCACCGAGTCTTCGGGGTCGGCTTGCGCGGCCGTCAGTGTGTGGCCGATGAAGAAGTCATAGACAAAGGGCGCAATGCCTGCGCCCACGAGCGGCCCCAAAACCGGCACCCACCAATAGCCAAACGGGCCCGGGAAGGCATTTTGGCCCCAGCCCGCCAGATACGTGAACAGGCGCGGGCCGAAGTCGCGCGCCGGGTTGATGGCGTAGCCCGATCCTACGCCAAACGACATGCCAATCGCGGCGACCGCCAGCCCGACGATGAAGGGGCCCACATTGCCCTGCACGCCCAGGTTGCGGTTGTCGGTGATGGCGATGACAAACAGCACCAGAAAAAACGTGGCAATGACCTGGTCCAGGAAGGGGCCAAACATGTTGCTGTGGTAGTACGCCGCCGGAAACGTGGCAAAGATGCTGAACGTGGTGAGCCCGCCCGAAGTGGCTCGGGTTACGTGATGGGCCAGGTTCCACGCGTTGATGGCGTGGTAGTAGTCGGCATAAACAATCGCCGCCCCGGCAAACGCCCCAACGGTCTGCGCGGTCCAGTAGGGAATCACCTTGCGCCACGGGAACACTTTGCGAACGGCCATGGCGAACGTCACGGCTGGGTTGATGTGGGCGCCGGTGACCCCGCCGGCCACATAGATGCCCATGACCACCGCCATGCACCATCCCCAGGTGATGAGCAGCCAGCCGCCGGCCCCTTGGAAAATCACGAGCGTGCGCCCGGATTCTGTAAGACCCACCACCGCTACGGCCACCACGCCGGCCCCAAACGCCAGCAGCACGAAGGTGCCGAGAAACTCTGCCAGCAGCTCGCCCCAGACGGTGGCGCGCCAGCCCGTCTTACCTCTCATCCCGCATGCCTCCCTGCCAAGTGCGCCGCTGTCCCACCAGCGGCATCGGTCTGGCTGCTGCCGCTAGGCAAGCAGCACCGCAACATAACGCCGCTTGCGCCAGGTGGCTTGCCGAGGACGAGATCTCGCGGCGTGGCGTGCCCTAAATAAAAAACACGGAGACCCCGCAGGCCGCGGTCTCCGTGTTCTCCAACCTGACGCCTGTCCCCTTCGACGGCCTGCCGCATTTCCCTGCCGAGGTCGGAGGAATTTTTTTACAACCACCAAACCTCCGTAGGCTCAAGAGGCCGTCTGTGCGATCGGCCCGCTTTCTTCCGCCCCCCACTGGCGAGAAATAGTGGATGCTATATGAAACGGGGAGGTGCCGTGAGGATGACCGTCCGACTGGATGAGCACGCTCGCCTGCTGGTGCCCGCCGAAATGAGGCGCAAGTGAGGCTTGCGCCACGGAGACCCCGTCTGCCTCGATCTCACGCCGGAAGGCGCCTTGCGGGTGCTTCCCCTCGAGAAGCGCCTCGCCATGGCGAAGGGACTGTTTCGCAAATGCCCGGAAGCCGGGACGGCGTCGCCGACGAACTAGTGCAGGAGCCGCCGAGAAGCGGGCCAGGACTGATGCATCCCTTGCGGGTATGAGATGCCTCGGCGGTATTGGCCCCGAGCGCTGGGCTTATCGTTGGGAGATCGTGCGTGTCTGGCACTCGCACCAATGCGCGATGCGAGCGCCGCAACCACCGACCGAGCGTAGCTCGAGGTCCTGGGTATCGCGGTTCTCCGCGTTCGATAAGGCTGGCGCGGCTTAGTCGGCTGCCTCCAGGATGCGGGCGAGGCGGGTCTCCATGGCCGCCACGTCCTCTGGGCTGACTTCGTCAAAGTCCACGATGATGCGAGTATCTGGACGCACGCCCAGCCCCAGCACCTGCAGAATGCTTTTGGCGTTGGCGGATCGCCCGCCGTATTCCATGCGCACCACACCCGGCAGGGCCGCCATCGCCTGCACAAAGTCTGCCGCCGGCCGCGCGTGGAGCCCGGTGGGGTCGATGACCCGATAGCCGCGCCGCATCAGCGGGTCACCCGCTGCGCCGCCCGCACCTGGTGGGTCCAGAGCCTGGGGGTGCTGGTGGACACGCCGGCGGCCCCCGCCGCCACCATCTGATCCACCTGCGCGGCTTCGCTCAAGAGGCCACCCGCGATGACCGGGCAGGGCAGGGCGCAGACCACCTGGTGGGTGGCTTCTGGCAAAATCCCCGGTAGCACTTCCACGGCATCGGGGCGGGCAGACCGCGCCTGGGCCACCCCGGTCGCGATAGACAGGCTGTCCAGCAAGAACAGTCGCTGAATGGTCACAAACCCCGCTTTGCGAGCGGCCAGCACGGTGTGCGAGTGCGTGGTGATGATGCCGTCGGGACCCGCGTACTCGGCCAAAAACGTCATGCCTTCTTGGTCCGGCGCCAGCCCGCGCAGCATGTCGGCATGGACAAACACCGTCCAGCCCCGCCGCTGCATCTGGCTGACCGGCTCGCCAATCGTGGCCAGCGTGCCCCCCAGCAGAAACACCCAGCGCGGCGCCGGCAAATCCGGCAGCACCCATCCCTCCGAAACACTGCGCAGCGCCGGAATGATGCGCGGGATGGCCAGGCGCCCGGGCGAGCCGCTCTGCCTCCGCTCCATCGAAATCCCTCCCCCGCAAGCTCACCGCTCTAGTCCGAAAACCTGTCGAACCTCACAGGAAGTTCGCCCGCCTATCCGACCGATGGAGCCCGGCCGGGTGCCGGCCACCAGAATTCCGCCAGCCAGCGCGCCGGATGCATCGGCTGGAGGCCGGTCATCTGGCCAAGATGCAGCGCGCAGGTGCCGCTGTCCACGAGCAGGCGGCCTGGTCGGCCGCCCACCTGCTGGCCGGCCAGGGATCCCAGCCGCCGCGCCACGCCCTCGTGCTCTGACTTAAAGGCATAGGACCCCGCCGCGCCGCAGCACTCCAGGTCCAAGCGCTCGGCGGGCCTGGCGCCCGCGCGGCGCACCAGGGCCATCAGGGTGCCCTCCCCGCGGCTGACTTTGGCTCGGCAGGTGGTGTGCACGAACAGGCTCCCGGTCGGAGCGCTCACCAAAGAACTTGCCTGCGCCAGCTGCTCCCAAAACGCCGCCGGCGCCTCACTCAGGGCAAACTCTGCGAATGGCACGATAGGCAGCGGCAGCGGGATGCCAAAAGTTTGCCAGTCGTCCCGCAGCGTCCCATCGCAGGTGGCATTCAGCGTGACCAACGCAGTGGCGGCCGCGGGAATATTGAGCCGCTTCGCCGCTTGGGCGGCGATCTGCTGGGCCGCCGCGGGCTGGCCGGCGGCATAGGCCGCGGCGCCGCAGCAGCTGCTGTCCCGCGGCACCGGCGCCACCTCGAAGCCCCAATCGGCCAAGAGGCGCACAGCGGCTTCCGCGGCCGGGCCGTCGTAGGCGCGGGTAAAGCAGTCGACATACAGCGCCACGATGCCGCGCGCCCCGCGCCGGCGGCTGGGGCCGAATCCCCGAAAGTCCTGGACCCGTGGCCGCCGCGCGTGGCGCGACAGGCCCGCAAGCGGCACCAGCGGGCCCGACAGGCCCGCCAGCGCCGGCGCGCGGGCCACGAGGTGCGGGCGTGCCAGCACGTGGTCCCGCAGCGTCCTGGCCACGCCCGTGCGGCGGGTGGCTTTGTGGCGAGCGATGAGGTGGGCCACGGGCACCCCGGCGGGGCAGGCGGCTTCGCACAGCTGGCAAAACGTGCAGTCGTCGACGTGGGCGGTGGCGGGCACGGCTGGATTGGCTAGGTGCGTGCGATGCCACTCGGGCCCCAGCGCCTTCGGCCCGGCAAATAGCGGCTCCGCCCGGTAGACGGGACAAGCCGTCACGCACAGGGTGCACTTGAGGCAGGCGTCATCGGGCTGAAAGGTGCGTCGGCGATCGGACTGCCAAGCCTCAACCATGGAGCGCCTCCTCCCGACCGCCATTATCGCCGAAGTGACTGATTATGGAAATGGGTTCCTGTCCGATGCGTTGCAGGCGGTCCACCAGCTCGGGCGCCACCCGGTCCACGGCGCTTGCGGCTGTCCAGAGGCACATGGCGCCGCCATCGCCGTCGGCATCGGGGTCACAGCCCGCAACCTGCCGGCCGCAGGCCGGTGGATCCCCCATCGCGAGGCCCCATCGGAGGATAGTATCTGCGGAGTCTGTCTCCCCCAAGTGCCCCACAGTGCGACGCAGGACGGGGTCTTCTGCGCGGCCATTGGGTCCGAGGTGGAGGCCGCCGCCCAGGAAGCCGCCGGTAGCCAAAATCACGGGGCCGGTGCCGGCGCGCCGCCCGTCGCCCAGCCAAACGCCGCCGGCGTCATAGAGCGACTGCACGCGTCCGTGGTGCAGGTGGACGCCGGATGCAAGCAGCCAGCGCATCCAGCGGCGCTCGATCCGCATCCCCCCCACGCCGGGCGGCGTCAGCCCCACCTCCCGTACCGGCCGCTCCAGGAGGCGCTCGAGGCGGCGCCACAGGGCGCCGGTGTGCTCAAGCCCCAGCACCTGCGGCACCACCACCAGCTCGGGTGCTAACGGACCTACGGCACCCAGCAGCTGCTGGGCCAGCCAATCCGCACCAGGCTCCGTATCGAAATAGGCGGCATAGCGGAGTGCGGTCCAGGAGGGGCTCCACCCCGGCGGCTTGGGCAGCCAAGCGGTGTCCACCGCCACGCTGGCGGGAAAGCCGTCCGCCGCCAGCTCGGCGTCAAAGTCCGGAAAGCCTGTAAAGCCCACGACCGCGGCGGACGACAGGCTTGCCGGACCGCCTTCCAGCGCCAGCTCCCAAGGCGGGGCCCAAAACACTGGCCGGCGGTGCCCGAGGGGCGTGGGGGCCCACCGGTTCGCTGCAGGCACCGCCGCTCCCACGCCCAGCTCCCGCGCCAGCGCCCCCCAAAGCGCCCACACGCGGGACCAGCGGCCGAGGCTGTCCCCCCCATCCATGTGCTCGGCGCCGTGCTGTCCCCACCACTCCCAGGGGTTGGCCACCGGCTCGCCGCCATCCCACCCCCGGAAATCCATCCGCCCCGACCAGAGGGCCAGGGAGCCGGCGGCCGCGGCCACCAGGTGCACTGACACGCCGCCGGCGGCCAGCAGGGTCGCCGCCATCAGCCCGGCCGGTCCCCGCCCCACGACCGTGGCCGACTCCGGGCTCACAGCGGCTCACCCAGCGTCTCGCGCCGCACCGCCCGATTGAGCGCCCACTCCTGGGCATTGGCGCCCCACAGCACCGGCTGGAAGCCCCGGTCGCGCTCGGCGCGCAGCGCTCCGACTTCGTCCCGCACCTGGCCGCCCGGCACTTCGCGGCGCCGAATGCCCGCGCCGCGGTGGACGCAGAAGGTACCTTGGCAGGGGCCCATGGCGAACCACGTCTGCGTGCGCCACTGACCCAGCGGCTCGTGGCGGAGGGCATTCAGCCGATCCTCGCCCACGTGCTCGCACTCGCAGACGGCCGGCGCCTCCCCGTCGTGGGGGGCTTCCGGGGCGAGGGGCTCTAGCACCATGCCGCGCGTGCGTGATGCCGTGTGCACCCCGAGATGCGCGGCCGCCGCGTCGCCGGTGCGCTCGGCCATCGCGCGAAAGGTGGTGAATTTGCCGCCCACCACCGCCAGCACCGCGGCCGGGCCGCCGGTTGCTTCATGGTCGATGACGGTGAAGTCGCGCGTGACCCACCGCGAGCTGGCCGCCCCGCTGGACGGTGGCTGATAGAGCGGCCGCACGCCGGCGAACGCCCGGAGCACGCGCCATGCGTCGATGGAGGGAAACAGGATCCGCCCTAGGTCCATGAGCCGGCGGGCCTCCCCTCGGCTGGCGGCCGGGGGAGCTGGGTCCGCCTGGGGCACATCGGTGGTGCCCAGGATGGCCACGGATTGGTGGGGCACCAAAATGTCGCCGTCGCCGGGCGGGCCGAGCCGATTCACCACCACGGGCGTGCGCCGGTGCGCAAAAATCAGCATCAGGCCTCCGCCCAGCTGCAGCGGGATCGGGTCGCCATATAGCTGCGAGAGCTCGCCGGCCCACGGCCCCGCCGCATTGATGAGG
>JAJZWV010000014.1 GCA_021846505.1 Bacillota bacterium
CCCACCGGCGCCGAGGTGGCCGACGCCGTGAGCGCCACCGACCCCGGTGTCACCGTCGGCCCCCCGGCCGCCAGCACGGCTGCGGCTGGCACCACACTCATCCACACCAAACTGGACGCCAGGGTCAGAGGCTTCCACACACGGCTCATCTTCATGTGACTGCAACGTCCTTTCCTTGATCCAAAGCAAGCGCCCCGACGCGCCGCCGCCTCCTGCCTCGCGGCAAGCCCGGATCCGCTTTGCTCAGGCCACGCATAGGCGGGCACCAGGCGGTGCCGCTGACTTGGGCCAATTCGACGCGGCCTGCCGAATTCCTTTGCCGACTGGACCCATGTGCAACAAAATGTTCCGCCACTTCCAGGGCAATTTGGGGTGATGTAGGCTGAGTGCCGCAGGCGTGGCGCTGCTTTGGCGAAATGGTGGTGTGCCTGCCAGCACGCCCTCTCACATGCGGGGCTCGGGGCGCTCGCCCGCCCCGCGGAATCGAGGATCGTAGGCGGCCCAGCCCCACCACAGTGCGGGGTCCTGCCGCACCACCGCATCCATCCAGGCGTAGATGCGCCGCGTGAGGGCCAGCACATCGGCCGGCTCCCCGGGCACATAGAGGGGCTCCGCCATCGCCAGCCGATAAGTCAGGGGCGTGTCTGAGGACAGCAGCAGGGGCACGACGGGCACGCCCCCCTCAATGGCCAGCCGCGCCGGCCCAGTGGTGGCCGGCAGCTCGCGCCCCATGAACGGGACCGATAGGCCTCCGGCCCTCCCCAGGTTGAAGTCTGGGGTGACGAAGGCCGAGTATCCCTCTGCCAGGCGGGCCGCAATGCGAGCGGTGGCGGGCGGGCCAGGGATGCCGACGTAGCGGGTTCGGCTCTGGTCATCCCCCAGCTGCGCGCCAAGCTTCTCCCACAGCGGCACCAGCGCCGCGTCAATCGGCACGGCCAGCCGCTCCCCCATGGCGCGGAGCACGCCGGGCGCGGCCAGATACGGGCCCCAGTGGGGTGTGACCAGCACCGCGCGGCCGTACTGCCGCTTTAAGGATTCCCAAGCCTCCCGGCCGTCGATGGCGATGTGCCGCTCCAAAAATCCCTGGTATCCCCCATACAGGCGCACAAACAGCACATCCACCATGCGCGTGGACAGATACGCCACCAGCCGGCGCTGCTGCTGCTCTCGCTCTTGGGCCGGCAGCTCGGCAAACAGCGATGCCGCCCAAGCCTCCCGGTCCGCGGCGCGGCCACTGGCCACTTCATCATGCCAGCAGGCGCGACGAAGGAACGGCACCGTCACTTCGGGCGGGTAGCGGCGGAGCACCGCATAGAACGGCAGGTGGGACAGCACGACCGCCAGGTCGGTCAGGTTCGCGCGCGGGCTGGTCATGAGGCGGGCCCCTCCCCCTCACGCCGGTGGACCCAGCCCCACCACCGCGCAGGGTCACTGGCCACCTGCCGCTCCAAGTAGCGGTAAACTTGCTCGGTCAGGTCCCACACCGCGGGCGTGTCTCCTCCGGGCCAGTAGAGCGGCTCCGCCACGTCCCACGTGTACGCCAAAGGCCCCGTGCGCTGAAGCGTCATCCCAATGAGCGGCACCTGCCCCTCGAGGGCGATGCGCGCGGGGCCGGTCGTGGCAGGCAACTGCCCTCCCACGAACGGCACCATGGGTGCTTCGGGAGCCGACTGCCCCAGGTTGTAGTCGGGCGTGATGTAAACAGTCCAGCCCGCGGCCACCGCAGCCGCCAGCCGGTCCACGACGCCGCCCTGCTGAGCCATGGGGACAAACTCCAGGTTCAGGTGGCGCGAAAGGTACTGCCGCAGCAGATGTCCCCACCACTCCGCCACTTGCGGCTCCGTCTGGCAGTTGACCCGCCAGCCATCTTGCAGCAGGCAGCCAGGCAGTGCCAGATAGGCGTCCCAATGGGGAGAGACCGCCACCATGCGGCCGTACTCTCGCCGGACCCGGTCCAGCACCGCTTGGCCCGCCACCGTCACATGCTGCTCGAAAAACTGCCAGGGCTCCTGCCACAGCAAAAACATAATCGGGTCCAGCATGCGGGATTGCAGGTACTGCACCCACCGCGACCGCGCCGCGACATCGGCGGGGAAATGCTGCGCGGCCAGCGCCGCCAGCTGCTGCGCCTCCTCGGGGCTTTGCTGCCAGTCATAGCGGTTGGCGTCCATCAGCAAGGGCCACGCGAGCTCCGGGGGATACTGCCGAATCACCGCAAAGAAGTCGGGCTGAGATGCGAGCGTGCTCAAATCCAGCAGCCTAAACGGCGCTTCTGCGATGGCAATCGCCCTCCCTCACTTGGCGGACCCGCTGCACGGCGAATTCATGGGGCGCACTCAACAGCTCCTCCGGCGCTGGCTGCACAGGCCAAGTCCACGGGCGACAGTGCGCTGCGGCCAGCAAAGCCTGCGTCGCCTTATGCTAACTCCCGGGAGAACCCGGCGCCACCGCCAAAAGGCCCCATGGGCTCTGCGGGAGAGGCTGACCCTTGCCGGAGACGGCTCGAAGGCGGAGCGGCCGCGCTGCCCAAACATCCTTGGCGGTGTCCGCGACCTCGCCCTGGGCTGGGCAGCTGTCGAAGGACTCGGGCCACGGCTGGCACATGAGCCGGACCCAGCCTTCGCCGGCGGAACGGGCCGAGGCGGCCGCCTAACGCACTGGGGCCGGACGCGTCCGGCCCCACGCCGCTGATCCCTTCGTGGACTAACCGCCCACCGCAATGGTGACCGACGCGGTCTCGGTCCCACCGGTTGGGGCATCCTGGGCCGTCAGCCGCATCGTCTGGCCGTTGGATGCCGTATTGGGTACTGTGACGTACGCGGTCAGCTCGCCCTCCACGCCTGCCTCCACCGCTGTGGGTGTGGAGCCCAGCGTCAGCTGGCCGGCCGTGGGCGCGCCGGACGCGGTCGCGCCGCTGGTGGTGCCACTGGAAAACGACAGCCAGATGGGGTCCCCCGACGACACCAGCTGGCCATAGAGGGTGTAGCCGGTCACATATTCCGTGCCAGCCACCGTGCCCGCCGACACTTGAGGCGCGGTCGGAAAGAACTCGATGGTTTGGGCGGCGTCCATCGCCACCGACCGGTGCAGCCGGGCGGTGGTGGCGGGGCCGCCCGCGTCGTAGAACCACACTGGCGCGCTGGACTGGCCCGGCGGGATGTTCACCACCGCAACGCTGGACGTGGGGCCACCTGCCGCCGTGGCCCAGGCGCCATTGGCCACCGCCGGCAGCACCACCTGCAGCGGCGTCTGGCCCACAACCGGAATGGGATTGCCTCCACCGTCGACATTTTTCACCCACAGCTCATCCACCTGTCCCGAGGTGACCGACACATAGTTGAAGCCCTCCCCTGAGAACGCTCCCACCACTTGCCCCTGGTAGTACAGCTGCGCGTTTGGCGCCGGCGAGCCGGGCACAACGGTGTACGTCGCGGTGGCCGTGGCACTGGGATTCGACAAGTCGGTGAACGTGAGCGTCGCGGTCCCGGTGGACTCGGCCGTGATGCTCACGCTCGCGGTGCCCGATGCATTCAGCCGGAAGGGATTCAAGGACAAGACGCCCGAGTTGGACGACGAAACCACAATGGAGTCGCCCGTGGGGGCCGCCACCGGCGATCCCAGTGCGTTGAGACCAATAACCTCGCCGGTAATTTGGCTGCCGCCGCCCACGCGGCCCCCCGTCAGGGTGGTGGTGAGCTGGGTCGCGTAGTTGGACGGCGCCACCGCGTAGTAATCCGGGCTCTCGATGCCCACGCTGCCCAAGCTGCCGGAGACCGACACCCCCGCCCCCACGCCGAAGGCGGCGGAGGGCGTGAGGGACGCCGTGATGGTGGCGACGCCGGACGCATTGGTCAGCGCCTCGTACGTGTCGCCTACGCCACTGGCCCCGTTGGGCAGCGCCAGCACGCCGCCGTGATCGGTCACCGTGAACCATATCGGCTGGCCAGCCTCAGCCACCGGGCTGCTGTTCACGTCGGTCAGCTGGGCTTGGATCACCTCGCGCTGGCCTGGGAGCCCGTTGATGGCCGGGAACTCGAATCCCATCAGCACGGGCTGCGCGTAGCCCGGCAGGCCCAGCGTGAACGTGTACGACAGCGTGGCGGGCGGCAGCCCCAAGGAGCTGGTGTCCGTGAGAGAAATCGTGGCGGGGGTGCTTTGGTAGTAGTCGCTTTCTACTGTGAACACGGCGGCTCCATTGGTGATGGGCACACTGGGCAGGGTTTGCTGCCCGAAGTAGGAGGGGGTGCCCGTTGGCGCCGCCCCCGCATAAACCACCAGGTTGTTCGAGTTGCTGTTGAGGGTGAGCGTCCCCCCGTTGATGCCGGATCCCGCCCCGGTGGTAATGACATGGCCCTGGGCGTCTTCCACCATCACCGTATAGGTGGTGTACGTGAGGCCGCCGGCCACCCCCATGCTGGAGGTGACGGCCAAGTGGGACGGCACGCCCACCTCATACAGGCTAATGGACACCGGCGCCGGCACGCTGAGGATGTCGCCCGAGACAGGCGTGGCCGACACGGTCACCGTCCCTGACGCACCGGTGGCTGTAAACACGGTGGCCGTCGCGGTGCTGTTGTCGGTTGGCAGGAGAGGCACCACCTCGGTCGTCTGGGCACTGCTGCTGCTGAAGGAGCCGGATCCGGCAAGCGTTAGCTCCGCGAAGTATTCGTGGGAGGAGGTATAGGGCTGCCCCGCCTGATCTCCGATGCTCACGGTCACGGTGGCGGCGTCGGGCGCATTGTTGGCCAGGCCCGACACGTTGCTGCTGAGCATCAGGGCCGACGCGTAGGCGGTTTGGGCTGTCACCATGGCCGTCGCGCTGCTGTAGCTGACATTGGCCACCTGTGCCTGGCCGGCGACGCCGCCCGCCGCAGTGGCCGCGGTGGTCAACTGGTCGGCCACGACCGACACCACGCGGCCGGCATCGTGGTGCGGCACCACAAAGGACACGCTGGCGATGCCGCTGGTGACGGCATACATGTCGCCGCTCACCCCGCCGGTGCTGATGCCCAAGCCGGCGCCATTATCCGTCAGGGTTAGCATCCCGCTGAAGTTGGCCACTCGGTCTCCATGGCGGTCTTCCACGGTGTAGGTGACCGTCCCGGTGGCCGCCTTGTCGGCCACCACCGTCTGGGTGGCCGGCGTCGCGACCACTTGGCTCGCGGTGCCGTAGGCCACTTGCTTGCCGACGTTGCTCTCCAGCGCTCCGTGCTGGTCGTTGGCGGCCTCGGGGCTCTTGGCGTACGCCACGAACTTGTAAGGGCCCGACATCCCGGCCGTAAACGTGAACGTCTTGCTGCTTTGGTAGGCCCCACTCTGGTGCCAGGCGCCGCTCGGGTCTTGGTACCAGAACTGATACAGGGGACTGAAGATGCCGCTCGACGTGGCTGTCAGCGTGATGGACGTGCCCTTGGCCACGGAGCCGCTCGCGCTGGAGGTCACGGATACCGTGGATCCATTGAACACGCCATCGGGCATCGTGGTCTGGGCCATGCTCCAGTCACCCGCCGCCACCTGCGCCTGGTCCAGCACGTCGACCACGACCAAGTAGTCGCCCTGCGACGGCGTGGCCAGCGTGAACGTATTGCCAGTGGAGTAGTTTTGCATGTCCCTCCACTGGCCGGTGGGGCTTTCCACCCAAAACTGATACTCGGCCGTGCCATTCGGGTCACTGGCACTGGCCGTAAACGTAGCGGAGCCGTTGGTGGGCCGAATCGGCCCGCTCAAGTGGACGCTGCCGGGCGTCACGGTCGGCGCGCTGTGCGCGATGACCGCCACCGCCGGCACAATTGACATCCACGCCAGCGAAGACGCCATGGTGAGGCCGGCCATCACTTGGCGCTTGGGCCTGCGAGTCATTGAAGCCCCTCCTCAAGTCTTAGGAAATAGCGCGCAGGAATATGGGGTTGTCTTCCATCTCAATCGACTCGTATTCATTCTCCAAGCCACACTCCACTTCCTGCAATCCCCGGATCCCCTTGCACTGGAAATTTCCTTCTTTGGCCCCCCACACAAGGGACAGAGCCCTACCGTCAGCGGCCGTGCCGGCCGCACGGCCCGCTCGGCAGTCCCGCGCCCGCGCTCACCATTGGAATGGGCTTGCGATCCTCACCCCACGGGGCGCTGTCCCTCCCCGGCTCAAATCGAGCGCGAGCTCGCCACCAGCGCGCGGCATCGCCGGTGCGGCTTCCAAGCCGCGGCCCCCCTTTCACAGCCTGCCGCCCGCTGAAGTAGGTACTGGCTCTCACCATGTAAGTGCAGGGGGCTGCGCCCGGCACCGCGAGATGGCGCCGTCGGGCACCGGGGGCCTGGCGGGATTGCTTGCGCACACTGCGTGGGGCGCATCGCGACAGGCCGTGAGGCGGCACCCTCGTGCTGCACCGGCCCCACCCAACCCTTGGCGGCCCGCTTAGCGTGGCCGAGTTTTATAAGACGACGATAGCCCGGATACACAGAACAGGGATAACAGACACCACAAAACCAGAACAGATAGCAGGGATAGCAAGAGTAGCACAAGTAGCAATGGTGGGCGAGCGGCAATGCCGCTCACCCACCTGCAGAGTAAGGAAACGGTGCCCGGATCGAGTGCTACGGATGGATGGCCGGCGACGAGGGGGTCCCCTTCACCACCGCCGAGGCATTGCTTCCAACCTGGGTCACAGCATCCACGTTGAACGCGTACTGCGTGGTCTCCGTGAGCCCCGTCACCGCAGCTGACGTGGCAGACCTGGACTCGTTCGGGATGGCGTCGTACGCTTGGGCAAAGTCCGGCGCCCCATTGGCGTACGGAATCACCCAGATTTGGTAGGCCGACACGTCCGCCGCCCCAGCGGAGGGCCGACTCCACGAAACCACGGCACCCCTCGTTTCCGACCCAGTTCCCTCGCCGGACCCTGCTGCTGCCGTGATGCCCGTGGCCTGGTAGTACGCCGTGTCGTAGCCGAGCGAGTCAGTCGACACGCTGGCGGACGCGCTACTCACCATCCACACGTTGGCGGACGACGCCGACGCGGGGATGGCCACGGTCGTGACCGCGGCACCCCCGCTTACGCTCGTCCACTGCTCCCCGGACGGCAGCGACGGCAGCGTGACCGAGAGCGACCCTGTGCTGGGGACCGGAATCGGGTCGCCAGCTTGGTCAACGTTCACCACCTGCAGCTCGACCGGGCTGTTGGCCGTCAGGCTCACCGGGTTGCTGGCACTCACCTGCTGGCCCTGGTACTCGATCCACGGCGTCTTGAGAGCCGGACCTGGCACCACCTTCACCGTGAAGGACGCTGACGGCATCGCCGCGTTGGACACGTCGGTCACCGTGATGGTGGCGGTGCCCGCCTTGCCGGCATAGAGGCCGTCGCGTAGGTGCTCACCCCGCCCAAACGTGTACGTTCCGCCGGGGGTAAACGCTGACTCCTGATAAATGGAGCTCGGCTCCTCCAGCTGGCTCGCGCCCGCAGCGGTTCCGCGGCCCACGCTCACCACCCCCGAGTTGCTGGAATGGAACAGCAGCTGATCGTAGTTGTTGCCCGCGGTGAGCCCGCCCAGCGCGTTGGCCAAAAGCCCCGTCACGGTGGCGAGCGGCATGCCGGCCGGCACCGTGAGGGTGGACCCCGTGATCACCGTCTCCACGGCCGTCCCCGAGGTGAGGGTGAGGCTCGTAGCGTAGTTGCTGGGCGACACCACCTCGTACGTCGGGCTGGTCGCGTAGGTGCTGTTGTTCCCGATCAGGGCCGAGGTCGTGACGTCGAAGGAGTCCCCTGCCGTCCCCGACAGCACGGTCAGCGGGATGGACGCGATGCCTTGGCTGTTCGTGAACGCCTCATAGGTGTCGCCAGACTGGCTGGCGCCGTTCGGCAGCGCGGCGATGCCACTTTGCTTCAGGGTGAACCAAATCGGCTGCCCGGCCTCCTGCATGGCATGGCCATACTGGTCCGCCAGCTGGGCGGAAACTGTGGCCGTACCCCCGGCCGTCACCGTGGCGCTGGCCAAGGGCTGGCCCGCGTAAACCGGCAGGGTCTCCGTCAAGACTGCCGCCGGCGCCGCAAAGTGCCACAGGGTGCTGCCCGACACGCCGGCCGTCAGGTCGGTCGCCGTGATCGTGACCGGCTGGCCGTTGCCGCTGCTCACGGTCCGCACCCCGAAGTCCAGTGCGCCCTGGCTAAACGGCTGGCTCACTATCCCGCCCGAAAGGTAGCCAGAATGCCATCCCGCGCTGGTGGCCGACTCGGTGTAGTAGTCCAGGTGGCTAGACGAGTTCACCGTTGTGGAGTTGTCCAACACCGACATGCTGCCAGCCGCGGCGGGGCCCACGGAGATGGTGTGCCCGCTGGCGTCCACGACATCGGCCTGGTACACCGCAAGAGAGGTGCCATTCGACACGGTGGCCCCCACTTGACTCACGTCCACTGCCGCCGGGGTGCCCACTTCATACACCGGAATGCTGATCGACGCTGGCACCAGTGGAGTCTCTGCCTGGTCGCCGCTCTGCGCCTGCACCGTGATGGTCCCGTTGGCCGCCGAGCCTTTGGCGCTGTACACGGTCACGGGGAACTGGCTCGCGCCCGGCGGCACCTGGAGGGACGCCGAGGTTTGGCTGCTGGAGGCCGAGAAGCTGCTGCCGCGGGACGTGCCGCCCAGGGTCAGATGGACCAACTGGCCGTTGGTCGTGGTGTACGGCGCGCCGGTGCTGTCCTCCAGCTGCACCCACACCGTCGCACTGCTGACCTGGTTGCTCTCCAGGTTCGGCAGGCTCGACTGCAGGTTCAGCCTGTTGTCACTGGGCGCGGTGGTCATCACCGTGGCCGACCCATAGGTCACGTTGGCCACTTGGCCCTGGCCCGCCGTGCCGCCTGCGCTGGTCGCCGCCGACATCAGGTTGTCCGACGTCAAGGTGTACGCCGCGTTGCCGTCAGAGGTGTCACCGGACGTGCCCAGCGGAATCAGGCCGGTGCCGTTCCTGATGGCAATGACGCCGCTGTTGGACGATCCCGGGAACAACTTGCCATTGCCTTGGGCATTCACCGTCTCTGAGACATTGACCATGCCGTTAAAGTTGGCCACCACGTCGCCGTGGCTGTCTTCCACTTTGGCGGTCAGCATGTCCGTCGCGCTGCCGTTGGCCACCACCGAGCCGCTCGCGGGCGTCAGCACCACTTGGCTCGCCGTGCCGTAGGCCACCTGGGTGCCCACGCTGCTTTGCAAGGCTCCGTGCTGGTTGTTCGCCGCCTCCGGGCTCTTGGCAAACGCCACGAACTTGTAGGTGCCCGACATTCCGGCCGTGAACGTGAACGTCTTGCTGCTTTGATACGCCCCACTCTGGTGCCAGGTGCCGCTCGGGTCTTGGTACCAGAACTGATACAGCGGGTCAAAGATGCCGCTCGACGTGGCCGTCAGCGTGACCGGGGTGCCCTTGGATACGGATCCGCTGGCATTGGACGCCACCGAGACGGTGGAGCCGTTGAACACGCCATCGGGCAGGGTAGTCTGCGCCTGGCTCCAGTCCCCCGCGGCCACCTGCGCCTGGTCCATCACGTCGACGACGACCAGGTAGTCGCCCTGCGACGGGGTGGCCAGCGTGAAGGTGTTGCTGGTGGAGTAGTTTTGCATGTCCCTCCACTGGCCGGTGGGGCTCTCGACCCAAAACTGATACTCGGCCGTGCCATTGGGGTCACTGGCACTGGCCGTAAACGTGGCAGAGCCATTGGTGGGCCGGATCGGCCCGGTCAGGTGGACGCTGCCGGGGGTCACGGTCGGCGCGCTGTGCGCGATGACCGCCGCCGCCGGCACAATCGACATCCACACCAGCGATGAGGCCATCGTCAGGCCAGTAACCATCTTGCGCTTTCTAGTAGTTTGCACTCGAGAAACATCCTCCTCGTTCGGTTCTGTGTCCCTCTGCCCACGGCAGGAAGCCCAGCCGGGCTGGGTGCGCCGTGAATGCGCCCCGGCAGGAATGCAGGAAACACGGCCTTCGGGCCATTCCTTAAGCCCGATTCGCGCTCTATCATGCCATAGCCTGCGCCCATGTCCTGAGCGAGCAAACAATATTTGCGCCGAAATCCTCGCGAAGGAATGGTTTCCACAGACTCATCAAACCACCAGAGCCAATAGTGGCGGTATTTGGCCTGTCGTTCGCCCCTCTTGGCACCTACCATGAAAGCACGGGCGAGAGATGCCGCGCGGCATCTCTCGCCCGCATCGATCGATCCCCCGCACCTTGGGGCGGTGGGGTTAGTTGGTGAACGTTGCCGTCTTTACCTGATCCGGGCTTGTCGGCAGGTCTTGCACCGTCACGGTGCCGGATTGAGCACTGCTCGGAAGTGTGCCATCCACCACCGTGATGGTGAACTGTCCGCTGGTGGCTCCCACCGCTTCCTGCGTAGTGGCACTGGCAAGGGCACTCCCATTGGCACTGGCCGTCGCACTCGTGCTGGCCGCGTCCCAGCTGGCCCACACCAGGTTCCCCGCCGGCAGCGCTTCGCCAAACAGGTTGTCCGCAGTGACCGTGTAGGTGGCACTTGAGGGACCGCTGCCGCCCGGCGCGTTCGCCGACGTCGGCGCGATCGCAAGCTGCTGCGCCGCATCCATGGCCATCGCATCGCCAATGTTGCTGGACGTCACCGATCCGGTGCTTTCAAACCACACCGGCGCGCTGGACTGGCCCGGCAAGATGCTCACCACGGCCATGGGGCTCGCGAAGCCCCCCAAGGACGTCGCCCACTCGCCATTGGCCACCGTGGGCAAAATCACCTCCAGAGGTGTCGTCCCGCTCACCGCGATGGGGTCGCCGCCGGCGTCTACGTTCTTGACCCACATTTCCGTCACCGTGCCGGACGACAGATTGCCCGGATTGTTGCCGCCAGACAGCGGCGCGCCGCTGTAGTACAGCTGGGCGTTCGGCAGGGGAGCGCCGGGCACCACCCTGACGGTGAAGGAGGCGGAGGGCATGGCCGCATTAGACACGTCGGTTACCGTGATGGTGGCGGTGCCGGCGCTGCCGGCGTAAAGGCCGTCTGAGGAGAACTCCCCCGACCCAAACGCATAGACTCCACCCGAAGTTGCGTTGCCGTCATATACGGTGGAATACTCTAGCTGACTCGCCTGCCGGTCGTCGCCGCGGCCCACACTCACCATACCGGAGTTGCTGGACTGGAACAGCAGCTCGTCATAGTAGTTGCCCGACGTCAGCCCGCCCAGCGCATTTTGGAGGGTGGCCGTAATCGTGCTCAGCGGCATGCCGGCGGGCACCGTGAGGGTGGCGCCGTTCAGCATCGCCGACCCGGCAGAGAGCGTGACACCGGTCGCATAGTCGGACGGGGCCACCACATTGAACCTTTGGCTGTACTCGGGGTAGGAGTGGCCCGGCTCCCCCCCGACACTCCCGGAGGCCGATACTTGAAAGAAGGTGTCGGCTGTGGCATTGCTCAGCACCCTCAAGGGGATAGACGCAATGCCCTGCGCGTTGGTGAACGCCTCATACACGTCGCCCGCTTGGCTGGCCCCGTTGGGCAGGGCCGCCATCCCGCTGTTCTGCAGGGTAAACCACACGGGCTGCCCCGCTTCCTGCACGGCATTGCGATACTGGTCCTTCAGCTGGAAGGATGAAGTAGTGATGGCGCCGGCCGTCACGGTGGTGTGGCTCAGCTCTTTCCCGGCATACCGCGGCAGCTGCCCCACGTATCCTGCCGTCGGCGCCGCGAAGTGCCACGTGAAGCTGCCAGACACATTGGGCGCCGCCGACAGATCCGTGGCCGTGATGGTGAGCGGCTTTCCGCTGCCACCCTCTTCGGTAGCCACCGAAAAGTCCGCCATGCCGGTGCTGAATGACAGGCTCATCAGCCCCGGGCTGTCCGTCGCCGACGACGCGAGGTGGAATCCGGTGCCGTCGACGGAGGTGGTGAAGTAGTCCAGGCCCGCGGACGGGTTGGCGGTGGCAGAGTTGTCCAGCACCGACATGGTCCCCGACGAGGCCGGGCCCAGTGAGATCGTGTGCCCGCTGGCATCCACCACGTCGGCTTGGTACACCGGGTACCCGCCCCGCGTCATGCCCACTTGGCTCACATCCACCGCCGCCGGGGTGCCGACTTCGTACACGGGAATGCTGATCGACCCTGGCACCAGCGGCGCCTGCGACGGGTCGCCGCTCTGCGCCTGCACCGTGAGGGTGCCGTTGCTGCCTTTTTCGCTGTACACGGTCACCGGAAACTGGCTCGCACCCGCCGGCACCTGGATGGACGCGGTGGTTTGGCTGCTGGCGGCCGAGAAGCTGCCGCTGGCCGTGCCCCCCAGGGTTAGATTCACGTACTGGCCGTTGGCGGTCGAGTACGGCGCGCCGGTGCTGTCCTCCAACTGCACCCACACGGTCGCACTGCTGACGTGGTTGCTCTCCAGGTTGGGCAGGTTCGACTGCAGCATCAGCATGTTGTCAGTGGGCGCGGTGGTCATGACGGTGGCGGACCCGTAGGTCACGTTGGCCACCTGGCTCTGAGTCGCGACGCCCCCCTGGCCGGAGTTGGTAGACATCAGGTTGTCCGACCGCAGGATGTAGGTGTAGTTGCCGTCAATCGGCAAGGCACTCGTGAGCACCGTGCCCTGCCCATTGGCTACCGCCACTTGGGTACCATCCGCCGTCTTGCCCGAGCTGTCCAGGAAGGTAAACGCTCCGTGCCCCTGCGGGTTGGCCACTTGCACGACCACCGTGCCGGTAAAGTTCGCCACCACGTCGCCGTGGCTATCTTCCACTGTGGCCGTCAGCATGTCCGTCGCGCTGCCGTTGGCCACCACCGTCGGACTGGCCATCGTCAGCACCACCTGGCTCGCCGTGCCGTAGGCCACCTGCGTGCCGACGTTGCTCTGCAAGGCGCCGTGCTGGTTGTTCGCCGCCTCGGGGCTCTTGGCAAACGCCACGAACTTGTAGGTGCCCGACATCCCGGCCGTGAACGTGAATTGATTGCTGCTTTGGTAGGGCCCACTCTGGTGCCAGGTGCCATTGGGCTCCTGGTACCAGAACTGATACAGCGGGTCAAAGATGCCGCTCGACGTGGCCGTCAGCGTGACCAAGGTGCCCTTGGACACGGATCCGCTGGCGTTGGACGCTACTGACACGGTGGAGCCGTTGAACACCCCATCGGGCAGGGTAGTCTGCGCCTGGCTCCAGTCCCCCGCGGCCACCTGCGCCTGGTCCAGCACGTCGACCACGACCAAGTAGTCCCCTTGGGACGGCGTGGCCAGCGCAAACGTGTTGTTGGTGGAGTAGTTTTGCATGTCCGTCCACTGGCCGTTCGGGCTCTCGACCCAAAACTGATACTCGGCGGTGCCATTGGGGTCACTGGCACTGGCCGTAAACGTGACGGAGCCATTGGTGGGCCGAATCGGCCCGCTCAAGTGGACGCTGCCGGGCGTCACGGTCGGCGTGGTCATCGCCATGACCGCTGTCGCCGGCAAAATCGACATCCACGCCAGCGAAGAGGCCATCGTCAGGCTTGACCACATGCGCCGCTTGCGATCCCGCTGCATTGTCTCTCGTACCTCCTCATCTGTTGGGTGCCTGGGAGTGGCAATCAATCATTTCGAAGGGCCACGATTCGCCAGGCTCCAACGTTTTTCCTGCCGTGGCGCAACCTTATTTCACAGGAACATCGGGCCACGCGCGCCAACGGGCCCAAGCCCACTGCATGCTGCCGGAGGCAGCCGCGTCCACGGAGAGGGTGTGCCCGCTGGCGTCGACGACGTCCGTCCGGCGCACCCCGACGCCGCTGCCGGTCATGCCCACCTGTGTCGCCGCCACTGCGGCGGGCGTGCCCACTTCGTAGACCGGAATGCTGATCGGCGCCGGCACCAGGGGCCTTACCGACTTTGACCTCGCTTGGTTTGGGGTAACTGCCTGGTGCACCAGCAGGATTCGCCGCGATACCACATCGTTCCTTTACGAGGGACAACCTTAAGCGGCCTCCAGCGATGGGGTTCGCCAATTTAGCCAGCGTCCGCGCCCATTCACGCGGGTTCGACTGGACGCGAAGCGGGCCTGTGCGCACAGAGCGGGAGCGCAGATCGCCGTCTGCGCTCCCGCTGCTCTCTTTATTGGGTCAGCGCTAGGGTGTCATAGGAGTCGTTGGGGTCCCCTTGACCACCGCACTCGGGCTAGAGTACACCGCATCCACGTTGAACGAATACGTATCGTGCTCCGTCAGGCCCCCCGTGACGGTCACCGCCGAGATGCTCGATGGCAGGAAGCCACTGGCATTCGCCGACACGCTGAGATCACCTGTGGGCACCGCGAAGGGCGTACCGGAGGGACTCACCGGAATCGCCCACACCTGATAGCCCACCAGATTCGCGGTGTAGCTGGAGGACGGGTCCGTCCAGGTGAGGTTCACCGCATCCGTGGGATCGGTCCCGGATTGGGCGGCCGACAGGTTCGCCACGGCGTAGCCGGACGTCGCCGATGGACCCGTGGTGTACGTGGTGGCCGAACTACTCACCAGCCACACGTTGGCGGAGGAGGACCCCGCCGGGATGTTCACGACGAGCCCGGTGGACGTTGCCCCGCCAGATGTCGTCGCCCAGCCTTCGCCGGCTGGCACGAGGGGCAATCCAACTGCCAGCGGGGCCGTCCCGCTGACATCAATGGGGTTGCCTCCCGCGTCGACATTGACAACCTGCAACTCTATGGGCGCGTTCGCCGACAGATTCACCACGTTCGCGGGGGAGCTCACCTCCGTGCCGTTGTACTCCAGAATTTGACCCGTGGCAGATCCAGGCACCACCGTGTAGGTGTACTTCTGCTTGGGCCCATTCACACCATCGGACACGTCCTGCACGGTGATAGTTGCCGTCCCGGTCAACCCGGCAACCAAGCCGGTTCCGTTGGGGCCCGGGCCGCCAAGGTTTGCGACCCCGTTGGGCCCCAGCTCCAGCTGCGCGCTTGTTTGGCCCGCGCCACCAACACCCACCACATTGGGGTTGTTGGACGTCACCTCAATGTAGTCGCCCTGGTTGGGCCCAGCAGGGGGAGGGGGAGTCGGCGGCGAGGTTGGCCCGTAAACCGCCTCGTCCGCCACGTTCATTCCGGTGATGGTGGCGGTCAGCCCAGACCCAGCCGCAAGGGTGCCACCGGACAAGGTCGTCTGGAGGCTCGTCACGTAGTTGCCGATAGACCGCACCATGATCTCCGGCGACATTGACAAATCCGGGTTGTAGTTGCCTGAACCCAGCATCCCAGCTGCGGTAATGTCCGCGTTGTTGCCGTTAACATCACTGGACAGCACGGTCACATTGATGGTCGCCACGCCTGAGCTATTGGTGAACGCCCGGTAGGTGTCACCAGAGGCACTGGCGTTGTTCGGCAGGGCCAACACGCCGCCCGTGCTGAGGGTGAAGTAGATCGGCTGGTTCGCCATCGCGACCGGGTTGCCGTTGATGTCCGTCAGCTGAGCCGACTCGCTGATGGTCTCACCCGCCGTAACGCTGGACAGCGGCAGCGTGCTGTCGTTGATCGTGAACTCCGCATAGCCAGGCGCCCCGACCTTGTAGGTGTAGGTGGCGGCAGCGGACGCGATGCTGCTGTTGGTGTCCGTCACCGTGAGCGTAGCCGGGCTGCTCTGATACGCGGTATTCTCCACGGTGAACGTCCCCACACCGTTGTTGATCGGGATGTCCACCAAGTGGCTGTGCGTGGTCTGGGCCGTAGGAACCGCACCCATCGACAGCTCGAGGTTGCCCGAGTTGGCGGCCACACTGAGCTTGCTGTTGATGCCCGAGCCGCTGCCCGTGGAAATCAGGTTGCCGTTGGCGTCTTCCACCATCACGGTATACGTCGTATACGTGAGTCCGCCCGCCACCCCCATGCTCGATGTGATGGCCAGGTGGGTCGGCACTCCTGCCTCATACAGGCTGATGGACACCGGCGCCGCTGCCGTGAGCGGGTCACCCGAAACGGGCGTGGCCGATACCGTCACGGTGCCCGACGCATTTTGCGGTGTGTACACGTACACGCTGGCCGAACCGTTGCTCGCGTTGTCCAGCGGGACCACTTCCGACGTCTGGGTGCTACTGGCACTGAACGAGCCCGAGCCAGCGATCGTCAGGTCAGCATAGTACGTGTTGCTCACAGGCGTGTATGGGTTCCCCGCCTGGTCCGCCACGCTCACCGTCACCATGGCGGTGTCCTTGGCATTGTTGGACATTCCGGACACGTTGCTGCTGAGCATCAAGCTAGCCGCGACCGCCGTCTGGGCCGTCACCATCGCCGTGGCGTTGCTGTAGTTGATGTTGGCCACTTGGCCCTGACCCGAGACACCGCCGGCGCCGCTGACCGCGCTGGTCAGGTTGTCAGCGACGATGGACACTACACTGCCCGCATCCGCAGTCGGCACCGCGAACGACGTGGTGGCCACGCCGCTGGTAACGGCATACGTGTCACCGCTGTTGATGCCACCGGTGCTGATGCGCATGTTCGCGTTGTTGTCGTTCAGCGTCAGGGTCCCGCTGAAGTTGGCCACGCGGTCCCCGTGGCTATCTTCCACCGTGTAGGTCACCAGGCCGGTGGCCGACGTGTCCGCCACCACCGTCTGGCTGGCCGGGCTCACCACCACTTGGCTCGCCGTGCCGTAGGCCACCTGCGTGCCCACATTGCTCTGCAAGGCCCCGTGCTGGTTGTTCGCCGCCTCCGGGCTCTTGGCAAACGCCACGAACTTGTACGTGCCCGACATCCCGGCCGTGAACGTGAACGTCTTGCTGCTTTGGTAGGCCCCACTCTGGTGCCAGGTGCCGCTCGGGTCTTGGTACCAGAACTGATACAGCGGGCTGAAAATGCCGCTCGACGTGGCCGTCAGCGTGACCGAGGCCCCTTTCGCGACTTCGTTGCCGTTGGCGTTGGACGCCACCGAGACGGTGGAGCCGTTAAACACGCCATCGGGCAGCGTGGTCTGGGCCATGTTCCAATCGCCCGCGGCCACCTGCGCCTGGTCCATCACGTCGACGACGACCAGGTAGTCGCCCTGCGACGGGGTGGCCAGCGTGAAGGTGTTGCTCGTGGAGTAGTTTTGCATGTCACTCCACTGGCCGTTCGGGCTCTGCACCCAAAACTGATACTCGGCCGTGCCATTGGGGTCACTGGCACTGGCCGTAAACGTGGCGGAGCCATTGGTGGGCCGAATCGGCCCGGTCAGGTGGACGCTGCCGGGGGTCACGGTCGGCGCGCTGTGCGCCAAGACCGCCGTCGCCGGCAAAATCGACATCCACGCCAAGGATGAGGCCATCGTCAGGCCGGTAATCACCTTGCTCCGTTTCGCGGTTTGCACTATGAAGATGCCCTCCTCATGGAGACCTTTTCGGTCCCGCAACCAACCTGCCATGAAACCAGACCTGTTGGACTGTTCAACACGGCCAGCCAAGTCATTGGCCTAAAAGTCCGCCAACGTCTGTGGCTCGTGCCACCCAGCAGAATCCCGGTCTCCGCTTCATGCCGTCTGAACGCCGAGCCAAGCATCTATCCGCTGGTGACAAGTCGCCTGTGTAAGGCCGGCTCTCATCCACTGTTCGGCAAACCTGCGGTGAACCCCAAGGCTTTCCGCTGGATCTGCTGAAACACGGCAGACGCGGAGGCAGGTTTACTGCTTCCGACTGGGATAATACCATGCCTTGTCCCTAAATCCTGCTGTCTGGCGCAGAATTTATGCCGAACCCCGCGTTTCGGTAATGCCGGGGCATGGCTGGCACGGCTGGAAACAGGCGTTTCTCGCTTTTTACCACAATTCGTCGAACAGGCGGAGGTACTCGCGCGCGGCTCGCGCCGGGTCAAATTCCTCCTGCACCAGCCGCCGCCCCGCCAATCCTAGGCTGGGGAGGGATTCGGGCTGCGCGGCCCAGCGAGCCAGCGCGTCCACATACTCCTCAACGCGATCCGGCCGCGACACCAAAACGCCGGTGGCGGGGCTCACCACTTCGCGCACGGCGCCGACGTCCGGCGCAATCACGGGCCGGCCGTGGCCCAGCGACTCCAGCAGCACCAGCGGCAGGCCTTCCCAAGCACTGGTGAGCAGCGTCGCATGCGTCCGCGCGTACCACGCACCCATCCCGGCCGCAGGCACAAAGTCGTGCAGCTCAATCCAGGGGCGCAGGTGCTCGCGCTCCACGCCGGCGGCCAGCGCGCGGCCGAGCGGCCCATCGCCCAGCACATGAATCGTGAGGGGCACGCCCAAGCCTTTCAGCGCCTTGCCTATTGACAGGAGAGTCAGCGGCGCCTTTTGCTCGGCCAAGCGGGCGGGGTACAGCACCTGCAGGCGGGCCGCCGCCGGCGCCGGGGGAACCGTGTCTGGCACCTCGGCACCCAGGTGGATGGCGCGAACTTTTCCCCGGGGAAAGTAGTATGCCGATGCGACGCGCTCCGCCAGCTGGTGCGACACCGTAGCCACGCGGTCGATGAGATTCGCATAGCGGGACAGCCCGTAAAACACCCAGCCCCCCTGGCCCACCGGCTCCTCCAAGTGAAACTGCGCCACCACCGGCACCGGGCGCTGCTGGCGGAGCCGCGGCAGCGCATCAAAGCCGACGCGGGAGTGCATCACATACACCGCGTCAATCCCCCACCGCTCGGTGAGCTCCGCCAAAAGCGCCACCCGCTCCTCGTCGCTGGTGCCCAGCGCGCCCAAATCCCAGTATTCCCGGACGTACGGCAGCGCGTACTTGAGCCAGCCGTTGGGCGATGGCTCGGTCGTGGCCAGATACACGTCGTAGGGAGCGGTCGCCAGCACCGGCAGCAGGTCCAATAGCGCACGGTCCGCACCGCCGGTGACGAGGCACGGCGCCACCACCAGCACGCGCGGCGGGCGGCGCGGCCCCTCCACGCCCACCGACCAGGCCTTGGGCTTCATAGCCGCGTGCGCCAGCCGATCCACCTCGGATCCCAGCAGGGCTCGCAGCTCCTCGGTGGCGACGACCCCGTCATAAGACGGGGAGGGCGTCCACAGCGCGAGGTCCCGGGCCTCGGCGCCCTGCGGCACGCGGCCCAGCGCATCCAGGCGCAAGTCTGCGACCGTGACCGCCCAGCCTTCCTGCTGCAATCCGGCCAGGGCCGGCCCGTCCCACCCCAGCATCAAGGCTCGGCCCCGCCGAGAGGGGCCGGCGAATCGCGCGGCCGGTGCCCCTCGCTCCGTGCCCCCGGACGGCACCGGTGCATGCCGGTATGCGTGCAGGGCGTCCGCCTTCGGCGGTGGGCGGAGCGGCGCCAGCGCATCCGCCTGGACAGGCATCCAGTGGCGAAACGCCGCTTCCTCCCGGTGGCCGGCCTCCAGCGACGCCTCCGCCATCAAGCGATACCCGCGCCGGCGGTCCGGTGCGGGCTTTTGGGCCTCAGGCTGGCGCCGCGGCCGCCGCATCAGGAGCAGCACCTGGCGCTGATGGAAATAGATGCCCGCGGCACGCTCAAACCCAATGCGCGGGGCGACCTGCCGCTTGCCCGCGTCTTTCAGCCAGCGGGCCCACCGCCGGGGCTTAGCCGGCACGGCCACCTCCACCGGCGCCTCCTCATCGGCGCGCCACGTTTGGCCGTCGAGGTCCCAGCTGGGCACGGGATACACCAAGTCCAGCGCACGGTCCAGCGCGGAAAACGTCGGCGCGTCAATCTCGGGCCGCTCGTCCAGCAGCCGGCGCGCCAGAATCAGGCGGACAGCCACCGTGTCCTGGTGCACCACCCGAATGGCGGCGTAGTGCGGCTGGCGCTCCATAAACCCGATGAGCTTGTGCAGCAGGGCGGGGTCATGCGCCAGCGCACCCTCCTGTCCCGGTGCCACCAAGCACCAATACTTCCCGCGCACCGCTGGCAGTGCGGCCATCATGTCGGCTTCCGTGCGCAAAAGCCGCGCGTCGCGGTCCTGAAACGTTTGGGAGGCCAGCGGCACGGGATCGGCCAGCAGCACCGTGACGCCCGGCGCCCACGCCCGCTTGATGCCCGACGCCACCAGGGGAAAGTAGAGGGCCCCCTCGCGCCGGCGGATGGACCGAATCAGCTCGGCGCGGCGCTCGTCGGCCAGGTTCACCATCGAAAAGCCCCACCGGCGATAGAAGAAGGTGCGGCCGGGCAGGCGCGCGCCGATGAGGTTGTGCACGGCCATGCGCAAGAACAGCTCCCAGTCTTCGTAGCCGGACCGCATCGACTCGTCATACGCGAGCCCGTGCCGCTCCAAGGCGGTGCGGTCAATTAAGGCGCAGGCGTCGCTGAAGTTGTCGTGCATCAGCACATACAGGTTGTACTCGCTGTGAGGGATGTAGCGATCCTCGGCCCCAAACCACACTTTGTCCTGATACACGTAGGCGACCCGGGCATCGTCCCGGTGGCGCTCCCAAAACAGCGCCACCATCCGCCGCACGGCATCCGGGGCGAGCCGGTTGTCCGCATCCAGCGGCAGGACGAATCGGCTCTGGGCTGCGGCCAGGCCCGCATTGCGGGCCGCCGACAAGCCGCGGTTGTCCTGCGTGACCAGCCGAAAGCGGAACTCACCGGCCGCCGCCGCGATGTCCGCCTTGGTGGCCGAATCCGATCCGTCGTCCACCACCACGGTCTCGATGGCCGGATAGTCCTGGGCCGCCACCGACGCCAGGCACTCGCGCAGAAACATGCCCTGGTTGTAGCACGGGACAATGACCGTGACCGTGTCCTCCGCGCCCGGCGCATGGAGACTAGCGGCTTCGCTCACTGCCGGGGGGCCGATCGCGGCCCCCGCGCCCTGGGTGTCGTGCGGGTCGTTCATATTGCTCACTGGCGCTGGCACCCTGCTTCCTCAATATGGTCTCGCGGGCGGCGCTCCTGATTACGGCTCGCGCTCGCGGCCGGCATCGCTCTTGGCGGCCCCCTTGCCGGTATCGCCGCCGCCGGGGCCCCCGAGCGTCCACCCGACTGCGCTGGCCCACCGCTGGCGGTACTCGAGCGCAGACTTCGCATGCAGAGCGTTCCAGCCGTGGGCCCGAATAAGCGCCCACGCCACCTCCGGCTGCCGGATGCTTCGAGCCGCGGTCCACGCATCACGGAGCCCGTTGGCCGCCACCAGCGGCCACGGCGCATACTTCAGCAGCAGGCGCGCCCGGGCGCGCTCCGCCAGGTACAAGCGCTCGCCCCCGCGCGGGCGAGGGCCCTCCCCGCGCGCGAGCGCGGCATCCGACTGGCCCTTGTGGTGCACCACCACCAGTGACGGCTCGCGCCACACCGCGTAGCCCAGGGCCTGGGCCTGCAGCGCCACCTCGGAGTCATCGTGCCACTTGATGGGGGTGGGGTCCAACTCCAGTGCGTGGGCCACCGCCGCCCGCACCACCATGCCGCAGCCCATGGCGTAGCCCGTGGGGCCGGCGGTGGGCGCGGGCGCTGCGGGTGAGCCGGGCATGGCCCCATAGCCGTCATCGCGCCCGTGCCCCCATGTGTCCAGCCGAGCGCCGAAGCCATTTAGGCGCCCGTCCGGCAGCAGCACCCACGAAGCCAGCACCCCCACCCGCGGCCGCGCGGCCAGGCAGCGGAGCGCCTCTTCGCCCCAGGTCGGCGCCGGCACACTGTCGACGTCCAAAAATCCTAAGGCCGAGCCGCTCGCGGCCTGAATGCCGGCCACCCGGCCGCCCGCCACCCCACGATTCTCGGGCAGCAGCACCTCCGCCACGGCAATGCCCGGGCGCGGCCGCCAGGCGCGCAGCTGGGCCACACTGTCGTCCGTGCTGGCATTGTCCACCCACACCAGCTGCAGCGCCGGCAGGGTCTGGGCATTGATGGCGGCCAAAAGATCGGGCACCAGCGCCCCCCCATTCCAGCTCACCACCACGATCGAGAGGGAGAGCGCTTTCGGGGCACTGGTGGGCGCGGCCCTCTCCGCCGGCTGCGCCTGCCTCTCCCTCGTCTCCCTCATCGGGTCCTTCGTCTCCATCGTCAGCCGCTGTACGGCGGCTGCTGCGCCGTGGCAATCAAGGGGGTGGCGGCCAGATACTGCGGCCCGTTGGAGTTTAAGAGGCCAGCCAAAGGCCCGCTCCACCGCGCCACCAGCTCGGGGTGCTTGTCCAGCAGCACTTCATAGAGAAACAGCAAGCTTTCCGGGTTGAGCGCGCGGGCCATGGAGTCGGCGCGCACCCGGTACCGCGTCAGGACCGCCGGGATAGCCACCCCCCCTAGACCCGCCCCCACCATGCGCACGACCGACTCCCAATCCTCCAGCCCATAGACGAAGCGGGGGTCATTTTGGCCGTGCGCGAGAAAGTGGTCGCGGCGCACCACCAGGCAGCTGGAGTGGAGCGTGTTGTGGTACAGAAGATAAGGGAGCTCCGGATTCCACGCGGGCCACACCTCTTCGGTGCGGCCGAAGAACTGGGCCCACGCGCCCACCAGGCTCACATTGTCATAGGCGTCTAAAATGCGGAGCGCCGCCGCCCAATATCCCCGCTCCACCGCGTCGTCGGGATCGAGAAACGCTAGATATTGGCCCCGCGCCGCCTCGGCGCCGCGGTTGCGGGCGCCCGCGAGCCCCCGATTGCGGCCGCGCACCACCCGGAGGCCCTCCCACCTGGGGTCCTGCTCCAGCTGGTACAGCCTCGCAATGCTCAGGGGCTCGGTGCTGCCGTCGTCCACCAGCACGACTTCATCGGGTTTGGCGGCCGAGGCGTACGCGCTGGCCAGGCACTCTTCGACATAGGCGCCCATATTGAAGTACGGGATGACCACCGACAGCCGGAGAGCCGGGGCCGCGCTTCGCGGCGCGGCCGGCACCGGCTCGACAAACGGGTACAGCCGGCGCGGTGCAGCCTCCCGATGCTGCTGCACCCAGCGCTGAAATAGCGCCGACTTCTCCCTGGCAATGGACGCGGGGTCCAAGTGCTGCCGAATGGTGTCCCGCGCCCGCTCGCCGATGCGGTCCCAGTCCGCGTCCGAGAGGGCCAGCGCCGCCTCCAGCCCGTCCGCAATGGCGCCGGGGTCCTGTCCTTCCACGAGCCAGCCATTGTCCCCATGATTCAGCAGCTCGCGCTGGCCCCCCGCATTCGACGCCACCAGCACCCGCCCATGCGCCATCGCCTCCAGCGCCGTGTACGGCAAGTTGTCAAAGCGCGAGCACACCGCCACCACCCCTGCGGCGCGCATGCGCTCGGCGACCGCAGCGGGCGGCTGGGCGCCCGACAGGATAAGGCGCCCGGCGGCGATGTGGCCGGCATAGCGGCGGCCAAGATAGGCACCCATCTGCTCCCCGCGGGCCACATAGAAGTTGTCGCCGCCCAACAGCTCCAGCGACGCCGTCTCCCCTCGGCTCCACAGCCGGGCCATGCCCTCGACCAGCTCCAGTGTTCCCTTGAACAGCTGCAAGCGGCCCACCGCGAGCACACGGTCGCGCCGGCGCGGCGGCGGCCCGGCCGGCGGCAGCGGCATCGGGTTCCTCAGCACGGTGGCGGGCGCCGGGGGCTTGATGGCCGCCCGGAGGTACTCGCTTGGAAATATCACCTGGTCGGCCGCCGCCAGCGCAGCCCGCTCCATCCACCCGGTCCAGTAGCGGGGCAGCAGATAGCCAGCCCGATCCTCGTAGTGGTCCAGGGCAAAGTTGGGGTTGTGGGCGGTGACCACGATGGGAAACGCCTGCAGCGCGTCGTCCAGAGCGCGCTTCCGCATCAAGAGAAAGTACCCGATGGCGTTGAAGTCTTGGGTTTCCACGATGTCCGGCGCGCCCACGCGCTCGATGCACTCGCGCACCGCGTCGGCATATTGAAAGCTCGCCGCGGCGGGCCCCGAAAGCGCCCGCACCGGCGGCGAGCCGTAGTCCGGCCCAAAGCGCACCACGGCCAGCCGATCTTCGGACTCATCGATGGCCAGCGCCGGCCCCACCACCCGCTCATCGCAGAGGAAAACCCGCACGCGATGCCCCTCGCCCAGCCACCCCGCCACCGTAAGCGCCGCATAGGTGCCGATGCCCCCGCCGAAAAACGGGGGATACTCCGTGGTCAAGAGCCAAATGGTCAGGGCACCGCCTCGGCTCACGAGGACTCTCCGGGTTTCGGCGGGCCGCCCGGGGGCGGCACACTCGTGCGGCGCCTCCCCAGCACCACGCGGCGCGCCAGCTTCAGCGCCGGGGCCACCCCACGGCCCTCGTCCAGCACCCGCCAGTAGCGGCTGACCAGGCGCCAGCCGCGGGAGGCTTCAATGATGGCGAGGCGGGCCGACACGCGCCCAAGCTCCTCGTGTTCGCGCTGCCAGTCGCCGCGCTCTCCTTCCAGCCGTGCCAGCTCCTCCTGCAGCGCGGCCACCTGCTTGGAGGCGGCGAGCGCCTCATCGGCCAGGAGGCGATTCTGCTGCCAAAGCGCCTGGCTCTCCTCGGTGGCCCATGCCGCCGCACGCTCGGCGGCGGCGGATGCCGCGGCCAGCTGGTCCACCCGGGCCCACAGCCGAGACAGCAGCCGCCGCTCCGACTCGGCCAAAAAGCCCTCAAGCGCGATGGCCGCCGCAGCGGGCGCGCTGTCAGCGGCCACCGCCACCAGGCTCAGATGGGTCGTGTGCCCCACGGGCGCGGGCAGCGCCCCTGCCTCCCCCCACGCCAGGCCGAAGCCGGTCATGGGAGTGCCGCCCGCGCGTTTCGACTGGGGGTTCCATATCACGCTGCCCGCGCTGAGCTCCTGGAAGTAAACCTGAGCGTGGGCGAAGTGCTGGGCCAGCAGCTGCTCGAGCTCCGGCGCGGACAGTTCGCCCACATGAAACGGGTTCGCGGGAAATTCTCGCATGCGCTCGCGATCGGGGGTGGACACCAGCACCACGCCGCCCGGCCTCAGCACGCGCTTCCACTCCGACAGGGCGGCCGCGTGATCCGAGCGCGGCAGGTGCTCCAGCAGCTCAAACGCCACCACGGCGTCAAAGGAGGCGTCAGCAAAGGGCAGGGCGGCCGCCGAGGCGGCGAAAAACTTCAGGGAGTCGTCCGGGTAGCGCCCACGCGCCCGCTCAATGGACGGCGCATCCACGTCGACGGCCGCCACCGAGCGTGCCGTGCGCGCCAGCACCGCTGCGCCATATCCTTCGCCACTGCCCACGTCCAGCACATCGCGGCCGGCCAGCTGCGCCGCCGCGGCTTGATACCGATGCCAGTGGAAAGCCAGCTCCGCGTCATCGGAGCTGTCGGGGTGCAAGCGCTCTTCCAATGGCATCCCCCAATTGGCCAAATTCTGCGTCCGCCCCTCAATCTTCCCCTCTAGATTGCCCGCCGGCGCGGCCAGGCGTCAAGATGTGCCCCACTGCCGGCAGAATCCGCGCAGCCACCGTCGGGATGGCGAGCGGCCAGAGGGATGAAGGGGTCAGAGGACAACAGGGCGAGGGGCCGGGGAGAAGATGGTAGGATACTGCCCAGAACAGTCGGTGGGAGGCGAGCGCGTGCGCGTGGCGCTGGTGCACGATTGGCTTCTCACCATGGGCGGCGCCGAGCGGGTCCTGGAGGCCATCGCGGAGATGTACCCCGACGCCCCGATCTTTTCCCTGGTGGCCAATCCCGCGGCGCTGTCGCCCGCGCTGGCCGCGCGGGTGCACATCGAAAGCCGCCTGGCTCAGCTGCCGCACGCGCGGCGGTGGTACCGCCGGTACCTGCCCCTCATGCCGTGGGCGGTGGAGCACCTGCCGCTGGGCGACTTCGACTTGGTGCTGTCCGACTGCTCGGCGGTGTCCAAAGGCGTCCGCACGCGGCCGGGGGCGGTGCACGTGAGCTACATCCACACCCCGATGCGGTATCTGTGGGACCTGGAGAGGTCCTACCGGCAGGAGGCCGGGCCCCTCGAGCGGCTCGCGATGTCTGCCACCTTTCCCCGGCTCCGCCGGTGGGATTTTGCCGCCGCCCAGCGCCCCACCCAGCTCATGGCCAACTCCCAAGCCGTCGCGGCCCGCATCCAGGCGCACTACAGCCGCCCCAGCGTGGTGGTGCCGCCGCCGGTCGATGTCGAGCGCTTTTCGCCCAATGAGCCCCGCGGGGGCTATCACCTGGTGCTGTCGCGGCTCGTGGCGTACAAGCGCTTTGACCTGGCCGTAGACGCCGCCAATCGCCTCCAGCTGCCCCTGCTGGTGGCGGGCGAGGGCCCCGAGCGCGAGCGGCTCGAGCGCCTGGCCGGCCCCACGGTCAAGCTGGTGGGCCGGCCGAGCGACGAGGAGGCCGCCCGCCTGCTGGAGCGGGCGGAGGCGCTCTGGCTTCCCGGCGAAGAAGACTTTGGGATTGTTATGGCGGAGGCGCTGGCCGCAGGGACCCCCGTGGTGGCGTACGGGGCCGGGGGAGCCCGCGACATCGTCGAGGACGGCGCCACCGGGGTGCTGTTTTTTGAGCAGACCGCCGAGAGCCTTATCGAAGCCCTCCAGCGGCTTGCCGGGCTCCCGATTGACCGCCGCCAGCTGCGCCAGGCGGCGCTGCGCTTCGGGGTGGAGCACTTTCGGGCGCGGTACCAGGCGGTCGTGGCCGATGCGCTGGCCGGCCGAGGCTCCGCCTGATGCAGGTGGTGGTGGATGCCCTCCAGTACGACGGCCAGCCGGCCGGCGTGGGCCACTACATCGCGCACCTGCTTGCCGCCTACGCCGGCCAGTTTCCCGAGGATCAGGTGACGGTGCTGGTATTGGCGGGCCAGTCGCTTCCGGGCACCGTGAACCTGCCCCTGCTGCCGGCCGGGGTGTCGAGCGGCCGGCGCCTGTGGTTCGAGCAGCGCGCCCTGGCGCCGCACATCCGGCGCCTGGCGCGCGATGTGGTGCACTTTCCCGACTACCAGCGGCCCGCGGCGCGGCTCGGACCGTCGGTGCTGACGGTTCACGACTTAGCTGCGCTGCGCCACCCGGAGGCATTTCCGCCGCTGGCCGGCCACGTCAAGCGCACCCTCCTGCGGCGCTCGGTGCCGCGCGCCACCCGGATTATTGTGCCCACCCACGCCATCCGCGCCGAGCTCGGCCAGCTCATGGAGGAAATGGGCGCCAACCCCGACCGCATTCGGGTGGTGCCCCACGGGGTGGACCCGCCGCCCCCCGGCCCGCCTCAAGCGTGGCCGCAGCCGTACTTGCTGTATGTGGGCACGCTGGAGCCAAGGAAAAATCTGGTGCGTCTCTTGACCGCGTACGATATGCTGACCCAAGAGCACCGTGATTGTCCGGACTTGGTGCTGGCCGGCGCGCGCGGATGGCTGTCGGGTCCGATTCAGCAGGCGCTGGAGCGGCTGGCCGCTCGCACGCTCGGCCCGCAAGTGATTCAGCTGGGCTACGTGAGCCGGGGTGACTTGTGGGGCTGGCTGAAGGGCGCCGTGGGATTCTGCTACCCTTCCCTGTATGAAGGGTTTGGGCTGCCGATTTTGGAAGCCATGGCCGCGGGCACGCCGGTGCTGACCACAGCCGGCGGCGCCACCGGCGAAGTGGCGGGCAGCGCGGCCATCTTGGTGGATCCGCTCCAAGTGGGCGACATTGCCCGCGGGCTGGACGAATTGGTGTACGGGCCGCGGCCAGCCCGGCAGCAGCGCATTGAGGCCGGCCGCGAGCGGGCGGCCGCCCACACGTGGGCCGCCACCGCTGCGGCCACACGTGCGGTGTACAGCGAAGCGGCCCAAGAGATTTAGCAGCCCGGGGACCGAGCGAACGGGGGCGGACCTGGCGGCGGCCGAGCGGGCGCGAGGGCGAAATGCGGAATCGAGAGGGAGTGATGGCGGGTGAAGGAACTGGGAGGGCGCGAGGCGCCGGCGAGCGAAGGCCGCCCTCAGGCGGCCGAGGGCGGATGGCTCATACCCCGCCAGGCGGCTGGGCCACTGGTCGTGGTCGCCGCCGGCATTTTGCTGGCGCTGGCCGTGCGTGGGCCCGGCATTGTGCTGTTGATGGCTGGATACGTGTGGCTGGCATTCACGGCGCTGGACGTGTCGCTGGCGGTGTTTGTGCTGGTCGCCAGCATTCCTGTGGGCCTCACCCTGCATGGCCACGGCGTCCGGTACTCGGACCTCATGGCCATCGCGATGGGCCTGGGCCTTTTGTGGAAGCATCGGGAGGTCGGCCTCCGGCAGCTGGCCGGGCGCGTGTTTCCGCGAGCATGGGCCGCGCCGCTGGTAGCGCTTCTGTTTTTTGCCGTGCTGTCGCTGGTGCACGCCCAGTCGCGGCTGGGCGCCACCGTGAAAATTTTGGAGCTGGTGGAGTTTTTCGTGGTCATCGTGGCAGTGGCCGCCGACATGGGGCTGTCGCACCGCTCATGGCGCCTGGTGCTGGCGGCCCTGTTTCTCTCGGGGGCCGCCATGGCCGTGTACGGCATCGTCCAATTTCTGTGGGCGCTGGGTCCGCCCTCTTTTCAGGTGTATGCGGACCACGTCCGGGCCTCGGGCACCTATGGGCAGCCCAACGTGTTTGGCGCCTTCATGGACCAGCTGCTGCCGCTGGGGGTGGCGCTGGTGGTGCTGGGGCCGTGGAAGGGCCTCCGCGGCCGCCCCTGGCTCGCTGGCGCCGTGGTGCTGATTGCCCTGGGCGTGTGGGTGTCGTTTTCCCGCGGCTCCTGGGTGGCCGACGTTGCGGCCATTGGGCTTATGGGCCTGTTTGTCTATGCGAATCGCCGCCAGCTGGTGGCGCCGTACATTGGGTGGGGCATCGCGCTCCCGATTGTGCTGTTTGGCGTGGCGACCGTGTTGGGCAAGATTCACATCGTCCCCAATTTCGCAGCGGCCCACTCCAAGCACTATTCGGTGGGCGGCCGGCTGGTGTCGATTACCAACGGCATTCACTCGTATGACAACCAGCAGCGCCTGCTGATTTGGGGCTCGGCCCTGACCGCCATCCGCCAGCATCTGCTGACCGGCGTGGGCATGGGCGAGTTTCACAACTGGATTGCCACCCGGATGCCCAAAGGGCTGGTGGGAGTGCCGCCGCAGGCGTCCAACCTGTACCTGGAGATTGGGGCCGACACCGGGGTGTTTGGCATCGTGGCGGTCATTTGGCTGCAGTACCGCTGGTTCGCCCAAAGCGTCAAAGCCATCTGGAATCGCTTTGGCGAGCTGGACCCGTGGTTCTACGCGCTGGCCGTCGGCTCGCTGGGCGTGTTCACCGCGTTTTCTGTACACAACCTGGTGGACTACATGATTGACCACGGGGTCATCGTTCCGCTGTTGCTGGCCATGGGGCTCATTGCCGCTATCGTGCGGGATGGCCGCACGCGCGCCGCGGCCCGCGACGGTGCCGAGCGCTAGACATGGCCGTGACCGTCGGGCTGGACACCTCCCCGCTGGCCGCCTTGAACACCGGCACCGAGGAAGTGCTGGACGGCTTGCTGCACGGGCTTTATGAGGTGGGCCAGCCGGTGGTGCCGCTGGCCCACCCCCGCCAGGCGCTGGACATGGGGGCGCCCAGCCTCGGGCTGACGCCCACCGCCCGGCCGAGCCACCGCGCCAAGTGGCGGTGGGAGACCGCCGGGCTGGGGCGCGCGGCGGGTGCGGCGGGCGTGGACGTGGTCCATGTGCCTTATCTGGCGCACCCGCCGCGCCCGCTCCCCGTGCCCACGGTTGTGACCGTGCACGATCTCATCCCCTATCTCTACCCGGGCTACCAGCAGCGCTGGCGCACTCGCTGGTATTTCCGCCGGCTGGCCGCGCGACTGCCCTATGCCAGCCGCCTCGTGGCCGTGTCAGAAGCCACCTGGCACGACATCGCGCTGGTGTTCCCCGCCTGGCACGCGCGCGTGGTGGTGATTCCCAATGGCGTCCACCCGCAGTATTTTCTGCCCCCCGATGCCGCCGAGCTTCAATCCGCGCGCCAGGAGCTGGGGCTCCGCGAGGGCGAAGACCGCGACACGCCGGTGCTGCTGTACGCCGGCGGCTACCAGCCGCACAAAAACGTGCCCCTGCTGCTGAAAGCGGTCCAGGCGGCTCGCGAGGCCATGCCGCACCTGCGCCTGCTGCTGGCGGGCGCCGCGGGCCAGCTGGACGAAGCGGCGGCGCCGGGCGCCACGCTGCTGCCGCGGGTGCCACGCGAACGGCTGGCGGCCCTGTACGCCTTGGCCACGGTGGTGGTGTGCCCCAGCCGCTATGAAGGCTTTGGCCTGCCGGCTGCGCAGGGGCTGGCGGCCGGCACGCCGGTGGTGGCCAGTGATATTCCGGCGCACCGCGAGGTGCTGGGGGAGGCGGCTTGCCTCCTGCCGGTGGACGACCCCGCCGCCTGGGCGGAGGCCCTCACCGCGCTGCTCCAAGATCCCGCCCGCCGCCGCGAGCTGGCCGCGGCTGGCCGTGAGCGCGCCGGCGCTTTTCGCTGGGAGCGGGCCGCCCGCCAGTATCAGGCGCTGTATCACGGAGAAGCGCCGTGACCCGCCTTGCGGTGCTCATGATTTCCAAAGCCTCGGTCACCGCGCTGTACCGCGAGAAGCAGCGCCAGATGGCGGCGGCGCCCGGCAGCGGCGGCGTCAACCTGACGCTGGTAGTGCCGCCCGCGTTTGGCGGCATTGCCTTTGAGCCCGACCCGGCCGACACCTACCCCATTGCGCAGCTGCCGCTGTGGTGGGGGCGCCAGCAGCACCACCTGCACCTGTATCGGGGGCTGGCCCGCGTGTTTCGCGCCGCCGCGCCCGACTTGGTGCACATCGACGAGGAGCACTACAGCCTGGTGACCTGGGCCGCCACCCGGCTGGCGCAGGAGCAAAAGGTGCCGTCCGTCTTCTTCACGTGGCAAAATCTCTACAAGCGCTACCCGTGGCCGGTGTCGGCCTGGGAGGGGTACGTGCTGCGGAAGAGCCAGGGCGCCATTGCGGGCAACCAGGAAGCGGCCGCGGTTTTGGCTGCCAAAGGCTTTCGGGGGCCGGTGGCGGTCATTCCGCAGTTTGGCACGGATCCGGATCGCTACCGGCCGCTGGACGCGGGCGAGCGAGCGGCGGTGCGCCAGCAGTGGGGCCTCTCTGCCGACAGCGTCGCCATCGGGTACGTGGGCCGGCTGGTGGCGGACAAAGGCTTAGGCGTGCTGGCCGCCGCCGCCGCCCCCCTGCTGCACCAGCACCCATCCTGGCACCTGGTGCTGGTGGGCGACGGCCCGTGGCGCGCGGCGGGCGCCGCGTGGCAGCGCGCGGCCGGGCTCGAGCGGCAGGTGCACTGGGTGCCGCGGGTGCCGTCCCCGGCCATGCCCCCGATCATGGGGGCGCTGGATGTGCTGGTGCTCCCCTCGCTCACCACTCCCCGCTGGAAGGAGCAATTTGGCCGGGTGCTGGTGGAAGCCATGGCATCCGGAGTGCCCGTCATCGGGTCGAATTCCGGCGAGATTCCCGCCGTCATCGGCGCCGGGGGGCTCGTGGTGCCCGAGGGAGACGCCGCTGCGCTGGGCGAGGCGCTATCCGCCTTGGCCGCCGATCCGGCGGCGCGAAGCACGCTCGCGCACGCGGGCCGCTCGCGCGTGCTGGCGCACTACACGCCTGGCACCATCGCCGCGGACACGGTTCGGTTTTACCAGCAGGTTTGTCAGGCGCAAGGGTGATCCCGATGGCGTCAGGCGCTGATGCGGGCGCGCACCGCCTGGCGCTTTTGGCTCACCGCGGCTTCCGCCGACGCCAGCTGCGCAGCCGCGGCCTGCCGCCCTTCGGGCGTCTGGGCGCGCCGCATCGCCCGGCGAGCCTGCTCGCGGCGCTGAATCGCTTTCGCCCACGCCATCATGGCGCGGGTTTCGGGGCTTACGCGGCGCATGCCTCCACCTGCTTTCCCGGGTGCCGCCGGCAGACAGCAATCGGACGAAATGAGAACATTCGTTCGCGTATCCAAGATACCTGCTGCGGCCTCCCAAATCAAGGGCCCGTTGCCCCCAGCGTGTAAAGATTTCGTGAAGAGCGCGGGCCTCGCGAGGAACCTAAGGTCTCCGCCGGGCGTTTAGGCATGGTAGGCTTCGAGACAGGCTCCCAGCGGCGCAGCCAGACTGCTGGGAACGACGACGCGCTGGGCGGCCAGCGGCGGCCCTCCGCGGAGGCGCTGTGCCATGCGCGCGGCCAATGAAATCACGTGAGAAACCAACAGCAGAGGGGCAAGGCGCGTGCAGGTACTGGTGCTGGGTGCGGGGTATGTGGGGCTGTCCACCAGCGTCACGCTGGCGTACTTGGGACACGAGGTCGTGCTGGTGGACATCAATCCGGAGCGGGTGGAGTCCGTGCAGGCGGCCCACTCGCCGATTTTGGAGCCGGGAATGGACGAGTTGCTGGCGGAGGTGCGGAGCCAAGGGCGTCTTTGCGCGGCCGTCGATGCCGGCGGGGCGGTCGGCCGGGCCGACGTGGCGTTCATTGCCGTCAACACCCCCCCGGATGTGGCCTCCGGGGATGCCAACATGGCTTACGTTCAAGCAGCCGCCGTGTCGCTGGGCCGCCAGCTGGATCCCAGCCACCAGGTGGTGGTGGTCAACAAGTCCACCGTGCCCATCGGCTCGGCCAACCTGGTCAAAAGCTGGGTCGAGGACGGCTGGCGCTCCACCCACCCGGGCGCCTCGCCCAACGGAACCTTCACGGTGGCGTCCAACCCGGAGTTTCTGCGCGAAGGGCAGGCGCTGTCGGACAGCTTGTACCCCAGCCGCATCGTGCTGGGCACCGACGTGCCCTGGGCCATGGAGCGGCTCAAGGCGTTGTACGCCCCCCTAGTGCACCAGTCCTTCCCCGCCCCACAAGCCGTTCCGCGGCCGGCGGGACTCACCACGCCCATCCCGGTCGCGGCCACCGACCGCGTGTCGGCGGAGCTCGTGAAGTACGCCTCCAACGCCTTTCTGGCCACCAAGATTTCGTTTGCCAACGAAATCGCGGCCATCTGCGAGCGCGTGGGGGCAGACGTCACCCAAGTGATGGCGGCGGTCGGGCAAGACCCCCGCATTGGCCCGCAATTTTTAGAGGCCGGGGTGGGCTGGGGTGGCAGCTGCTTCGGCAAGGACCTGTCCGCGCTCATGCACACCGCCCGGGAGTATGGCTTGCAGCCGGTGCTGGCGGAGGCCGCTGTAGATGTCAACCGCCGCCAGCGACTTTGGCTGGTGCGGCAGCTGCAAGCGACGCTCAAGACGCTAAAGGGGCGGCGGGTAGCCGTGCTGGGCCTCACCTTCAAGCCCGGCACCGACGACTTGCGCGACAGCCCGGCCGAAACCGTCATTGCCGAATTGGCGCGCCTGTCCGCACGCGTGGCGGCGCACGACCCGGTGGCGGCCGAGGCGGCGCGGCAGGCGTGGCCCTACCCCGCCGAGTACGTCAGCCACGTCGGCGACGCGCTGGTGGGCGCCGAAGCAGTGCTGCTGGTGACGGCATGGCCGGAATACGCCACACTGGATTGGGCGCAGTGGAAAGACGCCTTGGAGCGCCCGCTGGTGCTGGACGGCCGCAACCTGTGGGCGCCGGACGACTTGAGGCGGCTCGGCATCGAATACTACGGCGTGGGGCGGTAGCAAAGCGGGCCCTCCGCTAATTTTGGCGCATAGAGGAGGCCGTCTGTGGCCAGCGACCTTCGGTCCGGATCCGACATCCCCCTCACTGTGAGTGTCGTAATTCCCACCTACAACCAGGCCGCGACCCTGGCCGCGACCCTGGCCTCCGTGGCCGGGCAGTCGGTGGCGCCCCTTGAGGTCGTCGTGGTGGACGATGGGTCCACGGACGCCACCCCGGCGGTGCTGGCTGAGGTGGCCGAAACGTATCCGCTGCCACTGGTGGTGCGGCGCCAAGCCAACGCCGGGCCCGGCCCGGCGCGCGACCTGGGCTGGCGCACCGCCTCGGGCCAGCTCATCGCCTACACCGACTCCGATGCCCGCCCGCGGGGCGACTGGCTGGCCGCTGCCCTGCCCTACTTCGAGGACCCGGGCGTGGCTGCCGTGGAAGGCCGCGTCACGGCCGAGACCGACCGGGCGCCCACCATCTGGACTCACCAGGTGAAAAACCTGTTTGGCGGCCAGTTCATGACCGCCAACATGATTTATCGGCGCAGCGCCATCGCGGCGGTGGGGGGCTTCAAGACGCGCCACCGCGAAGATTCGGACCTCGCCTTCAGCGTGCTGGAGCACCAGGGCAAAATTGTGTACGCCCCCCGCTCGGTGGTCGAGCACCCGCCGCGCGAGGAAAGTCTGGCGTTTTACTTTCGGGTGGCCAACCGCCGCCGGTACGAGGGAGCACTGCTGCGCCGGCACCCCACCATCGCGCCGCGGTATGTCCACCGCTACCAGCCCACCGGAGCCCTCGTGGTGCTGGGCGAGCTCCTGATCCTGGCGGGCCTGTTTCACTGGGGCTGGGCAGCGACCTCGCTGGGCCTGGCGCTGCTGCTGGTGGGGCTCCCCAAGCGCGTGCTGGCGTGGCTGGATGGCCGGTCCTATTCCTACCGGGATTACTTGCTGGTGCTTATCGTGTCG
Source organism: Bacillota bacterium (assembly GCA_021846505.1). Classification (GTDB taxonomy): domain Bacteria; phylum Bacillota; class Sulfobacillia; order Sulfobacillales; family JAIMBI01; genus JAJZWV01. The sequence goes on from JAJZWV010000014.1 coordinate 34,304, forward strand.
CTGGCGCTGGTGCCCGTCGAGGCGTGGCATCGGTGGCTGGGGATGGCAGTGCCCCCGCGCCCTCCGAAGGCCGTCCGCTCGCGCGGGGAGGAAGCCGACTGATCCGCGCGCCCTCGGGCAGCGGCCCAAGGGCCGTGTCGGGCGGCGCCCACACCCAGGGCAGCGTGAGCGCCCGCGCATAAACAAAAAGCTTCCACCACGGGGTCACAACGGGAAGCACCAGCGCCACCAGCGACTCCCGCCGGGTGTACGCGCGCATCATGAGAAAGCTGGTGGCGCGCACATACACGGAAAGCGCCCAAGCTGCCAAAAACGGCCACATCCACGGCTGGTCCAGCCAATGCAGCGTGCCCACCAGCCCCGCATACTGCAGGAGGTCCGTCCAGCCCACCATGACTCCCAGCCGGCGGTGCTTGCGCGCCAGCCGCACCGCCGCCGCCTGATAGCGCACGCGCCGCAGGTGGCCGCCCAGTGTGGACGGCCGCGGCGGGTGGTCCACTCGCATCTGGCCTGCGAAGTGAGGCTTCACGCCAGCGGCCCGCACCCGCATCGCCCAGTCGGTATCTTCATACGCGGGGTACGGGAACCGCCGGTCAAACCCCCCGAAGCGTGCGATCACGTCGCGCCGCACCGCCAGGTTGCAGGTGGGAAATGGCCCGGAGGGCGCCGCCAGCACGGTGAGCTGGTGGCTGAAGGCGCTGGGCACCGCCAGCGCCGTAGTGCTGGTTTTGCCCACCAAAATCTCCGCACCGCCCCGCGCCGCCTCTTTGAGGGCCGCCATCCACCCGGGATCTGCCACCACGTCATCGTCCAAGAAAGCCACCCAGCGGGACTCGGCCGGCTCCGCTGCCCCCTCATCCGCCACCAAAATCCCCAGATTGCGGGCGCGGGCCGGCCCGCCGTTGCTGACAGACACCAGCGTGACCGGGAACGGCAGGGCGAGCCCCGCCACGCGGCTCGCCGTGTCGTCGGCAGAGCCGTCGTTCACCACCACCGCGGCAAAGTCCAAGTCCGTTTGGGCGGCCAGCGCCTCCAGCCCACGCTGCAGCAGCCCCGCCTGGTTCATGGTGGGCACCACCACCGTGACGGCGGGGCCCCGCGGGTGTCTCGGCTGGTCTCTTTCCATGCGGGCAGTGTACCTGGGGCGCCGCCGCCTGCCAAACGGTCCACCCCGCCGCCCGATTTGGCGCCGGCACCAATCCCCATTATCTGCCTCGCTGGGACATTCGCAGCGCGCTCCCGCAAAAAGAGGATTTTGGCGCCGGAGCCCGTATTGCCCCAGCTGAACAAGTCGCTGGCCGCGGCCCCACTCGGTGGCGCGGCGGCCGGCCCTTGGCACAGCTGCCACGTCAACCCATACAACTCTGTGTCTCCGCCGCGGGCGCGGCTGGACGCAATTCGCCGATAAGGCCGCGCCTCACCCAAGTTTGAACGGAGGATCTCAATCTATGGACAAGCCAACAGGGAGCCCCACGAGGACCACGAGCTCCACCCCGGCAGTGGGCCGGCGGCGGCGCGTCGGTGGCGCCCTGGGCCTCGCCTCATCGCTGCTGTGGGTGCTGCTGCTGCCGACGTCCGCCTGGGCGGCCACGCCTGCGGTCCAGGTGGAGGCAGGATCGGTCACCATGACCGCCAGCAGCCACACCGCCCCCGTGGGCGGCCACGTGACTTTTTCGGCCAAAGCCAGCGACCCCGGCGGCCCCGGCGGCCCCCTCGAGTACCAGTGGTGGGTCGAAGAGCCCACGGGCCACTGGGTCAACGCCCAAAATTACTCCACCAGCACCACGTTTGATTTGTCCACGCCCAGCGCCGGCGACTACGTGGTGGTGGTGGATGTGATGAATCAGTCGGCCGTGGCGAAGGGGGACTGGTCGGCGGCACAGTCTACCCTGCCGCTGGGCGTCTTTGTCCAAAGTTCCGTGTCCGCCGCCGCCAGCGGGGAAACCGCCGGCCAGCCGGTGACGCTTTCGGCGGTGGCGCAGAACATCTATGACCCGCAGTATCAATTCTGGGTGGAGTCTCCGTCGGGGCACTGGAGCCAGAGCGGCCCCTACGGCGCCAAAACCCAGTACACCTTCACGCCGCCCTCGCCCGGCACCTATCGCTATGTGGCGTTTGCCAAAAGCCCGGTGGCCGCCAACGACGCCGCCGGCGCGCTCATGAGCGCGGTAGGCTCTGCGGCGGTGGTGGGGGCGGCGGCCTCGGTGTCGGTGGCAGCCGCCACCAGCCGCTTTGCCGCCAACGGCAGCGGCGGCGACCAGCTGACGCTCACCGTGGCCAACGCCTCGGGCCAAACCGTGACGCAGTTTGATGGCCAGGTGGAGCTGTCGGCCGGCAGCGGCCTTCTGTTCAACAACGGCACGTCGTCGTCGGCCGTCGTTACGATCAGCGGCGGCAGCGGCACGCTGGCGCTGGCGGTGCCGTCGGGCGGCGCCGGCACCTACACCGTCACGGCGGAAAACCTGACGGCCTCCACGGGCCCCGGCGTGGCGCAGCAGGTGACCTACGGCCAAGCCACGGTGACCGCGACGTTCCCCATGATTTCGGTGGGCTGGGGGTACTTCTATCCACAAAACTTCCCCGGCGGCTACTATGACCTGACACATCACTTCGCGGACCTGACCGCCATTGCGCCCGACTGGTACTACCTGAACATCAACTCGTCGGGGTCGGTGGGCACCCCGGTGCTGACCGCCTACCCCCAGGCCAGCATGATTGCCCAGGTGAGCGCGGCCGCGGCGTCCCATAACGTCATGATGTGGCCGTCGGTCGGCTGGGCGGCGCCGGGCAACGTAAACGCGCTCCGCAGCTCCGCCAATGTGTCGGCCATCGTGAGTGCGATGACCAACCTGGCGGTCACCGAGCATTATCAGGGGATGACCATCGACTTTGAGGGGATGGGCAATCCCTCTGCCACCACCGCCAGCGACCCCACCCCGGGCTACCAGGTGTTCAACCACTTTGTGGCGGCGCTGGCCGCGTCCCTGCACCAGGCCGGCAAAACCTTGATGGTGGCGGTGTACCCCAGCGCCTATCCCTACACCATCTACGACTATCCGGCGCTGGCCGCCTCCGCCAACTATCTGAACGTGATGGGCTACCCGGAGCACAACACCGGCTACCCGTCCGCAAGTGATCCCTATCCCGGGCCCACGGCGGGGTTCCCGTGGCTGCAGAGCCTCCTGTCGGGGGACTTGGCGACGGGCGTCAATCCCCACCAGCTAATTTTGGGCCTCGCGCCGTATGGCCACGGCTGGACCTATACCTCGAACGGGTACATCTGCGGCCAAGCCGGCTATCCACACTGCCAGGGCTACATCTCCAACTTTGAAGCCCAGGCGCTCATTCGGACGAACAACATCACGCCCACGTGGGACCCGTGGCAGAAGGAGGAAGTGTTTACGGCGGGGCCTGCGGCCGTGGCCCCGGCCGCAGGTCTGTCCAAGGCCACGCCTGGGCCGTCCAACGCCGTCCGCAGCTTGCAGAGCCTCCTCGACTACATCCTGATTCGCTACGCCGCCGCCAATGGGCAGAGCGAGCCCCCCCTCATGATCACCGACGGCTACTACGGGCCGGTGACCACCTCGGCGGTAGCCCAGTTCCAGCAGGACTTCAACGTGTCCACGTCCTCTCTTGGCACGTACGACGCTGCCACCGCCGCGGCCCTGTCGGCGTTGATCACGCAGTGGCACATTGGCGCCACGGTGTACTGGACCGACACTGGCCGCTCCACCAAGGATCGCGTGGCCCTCTCCGCGGCCGACAAGCTGGGCGGAGTGGCCATGTGGCGGCTGGGATTTGAAACGAACAACTATTGGCTCGGCTTCGAGTCGGTGGCGTCGGCGATCAAGCAGCCAGGCGGATAGCGCCGCGGCTATCCAACGGGACCCGGATGAACGAGGAGGTTCCTGATGAGCAACACGCATTTCTCCATCCGGTGGACGCGCGGCGCGCTGGCGGGCTCGCTGCTGGCGGGCTCGCTCCTGCTGGCGGGGTGCGGGCTGTTTCAAGCCGCCCCCGCAGCGCACCACCACCACCCGGCTGCCCACCACCCGGCGCGCCACCACCGGAAACCTTCCACCGGAACGGGCACTGGCAACGGCACCGGCAACAGCGCCGACAACTCGGCGGGCAACGGCACCGGCAACAGCACGGGCAGCGGCACGGGCAGCGGCACCGGCAGCGGCACCGGCAACTCGGCGGGCGGCAACGGGACCGGCAGCGGCGGGCCGCCCCCCGGCCCGGGCACGTACTCGGGACTCACGGTCCAAGTGGTGAGCATGACCCAGGTGGGCACGGCCAGCACCTCCGGAGATCGGCTGCCGGTGTGGCTGATGCGGCTCTCCATCACCAACCCCACCACGGCCCTGGTGCCGCTGGCCTTAAACGACTTTAGCGTGGTGCCCAGCGGCGCGGCCGGCACGTATTCGTGGAATGACAGCGCGGCGGGGAGCCTAACCAGCGCCAACTCGCTGTTTTGGCCCATCGACACCGCGGACCCGGCGGCCCACCCGGCCTACGTCCCGTCAGGCGCCACGGTGACGGGCGACGTCACCGTCGAAGTGCCCAGCGCCACGCAGTATCGCTGGGTATGGGGCAACCCGGCGAGCGGCACCACCGTCGCCACCTTCGGCGCATCGGGCTAGGCGGCTCCCAAACCCAGCCCCGCTGCTGAGCGGCGGGGCTGGCTTATGGGGAGGCTGACTCGCCAAAGTGCTTCTGCACGGCTGCCGCCACCGACTGCAGCTCCGGCAGTTTGGCGCCGTACGCCAGCAGCAGCCCGTCCGCGTAGGTGCCCGCCACCAGCGCCGCCTTGGTGAGGGCCGGCGTGGGCACGCCCAGCGCGTAAAGCTCCGCCCACCACGGGTGAGGCCCCAGCAAGTCGCGGAATCCTGAAGCCAGCACTTCCAGCCAGTAGGTGGTGCTGTACGTGAGGTCGTACAGCGGAACCACAAAGGCATCCACCAGCGGCGCCAGCTCTTGAAGATCTAGCCCGCGCTCGCGGGCCAAGTGCCCCGGATACGGGTCGGGGTACAGGGTGAGATATAGCGGCCGCGCCCCGGCGCGCTCGCGGACCGCGGCCACAAAGTTGGACAGCACGCGCTGGCGCCAGGCTTCCAGCGGCAGGCCAGCCGCCGCGGCGCCTTCTTGGCAGGCGGAGCAGGTGCAGTAGCCTCGGCGCGCAAAGGTTACGTCGTCCAGGCGCAGCGCCCCCGCACCGCTCAGGGCGGCTTCCGCCCAGCGGAGTGCGAGCGCCGCCACCTCGGGCCGCGAGGGGCACAGCGTGTCCCAGTCAAAGTAGCGCGTGGGCCGCGCCCCGCGCTCGCCGCCCGGCCCCTGCTGCACCCAGTCGGGATGCTGCCCAGCGACCCGGTTGTCCCCGAAAAAGCTCACCATCGGAATGGTGCCCGGCACGGGCGGCCGGCGCGCGCCCCCCACGTCCTTGGCTTCCCAAAACGCCACGTCAAAGTGCTCCAAGTGGGTCCGGTACCGCGTGACGATGCCAAGGGGCTTGGCCATGAACGCTCCCTCCCACCTCTCGCCGCCATACCGGCCAGCCGGCCGCTCCGGCTCGCTCCCGCTCTCCTGTCCCATGGCACATCTCTTATGGAAGATCAAGTGGCGGGCGAAGGCAATGGCGGGTGACAGCCGCGTGGCGCGCACGCTCAGTGGCGCGCTGGCTGGAGTGCAGTCAGCTCCGGCACCATGCGCGTGAGGTTGGCGACGGCGGTGATCAGCAGCGCCGAGGCGCGCGCATGCGTGGGCGCCTGGGCGGCGCGGCTCCACTCTCGGTCCAGCGCCGCGGACGCTTGGCAGAGCCGCGCCGCCGCCGCACGGTCCGGGCGCCCCACAAAGCCGCCGTACTGCGCCAGCACCTCCTGCATGGCAGCCCGCACCGCGTCAAACTGGCCAAACCGCCGCAGATCGTCCGACTCCAGCTCGCGGACGGTGTCCTCTAAGTCCAGCACCCGCCACGTGAGGCGCACCAGCACCGCCTCGGCGCGCTGGATGCGCGCCAGGCGCCGCCGGCGCCCGGCCAGCAGCGGCGCAAACCGCAAGCTTTCAGCGGCGCCGGCCACGGTGGCCCGGGCAGCCGCCAAGCGATCCGCCAGCGGCTCGCCCGTGCCCGGGGGGTCGGGCAAATCGGTCAGCCGCTGCCCAATGAGCCGAGACAGCTGCGCCACGGCCGCCATCGCTGCCGGGGTGGCGTCCGGAGGCACCAGCAAGGCGTTGACCAGCACCGCCACCGTGGCGCCTAAAATCGTGTCCACCAGCCGCGCGGCGGCATAGCTGGCTTTGGTGCCCAGCGCCATCACCAGCAGGCCCGTGATGGCCGCCTGCGTCACGGCGTTCGGGCCGAGGCCCAGAGCCGCGGCCAGCGCCATGGCGGTCAGCACCACCAGCGCCACCGATCCGGCAGACACGCCCAGCCAGTGCGCCACCGCAAAGCTCACCGCGATGCCGCCCACTACACCCAAAATTCGCTGGCCGCCCAGGCTGACGGACTTGGCCACCGTGACCTGAATGGTCAGAATCGCGGCCAGCGGCGCGAAGTACGGCCGAGCCCGGCTGAACAGCGCCGCGGCGAGCCACCAGGACAATCCCGCCGCCAGCGCCGTCTTGGTCAGCTGCAAGCCAACCGCGGCTCGGGCAAACAGCCGACGCATGGAGCGCATCGTCCGGCATCCTCCTTTCGGCAGCGGGTGGGGAGTCGGCTGGGGGGCGCCGCCGCGCCTCCTGAAATTTATTCCGCGGGGCCACGCCGGCGGCTTGTCTCGCCGCCGCTGGGCTTATGTGTGCCCATCTCCCGCGTTTGCCCGCGCCGGCGAATCCGCTGGCCACGCTGGCTTATCGCCGGGCGGGTCGTCTACAATAAGAGGCAAGAGGCCAAAGACTACGGGACGTGGATTCAGTGCGCACGCGCACCAGCAGCGGCCGGGCAAGGAGCACACCATGGTGACAGTGGAGCAGCGTTTGCTGGGCGCCGACGATTTGATGGCCATCGCCGCCCAAGAGCCGCCGGCCCCGCCTACAGCGGCGGCCGCTGGCTTTGGCATTGCCGCCTGGAGTCCCGACGGCCAATTTCATCGCCTGTTCACCGGGGTGCTGGTGTTTTCGGCGCCCACCGAGCGGCGCTATTTCGTGCCCCGCGGCAGCCGGGTCTGGAACTGGTCCCCCTCCGGCTGGTCCGCGTGGCGCACGCGCCATCCGTCGTTCAAGCGCTTCTTGGCTGGCCGCTGGTGGAACGAGACCCTAATGGGCGACCCGGCCGCCGGGCGCTACTACGATGTGGCTTCGCCCCCCGCGTTTCACCCCAAAGGGCCCGTGGGTTATGTCGATTTGTTTTTGGATGTCCAAAAGCGCCGAGGGCGGCTTAAGGTCGTGGATCAGCGGGAGTGGGAAGCGTTTCTGCTGAGCCATCCGGTTGCTCCGGAGGTGGCTCAGCAGGTGCATGACGCCACCGGCGAAGCCAGCCGCTATGGGGCGGTGGCGTGGCGCAATGCCTGGGACCGCATGGAGGGAGAGTGCCGCGGCTGGGTGAAGGCGCTGGTGGTGGAGGCCATGCGGGAAGCAGGCGCCAAGCCTACTCCCCGCGTGCTGCCGCCGACAGTGGCTGCGGCCGTGCTGGCCCGCCTGTCTTTGGCCACCGGCCGCCGCCTCCCGCCCACCTCGTTTGGCAAGACACCCTCGGAGCGGCTGCCGCGCGCGATATATGAGCACCTCACCACCGTGGCAAGTTCCACGGCCGCGAGCCGCCCTCGGCGAGTTCGCCCGCCGGGTCACCGATAGCCGCATTCCCGGCTGGGGCATCGGCCCCCCATTCGGGCAGGGCCAGCGCTTCAGCCACTTCCCGCGCCGGCTCGGCGCACTCCCGCATCCACTCTGCCACCGCCCTGGGCGCCTCCGCCAGAGGGAAGTGCCCTACGCCGCGCCAAACCGTCGGCTCCATGCCCAGGCGCGCGCGCACGTGCCGGGCACCGCTCCAAAAGTCCGACTCGCCGGTGGCCACCTTCACTGAGCACGACACTTGCCCGACGAGCGATTCCCAAGGCGCGCGGGCCAGGGCATCCAGCTGCGCCAGCCCGGCGGGGGCCGTGGTGCGCGCCATGTCTTGGCACACGCCTTGCAGCACGTAGGGTGACAGGCTTTGACTGGCGCCCGACGCCACCAAGTCCCACAGCCGCCGCGGATCCTCTATGGCCGCAGCCAGCGCCGACCGCCCCGGACCCTCGCCCGGCATCACCACGGGCGGGGACATCACGAGCACCAAAGACACCAAGTCCGGCGACTCCCGCGCCAGCATCAGCGCCACCAGGCCCCCATATCCGGTGCCCAGCACCACGACCGGCGGCGTTGCCATCTGACGGGCCGCGAGCGCCGCGTCGGCGGCATCCCGTTCAAGCCTGTAGCCCCGTTCGGGCCGGTCGGAGTGGCCCGTGCCGCGCGGGTCCACAGCCACGGCGGCCCAACCCCATTCCGCCACCCACGGCACGATTCCCAAAAAGCTTTCGCCCGATGCCAGCCAGTCGGGCAGCAGGAGCACCGTTCCCCGCTCCCCGGTCCCCCAGCGGCTAGCTTTCAGCCGGACGCCATCCTCGGCCACCAGCTGCATGTCCGGTGCCTCCCTCCGACCGGCCTTACTCTGCCAGGCCGCTCGGAAGGGCATATGCGCAGAGTGCGCTGGACATTACGCTGGGGCCGGCGGCAGGGATTCAGCCCAGCCAGCGCGAATTCCCATCTCTGTCCCGGTCGCCGCTCGCACCAGACCGAGCCCAAGGGTCGGACGCACCCGATCGCGCGGGCGGGTGGGGAGCCTCGATGCATGCGCGCCGCCCCGAAGCCGCGGTGCGCGAGGAGGAAGCATCCGGAAAGCGTGACCCGTCACTTATAACTGCCGCAAGGGGATGGCGCCACATGTCACGCCGAGACGACATATTGGAGTTGCTGCAGCAAGAGCACCAGCCGGTGCCCGGCTACGTGCTGGCGGAGAGATTCGCCGTATCGCGCCAAGTGGTGGTGCACGATATCGCCCTGCTGCGCGCGAGCGGCGCCGCCGTCGAAGCGACGCCGCGGGGGTACATTCTCCTCCGGCCGCCGCAAGGCCTCTACACAACGGTCTACGCCGTGCGGCACCGGCCAGCAGACACCGCCGCCGAGCTGTACGGGTTGGTCGACGCTGGCGTATCGGTCGTGGATGTTTTGGTGGAGCACCCCATCTACGGCGAGATGCGCGGCGCGCTGAACCTGCACTCGCGCGCGGATGTCCAGGATTTTCTAGACCGCATGACCCTGCAGCACGGCCAGCTGCTGAGCCTGCTCACGGACGGAGTGCACTGGCACACCGTCCGCGCGCGCGACGAAGCTACGCTGGAACGCGGCCGCGCGGCTCTTCGGGCACTGGGGTTCCTCGCGGACGGATCGCCCAGTACCAGTAAGTGATGCCGGCCACCACAAACCCCATGTAGTAGGCCACGTCGGCACCGCCCCAGGCCCGCGCCACCCAGCCGGTCCAAAGCGTCTGGGACATGAAAGGCACCGACGCGGCCACCCCGGTGAGGAACGCCCAGAGTCCCCACCCCACCGCCCGATTGGCCTCGTGCGGCTTCACGGCGTCCCAAAACAAGATGGCCAGCCACGGCGCCACCCAGTACGACAGCAGCAGCAAGAAGTTTTCGTACTGGGCGGCAAATCCCCCTTGAATACCCAGGAGCGTCAGCGCCGATCCTAAAATCCCTGTCAGCATCGCCGCCTGAACTCGGTCCCGCCCGAGGCCCAGGGTGAGCGTGCTGGTGGCGCCGGTGTACACGTTCAGCACGTTGGCCGTCACGGTGCCGCCCACCACCGCCAGGTACGCGATGGGCGCCAGCCGGCCGGCGCCCGCCGCCAAGAGGCCCATGCTGGACGCCACGTGGAACCGCACGGCCATCAGGACGCCCAGCACCATCACGCCGGCGGTGGACACCAGCGAGCCGGCCAGCGCCCACCAAAACACCGTGAGGGCGGGGGTGCTGGCCGGCAGGTAGCGGGAGTAGTCTGCCGCGTAAGGCCCCCAGCTGAAAAGGTACGACGCGGCAATCGCCACTGTGAGAATCGCCATGGGCCAGTTGGCGGCGCCGGCGGCGGCAGGCGTGGCGGCACCCGCGGTGTGCACGGCCAAGTACGCAAACAGCAGCAGCAGCACCACGCTGGCTACGCGCTCCACGCGGTGAATCATGTCGTGGCCGAAAATGGCCAGCCCCACTTGGATCACCACCATGACACCCAGGGCGGGGGCCACGGGCCAGCCCAGCAAGCTTTGCACCGCCTCCGTCCCCAGCACCGTGTTGACGGCAAACCACCCCGCACAAGACACCCAGTTCAATAGCGCCGGCAGCTTCACCCCCTGCCGGCCAAAAGCCCGCATCGACTGCGGCAGCGAGCCCAAGCCCGTCGCCGGCCCCAGCGCGGCCGCGCCCGCCACCAGCACCGAGCCAATCACGGCGCCCACCACCACGGCCGCCAGCGCCAGCCGCCAGTCTGGCTCCAGCGCCACGGCCAGCACGCCAATCACCCAGGCGGGAAATCCCAAGTTGGCGGCAAACCACAGCGTAAACAGCTGGACCGGGCGCCCATGCCGCGCCTCCGGCGGCACGGGCTCCACCCCTCGCCACTCCAACATCTGTGCGGCCAATCTCTCTCCCCCAATGCCGGACATGTTCTGCCACATCAGTCTCTGTCAACACACATGTCTTGTCAATGACGCAAGCCGTCTTCCCTCCAGCAAATTTTCGGGCGCGGCCGCAGCGAGACCACTTGGCTGCACTCGGATCCCGGAAGCTTGTCGGCGGGGGAACACTCCGCCACGGGCCGCGGGTGTGGCCTCGCGCCTCGGTGCCGAGTCTCCGGACTAGACCAGCGACCCGAGGCCGATGGCCAGGACTTCGTCACGCAGGTCGCAGCCGCGGTTGATTCGGAATGTCGGCCCGGCGCCCCAAGAGCGCCTCCGGGCCGACAGCTAGCCCTCCTAGATCCAACAGCGTCCGGACGGGCACTGTCGGGATAAGTCGAACAGCACGTCAGTGTCACTCAACGAATGGAAATCGTCCCGCAGCACCGAGCCAAACAGCGACAGCTCCCGGATTCCTCAGCGGCGGCACCGCCTATTCAGCCGCCCCCCATCGATTGCGGCGCGCCGTGGCCCGGCCGCATTTTGCGGCTTGGCCACGGCCATCTTCCCCACGCACGCTTTCCTTGGTCCACAAGACGCCCAGGTGGCAGCAGCTCAAGAACCGACAGCGGTGCTGGGCTAGCGCACGAGCAGCTCTCGGGGGATCGCCGCGCCGCTCGGGTGGACGGTGCGCGTCCGAAGTGGGCAGCCGGAGGCATGTCCGGGGCGCGGCGGCACGCATCGGCCCCGCCATGGGAGGTGATGGCTGCGGGTCGTGGGTACATGGGGTGGCCGATCCGCGCGTCCCGGTGGCGTGGGCGCCCGTGCGCTAGCGGGGCCTGAGGTGCCACCCCGTGCGCCGGCACGTCCGGCGCCAGGCGGGGACCGCTGTCGTGGCGCGGCCACCGTGCTGGGCGTGGGGGTCGCCGTCTGCGGCGCGTGGTGGGCCCCAAGTGCCGCGAGATGACGACATCGGATAGGCATGCCGGGGACCTGGTGCTGTCCATCAAGGGCTCTCTGGCAATAATCGGCAGGTCGGGCTGCCCGCCCTTTAAGGTCCCCTCCCTGGGCGCGAGCGGCCTGGCGTCTCTGGCCTGCTTGCTTGTGATACCATCGCCAAGCGGCTTTGGCACGCCCGCCGCCCGAGCGGCCCGGCTGCCCATGAAAGACGAGAAAGGACGGCCACGCATGTCGCACTCTCATTCGGCCCTTGGCGGCCCGCCGCCGGAGGTGCGCGCCGCCGATGCCGAGCAGCCGGTGGCTGATGCCTTTTATGCCTGGGCTCCCAGTGAGCTGGCCCGCCGCCGCCACGCCGCCGATCAGGCGCGGGCGCGAGCGCGCGCCACCAGCGATGAAGTGCGCTGGCAGGTGGCCGAGCGGGCTCTGGCTCGGCACCAGCAGCTGGCCGACATGCTGGCACACCAGGACCCTTATTTTGCGCGCATCCGCTGCACCGTGATGGATGATGGGGACACTCCCGTCCCGCTGGACGTCCGCGTCAGCAACTACGCCCGCTCCGAGTCGTTTCCGGTGCCCTCCGGGTCGGGCGAAATGCTGGACGTGAGCCACTTGGCAGCGCTGGCGGACCTGGTGCGCCACCCCCAGCAATCGGCGCTGGCGATCAGCCTCTCAGAGCGGCAGCTGCTGCAGGCGGGCGGCACCGGGGAGCTGGAGGTTCGCGGCACCGCAGTGGAAGACGTCGAGTGGGACGGCCGGCAGATAGTGCGGGTGGCACCCCGGTTCGGGGCAGTGTTTGAAGACCGCGTCAAGCGCCGGCTGGCGGCCGGACCCTCCACCAGCCTCGAGGCCATGGCGGATGTGCTGGACGCCGAGCAGAGCCGCATCCTGGCCCACCGGGACCCGCGCCGCCGCGTGCTCCTCCTGGATGGGCCCGCCGGCACCGGCAAAACCGTGGTGGCCGCCCACCGCATCGCGGTGGCGGCTCCACCCGACCGGCCCGGGCTGTACGTGGTGCCGTCGCCCACCCTGGCGGCCTACGTCCGCCCGGTGCTGCCGCGCCTGGGCCTCGCCCGCGGCACCGACGTGGCCACCCCTCAAAGTTTGCTGGCGCGCCTAGCGCCCGAGCTGGTGCCCTGGGTGGTGGCAGAGCCCGAGAGCCCCTGGCCCGCGGATGGCGTGCGCCAGATCCTGGCCGCGCCCCGGAACAGCGCCGCACGATTTTTGGAAGGGGTGGCGGACGCGTTCCGGCACCCCGCCGCGCTGCTGCTGCTGGCCGTGCACATAGGCCGGCGCCTGAGTCCCGCACCCGCCTGGGTGATTGTCGACGAAGTCCAGTCGCTGCCGGAGCCGGGTCTTGGGGCGCTTGGCCGCCTCGCGGCCCCCGACGCCTGGTGGGTGCTGGCCGGCGACGCCCTGCAGGCGGAGTTGGATGGCTTTGCGTTTCGCGGCGCCGCCCGGCAGCTGGGCCCCGGACACGGAGTCCCCCAGCGGGTGCGGCTCCGCCAGGCGTACCGGATTCCCCCCGTCATTCATGCCGCCGGCGAGGCGATCCGGCGGCGGCTGGATCCGGAGGGCCCAGCCAGCGACAGCGTGCGCTGGCACGCGGTTCCGGGGGCCGTGGGGCGCTGGGAGGCGGATCCGGCGGATCCCGCCGCCGCGATCCGGCGCTGGCTGGAGGCCGCGCGGGCCGCAGCCCCCTCGGGCACCATGGCGGTGATTTTGCCCGACGGCTGGCGTGGCGCCCAGGTGGACGCGGCTCATCGCCTGCTGGCCGAAGTGGGCGCGGCCCCGGAGCGGCTCGTCCCGGATCCAGTCTACCGAGGCGGCTTGGTGCTGGCGCCCCTGGCGCTGCTGCGCGGGTTGGAATTTGATGCCGTGCTGATTTGGGACGCCAGCGCCCGCACCTATCCCGACACACCCGCTGCGGGGCGCCGGGTGTACACGGCCGTCACGCGCGCTCGGCGCCTGGCGGCCGCCCTGACGGCCACCGACCCATCCCCCTGGGTGGCGGACTGGCCCGTACATCGCGCGCCCATGGGGTAACATAATAGGCCGAGGCGGATCGGCCGCTGGATCGCATGTTGAGAGCGCCCCGGCACACAACGTCCCACTTCTTTGAGGAGGCTTCTCGGATGGGCACACCGCTGACGCTGGTAACCCACGACCACTGCCTGGACGGCGCCACCTGCGGCGTGCTGGGGCTGGCGGCCGGCATGCTGCCCGCCTTCGTCTACCCCGACGGCGCTCAGGCGTTTCTGTCCAATCTCCCGCTGGATCGGCCGGTGGTGCTGGCCGACGTGTCGTTCCCGCCCGAGGTTTACCCCCGGGAGGCTGAGCGTCTTGTCGCCCTGATTGACCACCACCAGTCGGCACTGCCGCTGGCCGATCGGCCGCGGGTCCACATCGACCAGCGCCACTGCGCCAGCACCTTGCTGTACGAATGGCTGACCGCCACTGGTCGGCTGGCGACAGACGACGCCCGCTGGCGCCCACTGCTGGATCCGGTGGACGACTATGACCTGTGGCGGCCCGAGCACAAGGCGGGCCAAGCCTTAAGCCGCCTCTACATGGCGCGCGGGTGGGCGTGGTTTCGCGACAAGTTTCGGGATGGCTGGTCTCCGCTGACGGAGGGCGAACTCCAGCAGCTGCAGCAGCTGGAATCCGAAGAAGCCGCCTTTGTAGACCACTACAGCGGCCGGGCGGAGCTGTTTGATGCCGCATCCCACCGGCTGGCCGTCGTGTGGCTCGAGGAGGAAGGCGCCGTCAACGAGCTGTCGCACCGACTGTTGACCCAGCACGCGCTGGCGGGCGTCATTGCCATCAAGCCGGATGGCCGCCTCTCGTGCCGAACCAGCCCCGTGCTGGACGCGGCGCGCCTCATGGAAGCCGGATTTCAGGGCGGCGGCCACCCGCGCGCGGCTGGCGGGCGGCTCCCGGCGGGCATCCAGCCGGCAGACGGCGCGGCGTGGGTCAAGGAGCGCACCGCCGAGGCGCTCGCGCCGGGCACCGCGGATTTCATGCGGGCGGCGCCACCTCCTGGTGGTCGGGAGGGCGTCCCTCACCCCTCGCGGTGAGGCGCCGCACCTCGGCCGCCATCCACAGAGCCGCCGTGAGCGCGGCGGCGCGCTCCCACAGGCCGCTGGGCCCTCCCTGCAGCACTGCCACCGCAAACGCGGCCACACTGGCCAGAAGCAGGAGTGCCGCCAGCGCTGACACTATGCGCCACGCAGCCGGCGCGGCCGGGGAGGTGGCCTCCAGCAAGCAGGAGCCCAGGGCGGCCGCCAGCACGGCCACCGCAGCCGCAATGTGGGCTATTCCCATCGCGGTCAGATACCCGAACGGCGTGGCGAGCCCGCCAGCTCTCATGCGGTGCTGGCGCACCAGTCCCATGGCCACCATCCCCATCCCGCCCAGCGCCTGCCAGCGCGCCAGCGCCTGATCCTGGCGGCGGGTAGCCGGCATGGCTGACGCCGCCAAAATCCCGGCGAACGTGAGTACCAGCAGGCCGGACCCGATGAAGTCCAGGTTTTGCACCCAGCCCCACGGGCCGTGGCTGAGGAAGCTGATGGACTGCTGCCAAGGGTTTACGGCCGGGCGTGCCAAGTCTTCCACCACAAAGACGGCCGTAAAGAGGCCGGGGCCCGCCGCGCCCAGCCAGAGCCACCGGGGTGATCGGCCCCGGCGGGCGGGCGGCACCACGGCACGGTGCATGCCCACCCCCCCTTTGTTGGCCCCTGCCTCAATCCTACGCCGGAGATCCGGGTAGGGGCAGCACCGTGACCAGCGTGCCGTAGTGCATATAGCTGTACACTTTCCGGGCGGTGGCCACTGGAAGCTCCACACACCCAGCGCTTTGGGGAAACCCGTAGCGGCTGCGCGGAAATCCGTGCACCGCGTCATTGCCTTTGAAGTAGTTGACCCACGGCACGTGGGGGTAGTAGTACGGCTTGCCGGTGCCGGGGTCGGTGCCGCGCATCGCCTGGGCGGTGTAGCGCAGAAACACGGGGAAGGTGCCCACGTGTGTCACCCCGGGGGGCTTCGCGGTGTTGGCCAGGGACTCGATCTTCAGTCGGCCGTTAAACCACAGCCGGAGCCGCTCGGGGTGGCCTTGGGACACCTCGACGTAGGTGTACCCCTCCGTGTTTTGGGCATGGGCCGCCACGTGCGCCGTTAGATCCGCCCAAAACACTTGGTTGGTGGGGGTCTCGACCGGGAGCCCCGTCTCCCGCTCAAACTGCCAGACCGCCCCCGTGGTGAGCACGTTCGAGGTGCCAGGGGTCCACAGCGAGGTCAGCGCCGCCGGGAGTGGATAGCGCCAGACAAACCGGCCCGAGCCTTGTGCCAGCCGCTGCCACTTTAGCGGCAAGTAGCCCAGCTCCGCCAAGTCACGCTGCAGCGTCAGCATCGGCGACCCGGCCGGCACGCCGTTCCACCGCAGCACCGCCGGCGCGGACCACGCTTCCCAGGGTGTGGCTCGGGTTTCGACGTCCACCGTTCCACTCGCGGCCTCAGCGCTCTCCGCCTGCGCGTCATAGTCCGCCGCCACCGTCTGGGGCTGGCGGCCAAGCCCCCGCACCTCACCCGCGCGGGTAAACGACACCACCACCGGACTGCCCAGCGCCACGGTCTCGTGATGGAACTGCAGGCGCGGCGCGGGAGGCGTCACAAATGTGCGGGACACAACCACCGACTTGCCGGGCACCCAGGCCAGCCACGCGGGCAGCGATACCGTGACCGCCACTTCGACCCGCCGGCCAGCGGGCAGCGGCTGCATAGGCCGAAGTCCCCCGCTTGGACTCACGGCCAGCGCCACCTGGTGAGATCCCCAGGACGCCCTGGCCGACACGGCACGCGTGCCCCTCCCCAGCTCCACCCTTCCCAGCAGGCGCCCGCCCACTGCCAGGCGAGCCGCGGGGTGCCAGGTGGCGGCCACCAGCGCACCGGCGAGCACCGCCAGGACCATCAGCAGCCGGCCGCTGCGAACGCGGCGGCGCCGGCGGTAGCCTTTCGGCGCGCTGGCCGGCCTCACCGGTCCCCCAGAGGGGCCGTGCCGCCCCCACGACCATCGTCTCGGCCACCCGTGGCACGGACCCATGCAGCAAATTCATTGGCAGACCTATGAAACCTCACCGGCGACTCCCCCCGGAGATCAATGTGACGCCATTCGAGACCCATTGCAGGCCCACTGCAGACCCACTAAAGACCCATTGTAGACCATGCCGCGAGATGTCTCTCGACCGCCCGCCCGGCCAGCCGCTGGATAGGCTGGCGGACGTCATCCATTCCCTCCGGCGGCTGGACGCGAGGCAAAAAATGCCGCGGCTGGAGAGGGACAACGCACGCCCGCTGGTGAGTCCCGTACCGTGTATTGCCCATGGGCAACAAAGTGATCCGGGGGCAACAGCGGCGGCTGGCTCTCCGGTCGGAGCTCAAGCTTGAAAGGAGGAATCTCGCGTGCAGGACTGGCGGCCAGCGGTGGCCATGGAGGAGGACGGGCGGCGGCGCGACCGGCTGGCGGTGGAGCACGCCCGGCGGCGAGGGTCGCTCCGGGTGTTTTGGCTCATCTTGGGCCCAGGCCTGCTGGTGATGCTGGGCGAGAACGACGCCCCCAGCATGCTGTCCTACTCCGCCACCGGTGCGCGGTTTGGCCCTGGATTCTTCCTGCCGTTTGTGGTGCTGACCTTTGCGATGGCGTTTGTGGCCCAGGAAATTACGGTACGCCTGGGATCGGTATCGCAAGCTGGCCATGCCGAGCTGATTTACCGCCGCTTTGGCCGCTTTTGGGGCCACTTCGCGATGGGCGATTTGCTGGTCACCAACTTTCTGACCCTCATCACGGAGTTTGTCGGCATGGTGGCGGGAGCGGGCTTCTTTGGCATGCCCGCCTGGGTGGCGGTCGCTGCGGGACTCGGCCTGAATGGGGTGGCAATTCTGTGGCACCGCTACTGGTCTTGGGAGCGGGTGGCGCTGGCGGCCGCTTTGGCAAACCTGGTGTTCATTCCGGTGGCACTCGCGAGCCATCCGGCTTGGGGGGCGGTCGGCCACGCGCTTCTGACCTGGACGCCGATGCCCCAGGGCGGCTTCAACTCCGCCAACCTGACCCTCCTGCTGGCGGACATCGGCGCCACCATCACGCCCTGGATGCTGTTTTTTCAGCAGGGGGCCGTAACCGACAAGGGCCTCACGCCCAAGGACCTGCGCCAGGGGCGGCTGGACACGGCTCTGGGTGCTGGCCTGGCCGCCGCCGTGGGGGTGGCGGCCATCCTGGCCACCAGCGTGCTGTTCACCCACGGCATGAACGCCAGCCAATATGGTGCGGCCCAATTCGCCCAGGCGCTGGTGCCGTACGCCGGCCACGTCATGGCCGCCCTGTTTGCCATCGGGATTGCCGAAGCGGGATTGATTGCCTCGCTGACCATCTCCAGCGCGTCGGCGTATGCGGTGGGCGAAGTGACCGGGGCACCGCACAGCTTGAACCTGTCGATGCGCCGGGCCCCCGCTTTCTATGTGGTGCTGCTGGGCATTGTGGCCCTGGCGGGTGCCGTGGTGCTGCTGCCGGGGTTTCCCCTCGAAAGCGTGGTGATTGTGGTCAACGTGATTGCAGTGCTGACGATGCCACCCGCGATTGCGTTTCTGCTGCTGCTGGTCAACGACCGCGCGGTGGTGGGGAAGCACCACAACACGCCACTCTTGAACGTGCTGGGAATTTCGGTGGGCGGATTGCTGACCCTGGCGGGGGTGCTGTACGCCTTGACGGCCATTTTCCCCTCTCTGCATCTATAGCGGCGGATGCGACGGAGGCTAGGGCGCGGCCAGTCCGAATTGAGGAACTCTGTGAGAAAGGGGTGCGTGCGATGCAAGCGCCAGTGCCCGCTGGACTTCCTGGCCCCATGAGCCCACTGGAGGATGTGTGTGAGGCGAAAGGGGTGACCGGCGTGAGCGCAGTGAGCGGATTCATCGGAATGGATGAGGTCCTAGACCAAGATGTGCTGGCCTATCACCACGCCGCGCGGGCTCAGGTGGACGACTTGAAGCCGGGCCGCATCGCCCGGGGGACGCAGGTCATGCTGTGGGGCCTCCGCGCCTACGTGGTGTTCATGGCGGTGGTGGTTGCCGTGCAGGTGGCACACAGCTTTCACTGAGGCTTCGAGGCACGAGTCGCTCCGCCGCCTTCGCGGCGGCGGGCGGCTGCCGACTGGCAAGCGTGTGGCCACTGCCAAAACAGGAGGCTGCTCCGCCCCCGCGAACTGGGGACCCGAGCCGACGTGGGACGGGCTGCCCTGGGAGCATCCGATGGGAGGCCATCCTCCTGTCGGTGCGCTTTATTGTGGAAGAGCCCTGCTCCGCCCTCATGACCCACATTGATGCGAGCCCCGACGTCTTGGCGTGGATGCTGCCGCGCGACGAGCCGTCGTTCGTGGCCGTGGTGGGCCACGAGCGCCCCTGACGGGGTGCGGTGCGTGCGACAAGCTGGCGGTCAGGCACATCCATGGCCGACCGGGTGCTTCCTCCAGTTCGGGTCCCTCGGCGGGCGCCGGGCGTAAGCCTCGTCACAGCCCGCCCGGTCGCCCACCAGTTTGCCGACTGGCCTCTCATTCTCTTGCTGCGCGGCTCACAGCGGGTGGGAGCCCTGCGCCTCGCCGACTTGCGCGAGGAGGCGCCGGCTGCACTGCTGCCGCCTTGGTCGGTGCCTGCGGAGGTGCTGCCGCAGCAGCTGGCGGCCGCCATGCTTTCCCGACGGGCGGCTGTTGGACCCGAATTCGTGATACGGTGGTAGTCAAGCGCCGCGAGGCGGATTCATCCAACATAGTGAGGGCCGGCGCCCTTGCGGGAGCTGATGTCATGAACATAGAAAGTCTCTGGGGCATTGCCACATGGGGCGACTTGGCGTGGGATCCCATCCGCCCGCGCCTCTACTTCACCGAATCGCGACTCGACAAAGTGAAAAACCGCGCCACGCACCACCTGATGATGCTAGCCGCCGAAGAAGGCAGCGTGCCCGCCGCAGTGACCGCGGGCCCGTCTGACACCCTGCCATCCCCGTCTCCCGACGGGCGCTGGCTCGGATTCCTGTCGCGCCGCTCGGGCTCCAGCCAGGTGTGGCTGCTGCCCCTGGAGGGCGGCGAGGCCCACCAGCTGACGGCCATCGCTGGCGGGGTGCGACAGTTCCGCTGGGCACCTGGGAGCGACGGGATGCTGGTGGTGGCGCACATCCGCGACGGGCACCTGGAGCCAGAGGCCAAAACCCCAGACCCAGGCCCCGACGCCCCCGACAGCGTGCTGGACGCGCACTACAACCGCGACGTGCGGCACATCACCCATCACCACTACAAACTGGACGGCGAAGGATTTTTTGACGCCGGCCGCAACCAGCTGGTGTGGGTAGATCGGGAGAGCGGCGCGGCGCGCCTCTTGACCGACGGGCGCGACAACTACGCCGAACCCGTGTGGCTTCCTGACGGCCGCACGTTCCTGTGCCTGCACCGCTTCTACGACCCCGAAGGTACCCACCCTGGGCTGACGCACGTCGAGCGCCGCACGCTGGACACTGCGAAGGTGGACACCCTGCCGCTGCCCGATTGGTCCATTTCCAGCCTCGCCGCCGACGCGGACGGCCAGCGCATTGCCTTTTCCGCCACCGATCCGGCCGATCACGGGTATGGGCTCGCAGTGCTGTACTCGTTTGATATGGCGAGCGAGACGCTGCAGGACCTGTCCAGCGCCAGTGACCGCCCCGTGGGCGACCACAGCGGCTCGGACGTTCCCGCGCGCTCGACGGCCCGCCCGGTGTGGCAGGGCGGCGAGGTGCTGTGGCTCCTATCCGATCAGGGGCGTGTGCAGCTGGCATCGTTCAGCCCGGGCGGCATGCGGCTGGTGTCCGGGCAGCCGCGGGTGATTTACGACTTTGCCGTGGGCGGCGAGTGGGTGGCGCTGGGCCTTGCCGATCCGACCCACCCTTCGGGCGTGGTGCTGGGTCCGCTGGACCAGGCGGACACCCTGCCGGCCCTGTGGGCGCCCGTCCCCTGGGCTGAGGGCGACGGCCCGGAAGTCCCTCGGGACTTCTGGGCGGCCGAAAGCGACGGCACCCAGGTTCACACCTGGTGCCTCAAGCCAGCGGGCGCCGAAGGGCCGGTGCCCACGGTGCTGGAGATTCACGGCGGGCCGGCCAGCATGTACGGGTACCGATACTTTCACGAGTTCCAGTGCCTGGTGGCCGCTGGCCACGCCGTGGTGTACTCCAACCCCCGCGGCTCCGTGGGATACGGGCGCGAATTTGGCCGCTGCATCATGGGTCAGTGGGGCGGCCGCGACTACCGGGATGTCATGGCCGCGCTGGACGCCGCGCTGGCGCGCGATCCCCAGCTGGACGGCGGGCGGCTCGGGGTGGCTGGCGGCAGCTACGGCGGCTTCATGGTCAACTGGATCGTCTCCCACTCGGACCGGTTCCGCGCGGCCGTCACCATGCGGTCGGTGGTGAACCGGCTGTCGGCCATGGGATCAAGCGACATGGGCTGGCTCCGAGTGCCGCAGTACGGCACGAAGCCTTGGTGGGAGGACATTGAGCCGTACTGGCAGCAGTCGCCCCTCCGCTACGCCTCGGCCATCCACACTCCGATCCTGATCGAGCATCAAGAGCAGGACTACCGGCTTCCCATCGAGCAGGGCGAGCAGCTGTACAACGCGCTTCAGTACCTGGGCCGCGAAGCGGAGCTGGTGATTTACCCCGGCGAGTCCCACGGCATGAGCCGAGGGGGCAAGCCCTGGCACCGCATCCACCGGCTCCACACCATTGTGGACTGGTTCAGCCGTCACCTGTAGGTGAGGAGGCGTGGGGGCGGCCAGCCGCCGGCCCCAATCTTTCATTCATCCCAGCCGCTCTGCCAAGGCGGCACTATTGGGGCTGCCCCAGCCCGTGACCGCATCCCACCCTGGCCCACACTGGTAGCCTTCCACGCCCGGCATGTTGTTGTTGCCCGTCAGGATGTCGTGAAAGGCTGCCGTGCCGCCCAGCCCATACAGCACAGGGTTGGCAAAGCCCAGCCGCGCACGCCCTTGATGGGCGCGCGCTTGGTTCAGCCGGGCCACCAGCGCAGCCCACACGGGACTGGCGGCCGATGTGCCGCCCACCACCGTCGGCTGGCCCTGAAACACCACACTGTAGCCCGTGTCAGGGTCAGCCGCGCACGCCACATCCGGCACCCCGCGCCCGGTGCCCCCAGCCGGGTTCAGCGGCACATGCGCCGCCTGCTGCCACGCCGGCAGCGGAAACACTTGGCTCACCCCGCCGCCCGACGCGCCATTGTGATTGGTGTCGGTCCAGCCGGTTTCCGACTGGCGCTGGTCAGAGGGCGTCAAGGTCAGGGTGGTGCCGCCGACAGACAAGATGTGAGGCACGGCGGCAGGCACATCGACATGTGGCACCAGACGGCCGACGCCGCGGATGCCATAGGCACCGGCGTCGCCGGAAGCGGCCAGCACCGTGATGCCGCGGGCCGCGAGGCGCATCGCCGCCACATTCCAGGCCCCGAGCGCGCTGGCGGGAAACCGGTCCTCCGCCGCGCCGTACGAAATAGACACCACCGTGGGCCGATGCTGGGCATCCGTGGCGACGGCGTCCAGCGCTTTCAGCATCGACAGGGCAAAGCCCGTGTCACTATTGCCCGCGGTCGCCTCGTAGACCACCAGCTGGGCATTCGGCGCCATGGCGCCTGCCCACTCGACGTCGAGGGTGCATTCCATGTCTACGGCGTGCACGCCCCCGTCGTTCGGCGTGCCGTCGACGGATACAAAGGCGACCGCACGCAGCGGCACACCGTGCTGCGTCCAAAATTGCTGGACATCGGCCGAGGAAAAGCCATTGGAAAACTCCAGCAGCGCGATGGCTTCCGCCGCTCCGGTCCAAGCCGCCGGAAACGCGTACGCGGTCGCCAGGTCACTTGGAAAGAATCCTTGGCCGCCATTGGCCGGGGTGGCGCCGCGAGAGGGGTATCGGTGCAGCGGCTGGGCCGTCGTCCAGGTTTCGAGACCCAGGATGGCCGACACGTGGGGCGTCGCCCACCAAGGCACCTCGGGGTCTTCCCGATTGATGAGCAGTCGGCGGCCGTCGACGGTGCGCTCCCCAAAGGTGCATCGAAGAGCGCCGGTGACTCGGCCGACCGTGCCGGCAAAATCCAGGTACAGGCCGCCCGACTGCGGAGGGTCCACTGCGAGCCCATGCTCCTCCAGGTAGGCGGCCATGCGGGCCAC
This sequence comes from Bacillota bacterium, assembly GCA_021846505.1. Classification (GTDB taxonomy): domain Bacteria; phylum Bacillota; class Sulfobacillia; order Sulfobacillales; family JAIMBI01; genus JAJZWV01. The sequence continues at coordinate 57,159 of JAJZWV010000014.1, forward strand.
CACTGTGGGATCCGGTGCAAACCGCCGGTTCAGCTCGCGCGGCGACTCAATCACGCCCAGGGTCCCGGCCGCGAGTGCGGTCTCTAAGTCTCGGTCGCGAGGCCAAAACGCGACGCGGCCATGCACCAGCCGGTCGGGGGCGGCCGCTTTCCAGCCGTCCTCCTGCTCCCACCCCGGCAGCACATGGCCTCGCAGCACGACTGTCTGCATGGATTCGCCCTCCTTATCCCGTTCTCACCCTTGGGTTCCACGGATCCGCCGATTCGCTCGAATCCCATTATACGGATGAATTTCCATTGGGTTCAGCCGCTCGGGCGCCAAACGGTGTCAGCACAAACGGGGTTTGGACCAGACACGTCGGGCACAGCACCAGCACCTCCGTGTCGCCGCGCGTATTGGGTGGCAGCGCATTCTTGATGCCTTCGGCCACTTCGCCGGAGGGCACGACCTGGTGGCACTGCCCGCAGCGGGACAGCGTGTCCCACGGGGACGTGTACTCCGCCATGGCTTCGCCAATAGCATCGGGGCTCACCCACAGCGCGGCGGGCAGCGGCCCCTGGGCCCGGGCCGCCTGAATGGCGCGCCGCCCCAAGGTCTCCAGCAGCTGCATCTCACTGGTAAAGGGGTCGCGCCGCGTCAGGTGCATCCACAGCGTGCGGGGAAACACCACCGACACCAGCTGGTGTCCCCCGCCGGGCTCCGAAAAAATAGCCCAGGGCCCCTCCGGCGCCTCCCCGACATAATGCAGCAACTCGGCCGCCTCCAGCTCCGAGGCCTGTTGATCCGACTTGGTCATTCCACTCCCCCGTTCTCCATCGCCGGCCACGGTCCCCGCGGCTCATCCACAGCTATCCATCGGTCAAGCCACGCTGGTGCCAGGGCCCCCACCCCATGATAGATCGACCTTAAGGGGCGGCGCGCGGCCCTCGGCCGCGCTCTGGGGTCCTCGCGCCCGCCCGGTGACTGGCGGGCGATATTGTTCGCCACCGCCTATTGCACAGGCGCACTTTACCCGTATAATAGATCATGTGTTCTATTGCGTCCGCGGCTGGACCCCTAAGGAGGAAGCGGGATGCCGGACGACTCCTCGAACTGGCGCCTGTCCCAACACGGCGCCGACGTGATCCAGAAAGCCGTGGTCCCGGTGCTGTAAGACGCCTTTCCCCGCTGGCATGGGCTGGACGT
>JAJZWV010000015.1 GCA_021846505.1 Bacillota bacterium
GAACGCCCGGAGTTGGATGCGGGGGTAGCCGGCCCGGGCGGCCGCCCGGGGTCTCCACGTGACGCCCGTGCCCGGGACGTGGATGTACCACTCTTCGGGCCAATCGAGATGCTGGCGGTAGCGCGGGTTCAGTTGGGCCTGGATGACCGGGCGATTGCGAGACAGCCATGGACCCAGGCCGGCGGCTTCGCCTTCGGCTGCTAGGTCGCGCAGCGTCGTTCGCCGTGCTTCAGCCTCAATGGCCGCATCGACGGGGGCCGTCAGGGCCTGGGTCTCAGCGGACAAGCGCGGCCCGCCGCGCTCAGAAACCGTGGCCATCGCCACTACACCTCCTCCACGTCAAGGCCAAAGGGCGTCTCCGCCTCATTGGCCAGCCAGTCGCCGAGGGACCACCCCGGGTCGGCGGCGCTCCAATAGAAGCCATCGATGGGTCCGGTCGCCACCAAGTGCACGCCCGCGTCGGCCGCAGCGTCCTGAGCTAGGCGCCACTGGGCGGGGGTCACCACCCACCACCGGACGCGGGGATCGGCAGCGGGCCAGGCGTCTTCCCCCGTGAGGTCTAAGGCCAGCACCGCCTGGAAGGGCGGGGGCACCTGGGGGTCGTCGTGCTGGAGCGTGGGCGGCGTGACCACCGGGATGCGGTGGTCGTCCGGGTCGCCCAGCGGGTCGTGCGTGCGCCCCAGTTGCGCGAGCGGCACAAAAAGAGCCCCCCGCCCCACGTAGCGCAGGGAGGGGGCCACACGGAGAACAGCCGCGGCCTCGTCCGGCGTGGCGCAGAGCCAGTCGGCGGTGAGGCCATGGATCGGCAAGACCGTCAAGGAACATCACCTCCACTAAATAAAAAGAGCCCCACCCGAAGGTGGGGCGCGGGACTGGGACAAGGGAGGAGGGCGATCAATAAATACGCGAACACTACGATGATGATCCAGATGCCGTTTTCGATGAACACGTTGCCCCGCCGCTGGGCCCGGTGCCCCCGCGCGATGCGGCGGAACCAGGCCACGACGGCCGTCATCACCAGCATTTTGCCCCTCCTTGCTTCTTCCGGCACACCTGGGGACCCTGTCTTGCCTGCACTCGGCCGCCGACTGCGGCGGGCCTGAGGAGGTGGGTCCAGCATGGGACCCGCGCACGACACGTCTCCTGTCGCATTTTTCAAGCGATCGCAGCATTCGACACCACTCTGGGAGCGGGATCGTAGTCCCCGCGCCGATTTCTCTGTGGCCGCCACCGATCGACAGGACTACAGAAAGCCGGCGGGTGCTGCTGGAGATCGTTCGGCTCGGATAATTTGCCGGGGCGGTCAAGACCACGCGTCGTTTGGCTGCGAACAGGCCCTAGGGAACGTAAGATGCGTGGCAGTCCGCCCGGCCCTGGGCTGGGAGCCAGGACTGACGTTGCAGATCCGGTGGTCCCGTGCCGAGAACCGTCTGACGCTGGAGCCTGTCAACGGGAGCCGCCGTCCTGCGGATTCCTCCTGCGGGCGCGCTGCGCGATGTCTATCCGCCGAGCACGGACTATGTGCGCGCTCCGAGAGATGAAGCCGAGCGGCCGCCGTGGCGATAGGACTGCTGTTTGACACGTCGGTCTTCATTTGCCACCTCAGAGGAAAAACCAAGGTTGCACGAAGTACCTGGAGCGGGTTGCGTCCGGGGACCTGCAGGGCTACTCATCCGTGCTCACCGCCGCCGAGCTCTACGCGGGCGAAAAGGTCGGAGGCCGCCAGGAATCGGTGGTCGACCAACTGCTCTTTCCCTTCCAACTCGTGTCTCCGAGCAGCGACGTGGCCGCTCTAGCGGGTCGCTTGGTTCGACAGTGCCGCGGCTCTCATGGGTTGGGCTTGGGGGACGCCATGATTGGCGCCACGGCGCTCTCGCTCCCAGCACCTGTCCTCACCCTGAACACCAAGCACTTTCGATGCATCCCGCGTTTGCTGGTCGTCACTCCGACCGCAGCCGACGACGCCCAACTCTGAAGGGGTGCTTAGTGGAGGGGGGTTGGACCTGTGCCAGACGGCCCGGAGGGTCGGCAGCACAGATGGTCGGCTGCGGAGGAGTCATCAGGGAACTCGAGGGAGCGGCCGGGACAGCCCCGGGAAACCGTGGACCGCCCGCGGCGGGCGCAGACGGGGTTTCACCGTGCTCCGCCCGGTGGTGGCGCCCCCCGCCTGCGGTCAGCATCTGAGTGTTGGCGGGCGGTGGGGCTCCACGACAGCTGCCCGTCCTCCGGGTTGGGGCTAAGCGGCGCCTCTGCCCATGGGCCAGCTGATCGCCGCGGGTCCACTGCGGGGCGGCGAGCTCCCCGTGCACCCATGGACGGGGCCGCTAGCCGCTGCAAGCGTGCCAGCATCGGCCCTAGGACTCCGAGCGGTCAGTTATCCCCTGAGAGGAGGCAGAGTGGGACTACGATAGGTCGACCAGCGGTCTTGACGACCGGGTCCACTTCAATCATGTGCGATACGCCGGAGCAGGCGGTCAAGTCGCAGCGCAGGACAGCGAACGAGAAACGCGCGCTTAAGCGGGTTGCCCGCCCGGGGTGCAGCGGCCGTCCTCGACCGTGCTTCCTCGTGGGCGAGGCGGGCATCGAATCAACGCAAGGGGTGGGTGGATTTCATTTTGGCTTGCGAGATTCCACGCGATGCGACAGCTAGGCGCAAATCGATTGACCCCGCGCCTCCGCCTCGCTATAGTCCCGCTTATGAACAACCTGTCTGCGCTCGCCGCGCGGATTATCGACGGCGCCATCGAGATTATCGACCTGACGTCCCCGCTGCACTCGGGGACCCCTATCCTGCAGCTGCCGCCCGCATGGGGTCAGACGCGGACGTTTCAGCTCGAAGAGATCAGCCGGTACGACGACCGTGGCCCTGCGTGGTACTGGAACAACTTCAGCACCGGCGAGCACACCGGCACGCACCTGGACGCTCCTAACCACTGGGTGACCGGCAAGGATCTGGCGGATGTATCTCAGATCCCGCCGCATCGGCTCATCGGGCCGGCGGTGGTCATCGACCGGGTCGCTGAGGCTACCGCCAACCCGGACTATCTGCTTGACGTCCAGGACTTGGAGGACTGGCAGCGGCAGCACGGCTCGCTGCCGAAAACCGGCTGGCTGCTGTTTCGCACCGGATGGTCCTCCCGGGGAGAAGACCCGGAGCGATACGCCAATGCCGACCGCCAAGGCTCGCACACGCCGGGCATGACGCCCGCCGCCGCTCAGTACCTGGCCGCGACTGACCTGCTGGGGGTGGGAGTGGAGACCGTCGGCACCGACGCGGGTCAGGCTTTCGGCTTCGAGCCCGCGTTCCCGTGCCACGCGGCGATGCTGGGTGCGGGCAAGTGTGGCCTCACGCAGCTTCGCAACCTTGATAAGCTCCCGGCGACCGGCGCGGTGGTCATTGCGGCGCCGCTGCCGATTGTGACGGGCTCGGGCTCGCCAGCGCGGGTGCTGGCGCTGGTCGAGAAGTGACCACCGTCGCCAGCGCGATCGGTGCCGCGCTGGCACGAGCAGGTGTCCGCACTGCGTTTGGCCTCGTGGGTAGCGGGAACTTCCATGTCACTAACGCGCTGACCGCCGCCGGTGCCAGGTTCATCGCCGCCCGGCACGAGGGCGGGGCGGCCGTGATGGCCGACGCGTATGCGCGGGTCAGCGGCCAGCTCGGGGTCCTGTCGGTCCACCAGGGCCCGGGCCTCACCAACGCGCTGACTGGGATCGCCGAGGCGGCCAAGAGCCGCACCCCACTTTTGGTGCTCGCGCCGGCGGCGACCCACCCCCGATCGAACTTCTATCTCGATGAGGCCGCACTGGCCGAGGCCATAGGGGCGAGGCTGGTGCGGGTCGGCTCCGCAGCCACGGCCGCCGCCGACCTGACCTGCGCCTATCAGCTAGCCGTCAGCGAGCGCAGGACCGTTCTTCTCGGTCTGCCCCTTGACGTTGAGACCGAGCCGTCCCCGCCGTTTGCGCTGCCCGCGGCTCGGCCCGCCGCAGCCTGCGAGCCCGAGCCGGACGTGGCCTCGGCGCTGGCCGACGCTCTGCTGTCTGCCCAGCGGCCCGTCTTTATTGCGGGTCGTGGTGCCCGAGGAGCGAAAGCCGAGATCGTGCAGCTGGCCGAGCGGACGGGGGCGCTGCTGGCTACCTCGGCCGTGGCGCGCGGGCTGTTTCGCGACGTGCCCTTCAACCTCGATGTGAGCGGCGGCTTCGCGACACCGGCCGCGGCCGACCTCATCCGCGGGGCTGATTTGCTGGTGGGCTGGGGATGCGGGCTGAACATGTGGACACTGCGCCAAGGCACGCTCGTGGGCGGTGGCACGACCGTCGCCCAGGTCGATGTCGATCCGGCCGCGATCGGCGCGCACCATCGGGTCAACCTTGGCCTAGTCGGCGATGCCGCGGCAACGGCCAGGGCGGTCCAGCGGGAGCTGGACCGCCGCGCGGCGGGGTCCCAGCCGGGCTACCGCTCCGATGCGGTGGCCAAACGTCTGGCCGCGGAGAGCCGGTGGCGAGACGTGCCCTATCAAGAGCGCTCTGAAGCAGGGCGGATTGATCCCCGCACCCTGTCCATCGCCCTGGATCGCCTGCTGCCTGCCGAGCGGACGGTGGCCATTGACTCGGGGAACTTCATGGGATATCCGGCCATGTTTCTCGAGGTGCCCGACGCCGAGGGCTTCGTATTCACCCAGGCATTCCAATCGGTCGGTTTGGGCCTCGCGTCCGCCATCGGCGCCGCCGTCGCCCGTCCCGACCGGCTGGCGGTGGCCGCACTGGGCGACGGCGGCGCCCTGATGGGGATCGCCGAGCTCGAGACCGCCGTGCGCCTGGGTATTGACCTATTGGTGGTGGTGTACAACGATGAGGCCTACGGTGCGGAGGTGCACCACTTCGGCCCGGATGGCCACCCTCTCGAGCACGTCACCTTTCCGCCTGTGGATATCGCAGCCATCGCCAGCGGCTTTGGCTGCGCCAGCGTCACCGTCCGCGCCCCGAGCGACCTGGGAGCGGTCGCGCGCTGGCTGGCCGGCTCGCGCGACCGCCCCTTCGTCGTGGACGCGAAGGTTGCGCGCGGCGAGCCATCGTGGTGGCTGGCCGAAGCGTTCCGCGGCCACTGAGCGCTGGTCGGATTGCCGTAGGCCACCGGCTTTTGGGGGCCGCGGCTATGTCTTGCCGCCGTGGCCGCGCGCCTGCAAGACTACGACGTCTTCTGCGACCAGCTGGTATACCAACCGGTGCTCGTCCGGGATCCGGCGCGACCACGCGGTCGGAATCCCGTATTGCAGCGGCTCGGATTTTCCGATCCCGTGGTGGGGTGGCGCAAAGCAGCATCAAGCAGCATCAAGCAGCCGGTTGATGCGCGTGACCAGCGCGCGGTCATTGCGTTGCCAGTCCGTGCAGCCTTCCGAGCCCTCAGACGTGAAGGCGAGCCTCACGCCCCGTCCAAGGGATGCTCGGCCGTGTCCGCCCGCCCCGCAGCGTCGGCGGCGTCAAGCCGTCGGCGCGCATTGGCTGGCGAGCGGAGCACGTGCGCCGTCTCCTGCCAGGCGGCGCATTCGTCTGCCGACATAAGCACGGCACGGCCGCTCTTGGACGAAATCGCGATCGCCGCCCGATCGTCATTCACCTTTCGGAGAAGCGGAAAAAGACTGCGGCGGGTCTCACTCGCCGAAATAACCATGAGGACGACCTCCTTCCTCTGGTCTTCATATCGTGCCATAGGTGATCATGCAGCCACACGTCCGGGCCGCAATTCTCCAATGAAGCTGGTGGCCGGGGTGGCGGACGCCTGTTCCGCGCCAGCGTGTCCTCGCTGCGGGAATCACCGCCCGGGCGCATCGGCTGGCTGCCTGGGGAGGAAGATGCGGGGAATGGGGCGCCGGCCTGAATTTCCCGGAGGCGGTCTGCGCCACGAAGCAGATCGAGGCTCTGGGCGTGCCGGCCGCGCGGGACGGCCTTGCCGCGGGAGGTGCCCGTGGGCGCGGCACTTTCCGCCTAGGGCCGCGCGTCGTATGATCAGCGAGTCAGTCACGGGTGGTGCCGCCGGCTGCGATGCGCAGGCACTCGCGGCTCCCAGGCGATGGACGGAAGGAGTGATCCCATGAGTAGAGTGGGGCCACGCGGCTCGCGAATGTTCGGCCTCCGAATGGCGAACCGCCACTCGCAGACCCTGCTGGGGTTGGCGTTAGACACCTCGGCGCAAGCTTACGCCCACGTGCTGGTGGGCACGCGCCGGCTGGCCAGATCCCCAGGCGGATGCCCCGGGGCGGATGGGCGGGCTCGCGCGTTCAGCCGCCAAGTTGCGGCGGAGCTGGAGCGGCGCGGCTGGCGGCTGGACTATGCCAGCCGGGATTTCGTGAATCTCTTCGGGGAGGATGCGTGCGGCGCTACATACGTAGTCCAGTGCCACACCGGTGCGGGGCTTGTGGAAGCCAGCGACGTGTTAGCGGTGCTGGAGGACTGCGAGCATGCCAAGCGGGACCGCGCCCTGGTCGTGACCGACGGCGCGTTTTCGCATTCGGCCCGCGACTGCGCGAGGTGGGGCGCGGTCGAACTGGCGGTGTTTGCCGGCGGTGTATGGACGTACCGCCGGCGATAGCGGGGCCAGGGATCATCGATTCATTCATCCGCAGTGCAATGACGCGAGTCACGTGGGCCGGGACGCTGCCTTGGCTATCTTTCGTGAATCTCGCAGAGTCTTAGGGGGTTATTGGCATGCCAGGTGTTCCGCCAGAGCTTTTCGATCCCAACCTGCTTCCCTATCCATCCCGGCGTGCGCCGGTGTTTGCCGAGGGCGGGATGGTGGCTACGGGGCAGCCACTGGCGGCTCAGGCGGGCATCGCGATTTTGCAGCGCGGCGGGAACGCGGTGGATGCGGCGATAGCCGCGGCCGCCGCACTGAGCGTGGTGGAGCCCACTTCCAACGGCATCGGGTCGGACGCGTTTGCGCTGGTGCACGCGGGTGGCCAGCTGTACGGGCTGAACGCTAGTGGGCCGGCACCCCAGGGACTGTCCCTGGAGGCACTGTCCTCTCGCGGGATCACGGAAATGCCGCGCCACGGGTTTATTCCCGTCACGGTGCCCGGGGCCCCGGCGGCCTGGGCGGCCCTATCCAAGCGCTTCGGGCGGCTGCCGCTCCCGGCAGTGCTGGCACCCGCGATTGCCTACGCGGAAGGTGGGTATCCGCTGTCGCCCACGCTGGCTCAGGGGTGGGCGGGAGCCTTCCAAACATATCGGCGCCTTCTGGACGGGCCGGAGTATGCGGGCTGGTTTGATACGTTTGCTCCCGAGGGGCGTGCTCCGAGGGTGGGGGAGCGATGGCAGTCGCCCGGGCACGCGGCCACCCTGGCGGAAATTGCCGACACGGCGGCGGAAAGTTTCTATCGGGGCGCCCTGGCGGATCGGATGGCGGCCTTTAGCCAGGAGCACGGCGGATTTTTGTCGGCCGAGGACTTGGGCGCTTTCGAGCCGGAGTGGGTTACGCCCATTTCTGTGAATTTCGGTGGGTATCAGGTGCACGAAATCCCGCCTAATGGGCAAGGCCTGGTGGCCCTAATGGCCCTGTCCACCTTGTCGGGGTTTGAGTGGGAGGGGCGGGATACCGTCGAGTCGTACCATCGCCAGATTGAAGCCATCAAGCTGGCGTTCGCGGATGGGTCGGCGCACATTGCCGACCCACGCTTTTCGCCGGACCTGCCGCTGGCAGGGCTGCTGGATCCATCCTACGGCGTGGCTCGGCGGCGCGAAATTGGCCACCATGCGGAAGTGCGCTTCGCGGGGGAGCCTCCGCGCGGCGGCACGGTGTACTTGGCGTCCGCCGATGGAGAGGGCAACATGGTTTCCTACATCCAGAGCAACTACATGGGATTCGGGTCGGGGCTGGTGGTGCCCGGAACGGGCATCGCGCTGCAGAACCGCGGGCACAACTTTGTGCTGGATCCCAGCCATCCCAACCGCGTGGAGCCTGGCAAGCGGCCGTACCACACCATCATCCCAGGGTTTTTGTCTAAGGGTGACCGTCCCATCGGACCGTTTGGCGTGATGGGCGGCTTCATGCAGCCGCAGGGCCATGTCCAGCTGCTGCTGAACATCTTGCAGTTTCACTTAAACCCGCAGGCCGCGCTGGATGCCCCGCGCTGGCAGTGGCTGCGCGGCAACACCGTGGAGCTGGAGCACAGCACGCCGGAGTGGATTTTGCAGGGTTTGCGCCAGCGGGGCCACGATGCGCGGTGGGCGGTAGGGTCCGGAGGCTTTGGGCGCGGCCAGGTCATTTGGCGGCTCGACAGCGGCGTGCTGCTGGGCGCCACCGAGCCGCGCACGGATGGGCATATCGCCGCCTTTTAGGTCGCGCTTTGCAAAGTGGGTCGGCGGGTGCGGCCACCCGCCGATTTGCGTCCGGAGGCACGATTGTGGCACGCTGACGCAAATCAAGCCGAAGGGCGCGGCTCGGCCTTTGGCCTTCACTGAGGTGACAACATGTATCTGCCCCAACTGCATTCGGTGGCATTCAAGCTGGGCCCCATCGCGGTGCACTGGTATGGCATCTTTATGGTCGCTGCCATCGTGGGCGGCGTGTGGTACATGCTGGAGCGAGGCGGCGAGCTGGGCGAAACCACCGATCGCCTGAGCTCGATTGCGCTGTGGACCGTAGTCGCTGCGGTGGTGGGAGCCCGCATCGTGTTTGTTCTCGCGAATGATCCTCAGTGGATCACCCAGGACCCCATGCAAATTGTGCGGGTGTGGCAGGGCGGCCTTGCCTACGACGGAGCCGTGGGCTTGGGCATTTTGGCGCTGTGGTACCAGCTGCGCCGGACGCCGCTGGTGTTCAACAAGCTGGCCGATTGGCTGATTCCCGGCATGGCGATCGCCATCTTCATGGTGCGCATCGGCAACATTTATAACCACGAGGTGCTGGGCCGCATGACTCAGCTGGGCTTTGGCCGGTGGCCGGAGCAGCTGTGGGGGTCCTTCATCGGGCTGTTTCTGCTGCTGCGCTATTTTTGGATTGAGCGCCGGGTTTCGGTGCCGCCGGGCTACCAGTTTTGGTCCGCGATGGTGTACTACGCCCTGCTGCGGGGCTTCGTGGGCGAAACCACGCGCGACAATCCGCTGTATCTGGTTCACTACATAAATCCTCACTGGGGCATTGGGTTCACGACCCTGATGCAGCTGTTTACGCCCCCGATCCTGGTGTTCACGATTTACATGATGCGCCGCACCTGGCGGCGCTCGGCACGCCGCTTGGTGCCGCTCGGCGCGGTTGATCCCCAGGACACCTCGACCGTGACCCACTCCGGCAAAACCCTGGTGCAAGTGCTGGGCGGTGTCAGCGTGGCGGGGGGGCTGGGCTTTTTGGCCGGCCACATTCCCAGCATCGGCTGGTACCTGATTGGCGCCGGCCTGGTGCTCGTGGCCAGCACCGTCGGCTGGGCTACTCGCTACCTGCGGGTGCAGGATGTGCCGCCCGAGGGCTATCAGCCGACCGGGGAGGTGTACTTGAACCCCGGCGGGCCGTCGCCCGTATCGGTGTGGTTTCGCGGCATTCACCGGGTGTTCGCGGCAGGGCCGCCCCATGACGGCGACCCGGACGCGGCGGAGGTGTCCCAGCCGTCCTGATCGCATCGATCCGATCAGCCGGGGCGGCGCGCGGAATCGGGGGGCGCCGGCGGGTCTGCCTGCCATCGCTCATGCAGGTAGGTCGCAAGGTGCACCACCGCGGCTCTCCCCGCAGTGGCGCGGACGCCTTGCCCTAAGTGCAGCGCGCAGCCGGGGTTGGTGGCGACCCACACATCCACGTCGGCGGCGGCCGCCTCATCCAGGTGGCGGCGGAGGATTTGCTGGGCCATCGCAGGCTGGTTCAAGTTGTACACCCCGCCCGCCCCACAGCAGCGGTCCTGGCCGGGCAGGGTGACCAGCTGGTCCCCGGCGACCCGCGCCAACAGCTCGGCCGGTGCGGCGCCTTGGCCGAGCGCGTTGACCGCGTGGCACGAATTTTGCAGCGCCACCCGGGCGCCCGTGCCGCGAAACGCTAAAGCGTGGGGGAGTGCCATGCACGCGGCCGCCCAGTCGCGAACCTGGCCCGCCCAGCGTCGGGCGGGCCCAGCCCACCGCGGGTCGTCGGCCAGCAGCCGGCCATAGTCGGCCATCATCGCGGCACAGCCGCCGGCGTGCGCCACGATCCAGGTGTCCGGCGGGAGGTCTCGCTCCCAGCGCACCACATGAGCCCGCGCCATCTCCCGGGCTTTCTCCGGGTGGCCCGTGTGAGCCTCCAGGGCCCCGCAGCACCCTTCGGGCCCATGCGCGGCCTGCAGGTGGGCGCCTCCGGCTGAAAGCAGGGCGCGGGCGTGCTGATTGGCCGTGGGGAAGAGTGCATCCATGACGCAGGTGTCCACAAAATGCACGGCGGGCCCGGCAGGATCGGCGGGGATCGGCACCAGCACCGAGGGCACCTCCGCGGTCGGAGGCAGCATGGCGGCCAGCGGCGCGAGGGGCACGGGGAGTAGTCGGATGCGCTTGGCGGCCTGACCCAGGCGAACGGCTGCCTTCAAGGCGCGCCGGTGGCGCACCAGCGCCAGCAGCGGCGGCACCGCCGCGCGCGAAACGACCCAGCGGCGCCGGCGGCGCACCAAATCAGCCTGCGCCGCCTGCATCGCGATGCTGTACTGCACGCCGGACGGGCAAGCCGCCTCGCACGCTCGGCACCCCACACACAGGGACAGCGCGTCGGCCAGGGGCTGGCCCACCGCCAGCTCTCCGCGCCAGGCCGCCTCGATGAGGGACAGGCGACCTCGCGGCGAGTGCACCTCCAGGCCGGTCTCCACATAAGTGGGGCAAGCCGGGAGGCAGAAGCCGCACTTGTTGCAGTGGTCCAGCTGGGCGATGGCGTCGGCCGCCAGCGCCAGCGCGCCGTGTGTCACGCCTCACCGCCTTTCCAAAGGTCATGAGGATCAAAGGCGCGGCGCACCTGCTCCGCCAGATGGCGCGCCGCCGGATCCGCACCGTCAGCCTCCGGGGGAGGCGCCGGAGGGGTGCTGCCCAGCCATACCCCCGAAAGCGGCCACCACAGCGTCCACGGCTCATGCGCGGGTGGGAATCCCGCCCGCCCACAGCGGTGCAGGCCAAATCTGGGCATCGGCTGTGCCGCGAGGAGGGCACCCCACTCGGGGCGAGGGTCGGCGATGGCGGGCCCCCACGCGGCTCCGGGATCGCGCACCCACGCTGTGATGACTTGGCCCGGGCGGCCCAGCACCGCCTCCGGCCGATCGGGCCGCGCCAGGCTGGCCCAGGCGGCTGCGGCCACCTGTGCCCCCTCCGCCGCCAGACACCGCCAGGTCAGGGGGCGCCGCGGCCGCAGGCGGAGCGTAACGGCCGTGAGCACCCCCAGCCGGCCGAAGCTGCCCACCAGGAGCTTGGTGAGGTCATACCCCGCCACATTTTTCAGGACCGGGCGGCCGAATCGCAGGGCGCGCCCGCCCCCGTCCACCATTTCCACGCCCAGCACCTGCTGGCGCACGGGCCCCGACCCGGCCTCCCGCCAGGCCGGCAGAGCCCCCGCCACCATCCCGCCGACGGTTTCCGCCGCGCCCCAGGCGTCAGCCGCCCACTCCAGGCCGAAGGGGGCGAGCAGGCCGTCCAACTCGCCCACCGGCAGTCCGCTGTCCACGGTCGCGGTGAGATTTTCGGCATCCAGATGGTGCACGGCCGTCCAGGCTTGGGTGGACAGGCGCAGGGCGCTGGGATCCGGCGGCACCCGCAGGCCCGCGCCCACAATTTGCAGGCGGCGGCCGGCCGCCTGGGCTTCTCGAATGGCCTCCCGCACTTGCTGCAGATGAGGAGCGCTTGCGAAGTGCGGCCGATGCGGCACCGTCTCATCAGGGGCGACTCGCGGGGGGAGCACTGTCCAAATGGCCTTCCCGGGGTTGAGCCTCAGTTCGGGATCGAACGCCTGCTTCACCTCGAGCATGGCCGCCAGCTCGTCCCGCGAGTACATCAGCGGCAGGTGCTTCAGCTTGTCGATGCCCACGCCGTGCTCTCCCGTAATCGACCCATCGCGGGCCGCGGCCGCGGCCAAAATCTCCTGATCCGCCGCAAATAGGCGCTGCAGCTCCTCGGGATTGGCGGGGTCGTACCCGATGGTGGGGTGAAGATTGCCGTCACCGGCATGGGCGACCGTCAGCACGCTGAGGCGCCGCTGCTGGGCAATGGCCAGCACCTCATCCATCATGGCGGCCAGCTGAGGCCGCGGCACGGTCACGTCCTGCACGAAAACGTGGGCGCTGACGCGCGCAAGGGCGCCGTAGGCGGCACGCCGGCCGATCCACAGCCGCTCGGCGGCAGCCGGGCCGTCTGCCGTGCGAAACGCCAGCCGGTCGCCCGCGCGGGTGGCCGCATCCAGCTGGTCCAGCGCCGCCTGGCGCTCGTCGGCGGTGCCGTCTAGGTCGACCAGCAGCACGGCACCGGCGTCCGCCGGGTAGCCGGCCCCGGCAAAGCGCTCGACCAGCTCGATGGTGGGCCGGTCCAAAAGCTCCAGGGCGGCGGGATCCAGGTGCGCGGCAATCACCCGGGCTACCGCCGCACAGGCGCTGGCCACGGTGGCAAACGCCAAGAGGGCCGTGGTGGTGCCGGCGGGGCGCGCTTGCACGGCAAGCGTTACTTCGGTGGCGACCATCAGGGTGCCCTCGGACCCGATGACCACCCCTAACAGGTCCCACTCGCCCGGCACTGCGGGACGGTCCAGGTGAATCGGCGTGCCGTCCGCCAAGTATCCCTCCACTGCCAGCACGTGGGCTTCGGTCACGCCGTATCGCAGCGCGTGCGGGCCGCCCGAATTTTCTTGCACGTTGCCTCCAATGGTGGAGATGCGGTGGCTCGAGGGATCGGGGGGGTAAAACATGTTGTGGGAAGCGAGGGCGCGCTGGAGGTCCGCGGTGACCCAGCCCGTGCCCACCGACACCTGCAGGTGCGCCACATCCAGCCGCCACGGTTCGGTGAGCCGCTGCAGAGCCAGCACTAGCCCGCCAAACAAGGGCAGGGTGCCTCCGGAGAGGTTAGTGCCGGCACCGCGGGGCAGGACCGGCACGCCGGCGGCCGCGGCGGCGGCCAGCACGCCCCCCACTTCGGCGGGCTGCTCGGCCAGCACGACCAGCTGGGGCGGCCGGCGCTCACCGGTGGCATCGTAGCTGTATGCCAGCTGCGCCACCGGGTCCGCCAGCAGGCGGGCGGCCGGCACCAGGGGCTTCAGGCGCACCGCCAATTGGGCCCACGTGGAGGGCGTCGCGGCGGCGGGGGCGGCGGCCATCGCGGCCAGGTGAGGCCGGGCCAGCTGCCCGTGCCAGGCGGCGCCGGCTTTGGCCATCCGGCCCACCTCCCCATATGGGTCTTCCTCACGGGCCAAGGGACGCTGTCAGTGTATCACCGCGCCTCGCCTAGGGGGACCGCCTCAGCGGGGGCGCAGCAGTGATGCCATCCACGCGCCGCCGCCCCATACGGCTAAGCCGATCATGAGTAGTACCGCCGCGCCGCGTACTGGCTGCGGCCAGACGCGGCGCGATCCGCCCAAGGCCAAAAGCGACCAGCTCAGAAAATCGGCTGCCAGGCCCGCCGACGGAGAGCCCAGCGCTACCAGCGCCACCCCGATGAGCCACGCCATCAGCGTCCCCAGGTCCAGTGGCCACGTGGCCCACGCGGGCCACACCGCCGCGCCACCCCCATCCGGGCTCGAATTGTGCGGCATGCTACCCCCACTCTGCCCGCCGATCCGCGAGCCAAGCGTTAGCGGCTTCCGGCCGCTCCAGCATCACCAGGTGGCCGGCGTCGGGCACGTGATGCACCGGAGTGGCCGGCCACACCTCGGCTAAGCTTTCCACCAGCCCAGGGGGTGTCATGCGGTCCAGGGCGCCGACCAGGGCCCGCACTGGCACCGGAGGGGGGGTCCCCCGGCCCCGGAGGTCAAAGGTGGCGCAGGCCTGAAATTGCTGCCAGGCAATATCGGGGGAGGCGGCGCCCATGCGCCGGCGGCACTCGTCCCGGAGGCGGGGGTCAGCGCCGCGCGCCAGTGACCACCCGGCGATGCGCTCCAGCGTCTCCTGGGGGTGGGCGGCCAGCCCCGCCAGCAACTCTGGATTGACCGGGAGATGAGGGCCGGTGCCCACCAGGGCTAGCCCGACGACATCCTCGGGATGGTCCCAGGCCAGTGTCTGGGCCACGGCCCCCCCGAGCGAGTGGCCCACCAGCACGTAGGGCGGCGGCAGCGCTGCCCGGACGGCGGCGGCATACTCCTCCAGCAGCGGCCCGCCTTGGGGCGGCGGATACGAGAAGGCCGTCGCCGCCGGGAGGATTCGGCGCTGCCGGCTCCACACGTCGGGCCCGGACGCGGCGCCGGGCAGTAGCACCCAGGTCGGTTGGCTGGTCTCCATGAATTTCCGCCCCTTTCGGTCTCCGGTGGCTTGTGAGTAGCCAAGCCGGTTTGATACCATGGACCATGTCAAAGTCGGGCGACAGCCGCGCCAAGATGCGATGACGAAAACCCCGCCGGTCAGGAGGACCCCATGCGCACCGTGCTGCTGGTCGATGGCATGAATCTTTTGTTTCGCGCGTATCATGCGCTGTCGAATACCAAAATGTCCACCCCGGAAGGCACCCCGACGTTTGCCGTGTATGGCTTCGCCAGCATGCTGCTGAAAGCCGCGCAGGACACGGAGCCCGATGTGCTGGTGGTGGCATGGGACAGCCCCGGAGACACCTTTCGCCACGAGCAGTACCAGGCTTACAAAGCCGGCCGTGAGGCGGCTCCCGACGACTTTCACGCGCAGGTGCCCCTGGCCTTTCGACTCCTGGAGGTGCTGCAGATTCACCAAATGGCGTCGCCCGGGTTCGAGGCCGATGACATTATCGGGACGCTGGCCGCCTCGGTCGACCCGGATGAGGAAGACCGCCGCGTGCTGATTCTCTCGGGCGACCGGGACTTGCTCCAGCTGGTGCGGCCGGGTGTGACGGTGCTGTATCCCGGCCGCGATGCTGGGTCGCTCACGTGGCTGGACGAAGAGGGCGTGTACAGCAAGCTATCGGTGCGCCCAGACCAGGTGCGCGACTTGAAAGGCCTCATGGGCGACAGCTCGGACAACATCAAGGGGGTGCCCGGCATCGGCGAAAAGTCGGCCGTGCTGTTGCTGAGCCGATACGCCCACCTGGAAGACGTGTTTCAGGCTGCGGCGGGCGGACAGATTCCGGAGGCGCGGATTCGCAAGGCGCTGGCGGGGCAGGAGCAGGTGGGCTACGAGAGCCGCGAGCTGGCCACCATCCGCCAGGACCTGCCGCTGGCACTGCCCACCCCGGCCGACGCGCCCTACCAGGTGGTGAACACCCCTGAGCTGGAGGCCTTTTTGGACGAAATGCGCTTCACCACGCTGAAGCGTCGCCTGCTGGGTCCCTCGGCGACGGCCAAGCCCAGTGGATCCCCGGCCGGGTCCGGCGGAAAGCTTGAGCCACCGGTCGCATGGCCCACGGCCAGCGTGGTGGCGCTGGAGCCCGACCCCGACCGCGCCGCCGGCGTGGCCTGGCGCGTGGCGTGGGCCGGCGGGGCGGGGATCGCCGCTGGCGCTCCTCCCGTCGTGCCCGGGCAGCAGCTCGTGGGCTTTGGCATCAAGCCGTGGGTGCTGGCGCTGCCGCCGGCGCTCGCGGCCCACGTGTGGGATGCCGAAGTGGCCGCCTATTTGCTGGACCCCACACGCGCATCGTACTCCCTGGCCACGCTCGGAGCGATGCTGCAAGAGCCCCTGAGCACGCTGGGAGAGCTGGCGGCGGCTTGGCCGCGGGTGCTGGAGGCCCTGGAGCGCCGGGGGCTGGGGCGGCTGTACCAAGAGGTCGAGATGCCGCTGCTGATGGTGCTGGCGGCTATGGAGGCGCGCGGGCTGGCCGCTGACAAAGCGGCACTGGAAAACCTGGGCGCGGAGTTGGCGGTGGGGCTGGCCCAGCTGGCCGAGGAAATTTACACCGAGGCGGGTGTCACGTTCAACCTCAACTCTTCGCGGCAGCTGGGCGAGGTGCTGTTTGAGCGCTTGGGGCTGCCGAAGGGGCGGAAAACCAAAACCGGCTACTCCACCGACGCGGACACGCTTGAAGGACTGGCGGCGCAACACCCGATTGTGGACAAGATTTTGGGATGGCGCCAGCTGGAGAAGCTGTTGGGCACCTATGTGGAGGGCCTTCTGCCGCTGATTGGGCCCGATGGCCGGGTGCACACCCATCTGAACCAGACGGTGGCCGCCACCGGCCGCCTGTCGTCCAGCGATCCCAACTTGCAAAACATTCCGGTCAGAAGCGCCTGGGGCCAGCGCGTGCGGTCGGTGTTTCGCCCGTCCGCCGGGCGAGTGCTGCTGGCGGCCGACTACTCGCAGATTGAGCTGCGGATGCTGGCCCACTTTTCGCGCGATCCGGTGCTGCTGAAGGCCTTCCAGACGGGGGAGGACATCCATCGGCGCACCGCCGCCGAGATGTTCGGCGTGACGCCCGCGGAGGTGACGGCGGAATTGCGGGGCCGGGCTAAAGCCATCAACTTTGGCATTATCTATGGCATCTCCGACTTCGGCCTGGCCCACCAGACCGGTGTCAGCCGCGCGGCGGCGTCCGAGTACATCCAGCGCTACTTCGAGCGCTACCCCACGATTCGTGCCTTTTTCGACCAGGTGCTCGCGGATGCGAAGCGGGATCGACAGGTGACCACCCTGCTGGGCCGACGGCGGCCGATGCCCGATATCGCTGCCCGCCATCCCGTGCAGCGCCACTATGCCGAGCGCACGGCCGTCAACACGGTGATTCAAGGGAGCGCCGCCGACCTCATCAAGGTGGCGATGCTGGCCGCCGAGCGCCGGCTGACTGAGCAACAGTTTGCCAGTGCCATGGTCCTGCAGGTGCATGACGAGCTCATTTGGGATGCGGTGCCCGAGGAGGTGCCCGCACTGGTGGATCTGGTGGGGGAGGTTATGACGGGCGCCCTCCCGCTCGCCGTGCCGCTGGTGGTGGACTTTAAGCAGGGCGGGGATTGGGGCCATCTGACGCTGCTGGCCAGCCGGGAGGGGGCGGGGGCGCGTGCCGGAACTGCCTGAGGTGGAAACCATTCGCCGGGACTTGGCCGAAGCCGTGGTGGGCGCATCGATCTCGGCGGTGGAGTGGCTGGACGGGCGCATCGTGCGGGGGGCTTTGGGCCCTGAGGCCCTGGCGGCCCGCCTCGTAGGCCAGCAGGGGGCGGCCGTGGCGCGGCGCGGCAAGTTCTTGGTGTGGCAGTTTGCCTCCGGCTCCGGCCTTCTGCTCCACCTGGGCATGAGTGGCCGCTTGGTCGTAGTGCCGCGCCGGCTCCATGTGGCGGACCATCCGCGCCACACTCACCTGGTGCTGGCGCTGTCATCGGGCCATCGGGTGCGGCTCACGGATCCGCGGCGCTTTGGGCGCGTCGCGTGGCTGGAGCCGCCCGCCGTGGTGCCGGGCGCCATGGGCCCAGAGCCGCTGTCGCCGGCGTTTACCGCCCGGCGGCTTGCCGCCATCCTGGCCGGGCGGCGGGCGCCCATCAAAGCGGTGCTGCTGGACCAGCGGAGGGTGGCCGGGCTGGGCAACATCTATGTCGACGAGGCGCTGCACCGGGCGCGGGTGCATCCGGCCCGGCCAGCAGGAGCGCTGAGCGCCAAGGAAGTGGGGGCACTGTGCCGAGCGATCCGCTGCGTGCTGCGGGAGGCGCTGGCGGATCGGGGCACGACGTTCCTGGACTATCGGGATGCTCATGGCCAGGCCGGAGGCCATCAGGCACGGCTGGCCGTGTACGGCCGAGCCGGCCAGGCGTGTCGGCGCTGTGGCGAACCTATTCTGCGGGTGCTGGTGGCCGGGCGCGGCACCCACCTCTGCGGGCGCTGCCAGCCGTCCCCCACTGAGAGCCCCCCGCCACGGCCTCTGCCGTTCGGCCGCCCCTCATAGGGTGCAGGCGCCAACCGTCCCACACCCATCCCAGGGAGGTATGAGATGCAGCGATTGACCGTCACCGTGGACCAGGAGGCTGACAGCCAGCGCGTGGTTGCGCTGCTGTGGAGCCAGTTCGGCGTCCGGGGGGAAGTGCAGGTGCGGCCTCTTGATGGCCGCTATCGCCTCGATATCATCGCGGAGCGCGACTTGTCGGCCGATGAGCTGGCGCGGCTGCCGGGCAAACACGCCTGATGGCACGAGCTTGGCCGTGGCTGCTGGTGGTGCTGGGGCTGTCTCCGGCGCTGCTGGTGCATGCGGCCGCACCGCCGTCGGTGCCGGTCCACGCCACCACGCAGCAGGTGCCCATCGCGGTCTTTGACAATCCGAACAGCGTGGCGCCGTCCCGGGCCACCACCCTGTCGGGCCGCCTGGTGGCGGACAACGTGTTTCAAACGCTGTTTCGGCTAGGGCCACATGGCGCGGTGCGGCCGGACTTGGGCGAAAGCGCGCTGTCCTCTGGCACCACCGTGACGGTAGTGCTGTCCAGCGCCCGACTGACCAACGGGCGGCCGCTCACCGCGCCGACGGTGGCGGCGGCTCTCTCTGCCCTCGCCACACCGTCGGAATCGACCGCCACCACGCGCCGCCTGCTGGCCGACGTGGTGGGGGTGTCCAAGGTGGAAAGCGGCAAGGCCACCCGCGTCGCGGGCATCCAAGCGGTGGGCGCTCATCGCCTGGTGTTTCACCTGAAGGCCGCCAGTACGGCGTTCGTGGCCATGCTGGCGAATCCGGCCCTGGGCATTCTGCCCCCGGCGGACATTGCGCAGGGGGGACCCTACTGGCAAACCAGCAACCTGATTGGCAGCACCGGATACACCCTGACGCAGTTTGAGCCCAATGCGCTGATGGATTTCAGCAAGACGTCGGCGCCGGCCATTACCATTACCCGCTATCCCACGTTTTTGGAGGCTTGGCATGCCTTTGAAAATGGCGCTGTGGCGGCCCTGCCGGTATCGGTGTCGCAGCAGGCGCACCTGCCAGCGAGCGCCCGGGCCCACCTCCACTACCTGCAGACGGGAGGAGAGCTGACCCTTCTCGTGAATCAGGGGCTCACGGGGCCGTGGGGCACCGGCGCTGGGGCACAAGTCCTGTCGCGGGTGGGGATCGCGCGGTGGATTCGCACGGCCCTAGGGGGGCGAGTCGTGCCATCGGCCGGACACCTCAGCGCACTGGCGCCCGCGGGCAGCGCGTTGCCCGCGGGCAAGCATCCGGCGGCACTGCCGCTGGCGGTGGATGCCTCCAGCCCGGAGGCAGTGGCGCTGGGGCAAGCGCTGGCTCGGCTGGCGCCGCATCGATTTGCCGTGACGCGGCTGGCGGCCGGCACCCTGCGCCGGCGGTGGGCGTCGGGAGCCGTGGCGGCCGTGCTGGCGCCAATTTCCCCCGACGACCCGTGGGCGGCGCCGCCTGCGGGGAAAGTGGCGGCAGAGCCGCTGGCACCCACCGGAGCGTTTTGGCTGCTGGCCCCCGGGATCCGGGGCGTGCAAGCGTTTCCGGACGGGGCGCTCGACTGGGCGACGGCCCCGTGATTATCGGACTGACCGGGGGCATCGGCTCGGGGAAAAGCACCGTGAGCCGGCAGCTATCGGCACGCGGCGCGCTGGTGCTGGACGCCGACGCGGTGGCTCATGAGCTGATGGTCCGCGGGCAGCCGGTGTGGCGGGACGTGTGGGAGGCGTTTGGGTGGCCGGTGCTGGACGCCGCTGGCCACCTGAACCGTGTGCGCCTGGGGCGGCTGGTGTTTCACAGTGTGTCCGCCCGCGAGGCGCTCAACCGACTAGTCCACCCGGCCGTGCGTGACGCGCTGCGCTGCCGCACGCGCACGGCGGCGGGGGCGCCGTGGATCGTGTGGGATGTGCCCCTCCTCATTGAAGGGGGGCTGTTTCGCGAGGTGGACCAAGTGTGGGTGGTGTACGCCACGCGCGCTCAGCAGATCGAGCGCATCGCCGAGCGCAGTCAGTGCACGCGGGAGGAGGCGGAGGCGCGGGTGAAGGCCCAGTGGCCGCTGGAGCAAAAGCTGGCCTACGCGGACCGTGTGCTTGACAACACCGGCACGCTGGAGGGGCTGGCCCAGCAAATCCAGGCCGCCACTGCGGGCTGGGCAACCTCGTGACCCGGCGCCGGTGGGCCTGGGGAGCCCTGGTGGCGTGGCTGCTGCTGGTGGTGGGCATTAACTGGGCGGTGCCGCTCAGGCACTCGGTGCCGATTTTTGCTGCGGCGCAGCGCGAGCATGTCAATCCGTGGCTGGTGGCGGCAGTGATCCGCACCGAAAGCGGGTTTCGCCCCGATGTCGTATCGCATCGCGGCGCTGTCGGCCTCATGCAGGTGCTGCCCGGCACGGCCGGGTGGATTCGCCGCCAGACCGGCATTCGGGGCGCGATCACCAGCCCCGCGGCCAACATTGCGCTCGGCACCTGGTATCTGGGGTACCTGCTGGCGCGGTATCACCATGACGACACACTGGCGCTGGCGGCATACAACGGCGGCCCGCACGTGGTCGACGATTGGCTGAAGTTTGGGGTGCTGACTCCGTCGTCGCCGCCCGCGAAGATTCCGTATCCCGAAACCCGCGAGTTTGTGACGCGCGTGCTGTGGCTTAGGAGAATCTACGGATGGGTGTATGCCGGCTTGGCCCGTGGACCACGCTAGCGTGGGGAGGTGGTCTGATGGGCAAGATCCTGTCTGACAACACAAAGCAGCAGCTGTCCAAGCGCTTGGGCGTGTCCGACGTGGTGCAGCGCGAGGGGTGGGGCGGCGTGTCCGCCCGCCAGTGCGGCAACCTGGTGCGCGAGGCGATTAAGTATGCCGAGGAACAGCTGAAGTCGTAATCCCCAACCAGGCGGGCTTGGCCCGCCTTTTGTCATGGGCGGGAGCCACAAGGGACAGGGGGATCGCTATGCAGTGGATGGCGACGGCGGCCCTGGCCGCTGCGGGCTGGATGGCGGCGGTGCCGGCACCCGCGCCGGGGGCCTGGATGCTGACCCGGACCGGTGTGGCGGCGGCCCGCTATGAATGGGCCGCCGTCACCACCAACTACCGCCACGCGTCGGCCACCCAGGCGGTCAACATCGAGCTGACAGCCACCCGGCTCAACGGCATGGAGATCGACCCGGGCCAGGTGTTTTCCTACTACGCGCGGGTGGGCCCGTACACCGCAGAAAACGGGTACGGCTGGGGCCGAGCCTTCTATGGGGATCGGATCGTGCCGTCCGTGGGCGGGGGCGTGTGCCAGGGGGCATCGACACTGTACGCGGCGGTACTGCGCACCGGACTCCGCGTCGTCGAGCGCCATCAGCATGGCTTGACGGTGCCCTATTTGCCTCCGGGTGAGGATGCGACCGTGTCGGGCGACTATCTAAACTTTCGGTTTCAAAATGACACGTCGGGCCCGATTGTCATCCGAGCCAGCGCGGCCCACCGGGAGTATCACCTGAGCATCTGGGGCACGGCTCCCGGGCGGCGCATCGCGGTGCGCCATGAGGTGCTGGCCACGTACCCCTTTCGCACCATTGTCCGGGTCGATCCCCAGCTTGCGCCTGGCACTGCGCGCGTGCTGGCGCCGGGCCAAAGCGGGGTGAAAGCCCGCACCTGGCTGGTCGAATCCACAGGGGCCGGGCCGGTGACACGTGACTTGGGGATAGACATGTATCGCGCGAGCCCGCGTATCATCATCACGGGGCCTGGATCTGGTGCACCGACCGCTTCGGTCGTGGGCGGGCTGCCGCGGCCGGGCCGATGCTGAACCTTTGGAGCGCGGCGCGTGGAGGTGGCCGCCGTCGCCGCGCCGCTGATCGTCTGGGCTCTGATGTGCGTGCGGCTGGCCGCCCTGACGGGCGAGCGCGTAGGCCTGAATCGCGTGGGCACGCCGGCCAATCCGCCAGCGGGCGCGCTGGTGGCCTATGGCGGCGGCGCGGTGGTGCTGTGGGGCGGGGCGTGGGCCCTCGGCCCCCCGGCATGGCAGAGCGCGGCGCTTCTGCCTGGCTTAGTGTATGGACTGAGTTTTCTCCTCTATGCCTGGGCGCTGGCGCTGGGCCCGCTGTCGGTGGTAGCTCCTTGGCCGGCGGCCGCGGCGCTGCTGCTGTGGCTCGCGGATCCGGCGGGCGGCGTGGCCGCGCTGGCGTCGGTGGCGGCGATGGTGGCCGGCGCGGTTCTCGCAGCGGGGCGCGGGGGCGCCCGGCACTGGCTGCCCATTGGCATCATGTTGGCGAGCGATGCGGCTCTAGCCTGGGGCCGCCATCTTGACGCGTCCATGCAGCCGGGGGCCCTCCTGTCCTACGCCGCCAGTGTCTACACCGTGGTGGCGCTGTTAATGGCTGCCTTGGTGTGGGTGGGTGGGGGCGGCGCGCTGGTTCGCCGCCAATTGGCTCGCCAGCCCGGATGGTCCGCGGTGGCCGCGCTGTCGAACGGTGCCGCGTATGTCACGCTGGTGGCGCTGCTGAGGCATTGGCCGCCCTATCTCATCGAGGCACTGTCGGGCGCAGCGGGCGTGATGACGGGCGCGGTGGGGGTGTGGTGGCTCCGTGAGGCGGATGCCGGGCGGCGGCTGGCGGGTGCCGCGCTGGTGGGGGCGGCGGCAGCGGGGTTGGTGGCCCTCACGCTGCATCCAGTCGCCGCGGCGCACGGGAGTGCCGCCCAAGGGGCGCCGGCGCCGTGGCCGCGGCCGGCAGCGGCGGCGAGCTTCCGCTAGAATAGGGGGAGCATCGCGAGGTTTTGTTGGACCGCTAGGGAGGTGGCCGGGTCGAAGGCATCTGTAAAGGGCTCCGAGCGCATTCCCCCGGGGCAGACGCTCACCAAATTGTTTCCGGTGCTGCATGCGGGCCGCATGCCCGACGTTCCGCTGGACACATGGCGCTTCAAGGTGTTTGGGATGGTCAAAAGCCCGAAGGAATTTACCTGGGACCAGATGATGGCCCTCCCCCGCCGGAGTCTCCGCACCGACATCCATTGTGTGACGGGCTGGAGCAAGCTGGACACTGACTGGGAGGGCGTGCCCACGTCCGCGATTTGGGAGCGCATAGAGCCACTGGAGGGCGTAACGCACGTGATGGTGCATGCCCGTCCGGACTTCACCACCAATCTGGCGGTGGAAGACTTCCTCTCGCCCGACTGCCTCTTCGCCCATCGGTTTGCGGGCGAGCCTCTGGAGGCGGTGCACGGTGGGCCGATGCGCCTAGTGGTGCCCCATCGCTACTTCTGGAAAAGTGCCAAGTGGGTCAGCGGCCTTGAGCTCATGGCGGCGGATCGCCCGGGATACTGGGAGGACCGCGGGTACCACATGCAGGGGGATCCCTGGCGGGAAGAGCGCTACTGGTAGCGGCGGGGACGCCTCGGCGCTACCAGTCAAATTGGGTCTGGGTTCCGGGGCGGGGCGCCAAGCGATCGCGGAGCCAGCGGGCGCCGTCCACCGCATAGCTGCCGTAGTTGTTGTTCATCAGGACGTGCACTTCTCCGGCGTGTTGAGCCAGGTTTGCTAAATCGGGCACGCGGCCCGCCAGCTCCTCAGGGGCATAGCGGTAGCGAAAGCGTTCCTGACTGGTGGCCAGGCCGGGCGAGGACCAGGCTGCCGCGTTGCGCCCATGAAATCGGACGTAGGCCAGCTCTCGTCGCGCGATGGCCGGCTGCCAGGGCGGTGCGGTGTCGGGGCCGACCGGGGCATCCACAATCACCTGGGCGGCTGGCAGGCCCGTGAGCCAGGCCGTCAGCTGCGCGCCCTCTTCGTACCAGCTGCGGTGCCGGAATTCCACAGCGGTGACGAGCGGGGCGAAGCGGGCGACGGCCTCCGCCGCGCGCGCCTGGTTGGCGGCTGTCAGCCGGTGCCACGGCGGCCACTGCAGCAGCACGGCGCCAAGCCGCCCGGACCGGTGCAGGCGCTCGGCGAACTGGGCGAAGTGGCGCTCTTCCTCGGGGTTGGCCGCTCGATGGCCGGTGGTGCTGCCGGGCGCCTTCAGGTCAAAGCGAAAGTCTTCGGGCACGGCCGCGAGCCAGCGGTCGGCGAGGGCGAGCGGCAGCGGGCCGTAAAACGGCGCATCCACCTCCACGACGTTGAACTCTCGCGCATAAAACGACAGGCGCTCGCCGGGCTTGACGCCGGGGGGATAGAGTCCCTGGTGGTCCGTAAAGGCACACGTGCCCACGCGAATCAAGGAGAGCGCGCGGCCCGCGCGCCGGACATCTGAGGGCGGCGCACCGTCCTCGGGCCTCGGCCCCATCTTGCGTGGCATGACTCCGTTGTACACCGTGCCGACGGCGGCGCCTAGGGTGCGCTCGCGGCCGGCGCTGCGAAAAACTACACTCTAGAGGGAGCGTTGGGGCGCTGGCAGCGGCAAGGCGCGGGACCGCGCGGAAACGAGTGAGGATGAGAGGGAATGCGTGGGAATGAGTGGGAGTGAGTGGGAAGGAGGACACCGTGAAAATTTACACACGCACCGGGGACCAGGGGGACACTAGCCTGTGGGGCGTCGCCGGCGAGAAGCGCATTGCCAAGGATAGCGCGCGCGTCGAAGCTTATGGCACGGTGGACGAGGCCAACGCGGTGCTGGGGCTGGCGCGGACCCAGCTGAGCGACGGGCCGCTGGACGCCATCCTCGAAGAGGTGCAGCACCGCTTGTTCAGCCTGGGGTCCGACTTAGCCACGGAGAATCCGCGGCGGCAGCACCATCTGGCAGACGAGGATGTGGCGGCGCTCGAGCGCGCCATTGACCAATATGACGGGCGGCTGCCGCCGCTGACGCAGTTTGTGCTGCCAGCCGGCACGGCGGCGGCCGCGGCCCTGCATCTGGCACGCACCGTGGTGCGGCGTGCGGAGCGGCGCGTGGTGGCGCTGTACCGGCAAGAGCCCGGCCCAGGTGTGCACGTGCGCTATCTGAATCGGCTGTCGGACTTGCTGTTCACGCTGGCGCGCGCGGCCAACCATCAAGGGGGGCGCGGCGACGTGCCTGCCAGATTTTGAAGGACCCAGCATGAGCGCGGCGCCGCTGTTTACGCCGGCCGAGGCTGATGCCCTGCTGCCTCGAATCTCGGCCCTGCTGCAGCACCTGCAGCGGCTCCAATCCGAAGCGCGCCGGCGCTACGAAGAAATGGGGGCCATTCGGGCGGTGGGCGCGCGCGCCGACGGCCGCTTGGTGATGGATGCCGACTATCGGGCAGCCCGCCAGGAGTTCAAGAGCCGCGTGGGCGACGCCAAGGGCCTGCTGGAGGAGCTGCATGGCCTGGGGTGCCGCCTCACCGACGTGGACCTGGGGCTGGTCGACTTTCCCGCCGAGGTGGCGGGCGAACCGGTCTACCTGTGCTGGCGCCTGGGCGAGCCGCGCGTCGCCTACTACCACCGGCGGGGGGACGGGTTTGCCCATCGGCAGCCCCTCTGAGCCTGCGACGGCAGTGGGGCTAAGTGGGAGCCAGCCCCAGCGGGCCGGCGATAGGATTCAGTGCGTCCAGGATGACGGCCACCAGATCCGGCACCTCCAGCGCAAGCCCGTGGGCCCCAGCGTACACATCTTCGCGGCTGATGCCCCGCGCGAAGCTTTTGTCTTTTACTTTCTTCATGACCGACGACACCGTCACCTGCGACAAGTCGCGGCCCTTCACGAGCGCCACCGCCACCACGAGCCCCGTGAGTTCGTCTGCGGCATAAATGGCCTTTTTCAGGAGAGTGTCGCGCACCAGCCCATTTTCGGTGACATGCGACTGGATCGCCTCAATGACGAGCGGCGGGAACCCCTCGCGGGCTAAAATGCGCCCGCCTTCAATCGTGTGCGCCCCCACCTCGGGATACTGCTCGTAGTCAAAGTCGTGCAAGAGGCCCACGAGGCCGTAGAGGTCCGCATTCTCGCCCGCGCGCTCTGCCAGGCGCCGCATCACTGCTTCCACGGCCAGGGCATGGGCTCGAAGCGCCGGACTTTTCGTATAGCGCGTCAAGAGGTCCCAGGCCGCACGGCGGCTAGGCCAGATGGCCGCTGTGGCCTCCGGGTTCGGGTCCTGCATATGGCTCACGCTCCTTCCAGAGCACCGGGGCGCCCTTGCGGGAAGCTTAGCAGACTTCCCGGTGAAGGCGCCGCGCCGGCACGCGGCTCCCGCAGGGAGGATTTTGACCCCAGCCCGCCAGCTCGGTAGACTGGGCGGCAGTGGCGCGGGCTCACGCTTCCGAGAGGAGTCGCCCGGCTGCGGTCGGCGTAAGCTGGCAATGACAGGCAAGGGCGGGACAAGGCGAATGGCAGCGGCAAGCAGCGACCTCGTGGACATCACCATGGTAGGGGCAGGCCCGGTGGGTCTGTATGCAATGTATTCGGCCGGACTGCACGGCCTGACGGCCCGAATCTTTGACCGGCTGCCAGACCTGGGCGGCCAGCTGGCGGCTCTGTATCCGGAAAAGCAAATTTACGACGTTGCCGGCTTTCCGCGGGTCACCGCCGCGCAGCTGGTGGAGCGCCTCTCCCGGCAAGCGGCACAGTTCGGCCATGACTACCGGCTGGGCGAGGAGCTCACCGGCCTGGCCCGCAACCCCGACGCGGACGGCTGGTGGGTGGAAACGCCCCGCGGGCGCTACGCCACGCGGCGCGTAGTGCTGACCGCCGGCATCGGGCAGTTTTACCCGCGCCGGCTCCCGGTGCCGGCGCTGGATGCGGCGGAGGGCCGCGGCGTGCACTACGTCGTGGGACCCCTGAAAAATTTTGAGGCGCGCCGCGTCTTGGTAGTGGGCGGCGGCAATTCGGCCGCGGACTGGGCGCTCAACCTGCGGGACCGCGCGGAGCGGGTGGGCGTGGTGCATCGGCGCGGCCAGCTCCAGTGCCATCGCGACTCGGCGCGCCAAATCACCCGGCCGGGCGCTTTTGATCTGTACTGGGAGCAGGAAGTGATCGGCGTCCGGATGGAGCAGGACCGGGTGTCGGGGGCCCAGCTGCGGGATGTGCGCACCGGGGCCGAGCGATCCGTGCCCACCGACGACATCGTGGTGGCGATTGGCTTGGTCAGCGACCTGGGCCCGCTGGCACAGCTGGGCCTCAGGATGGAGGGGGGCGAAGTGCCAGTCGCGACGACGGGCGAGACGAACCTGCCCGGCGTGTATGCCGCAGGGGACATTGCCACCTATCCGGGCAAAGTGAAGCTGATTGCCACCGGATTCGGAGAGGCCGCCACCGCCGTGTACCATGCGGCCGCCAGCCTCGGCTAGGCAGCCGCCGTGCCCAGGGGACGCGGCTAGGGGCTTGCTGGCGGGGCACTGGGAAAGGGCCAGGGCTGGCCGCACCACTCCTGAAACCGCTTTTGCATGGCGTCGGGCGCGTCCGGGTCTGGCACGAGGCGCCCGGCCGTGGGGCGTGGCGGCGCCGGCGTGATGTGGGTGTCCCGCATGAGGCCGCGGCGCGCCAGAGGGATCGCGACCGGCTCGCCGGCCGGCCAGTGGCCCAGGTGGGTGCCAAACTGGCTGGCGTCGACCCGGAATCGACTCCACGCCACCAGCTCATCGCCCGGAGCCAGGCCGCCTTGCTCGGCGGGGCTGCCGCCCTCCACCTGGGTGATAACCAAGCGGCCGTCCTGCACGGCGGTCGAGAAGCCGGTGAACGGAGCGGCCCCGGCGCCAGGCGTCTCATCTTCATAGCGGAGGCCAATGCTGGCCAGCGCGGCCCGCGACAAATCCCCGGGCCGGTACACGTGATGGCGAAAGAACGTCGTGAGGGGGGAGCCGCCCAGCTCAGCCGCCAAGGCGGCCGGTGCCTCCTCCGGATATCCGTCGGGATGCCGGCGCTGCAGCTCCCGGAGGAGCGAATCCAGCGAGGTGCGGCCGCCGGTGGCTTCGCGCCGCGTGAGATCCAGCAGCCAGCACCCCAGCGCGCCGCGGGCGTAGTAGGACACGGTCGCATTGGGTGAGTGGGCGTCGGGGCGGTAAAACTTAATCCACGCGTCGCGCGACGCCTCCGCAAGCGACTGGTGCAGCTGGCCGGACCGCCACCGATCCTGGTGGAGCTGCTGTGCCAGGTGCCTTAAATACGCAGGCACGGCGGTCAGGGCCGCACGGGCCAGCAGGAGGCTCGCTCAGTAATCGGTGCCGCCTTCCGCCAGCCACAGGTTGTCCGTGTAAGCCTCCCGGGTGTAGTCAAACGGGCCCAGCCGATCCGGGTGCAGGCGCTTGATGTTCCACGCGTGGAAAAACTCGTGGGCGAAAAGGTGCAGCACACGCTGGTGCCGCTCGGCGGCGGTTGGCGCTGGGGCAAAGCGGGGAAGCATCATCACAGCGGAGTTGCGGTGCTCGAGCCCGCCGCCACCACGGTCGGCCTCGGTCAGCAAAACGACATAGCGGCCGTAGGGGAGGCCGCGAAACACCTGGGCCGCTTGCGGCACCAGGCGCTCCCGGTCGGCGGCCAACTGGGAGAGGTTCAGGGAGCCAGCGCCCGTCACGACCACTTCATGCCAGATGCCGCCGACGGCAAAGCGCTGGACCGCAGGCGTGCCCATCTCGATGGGGCAGTCGACCAGCTCATCGTAGTTGCTGAACTGAAACCACCCCGGCGCTCCCGACGGGGCGGGACTGAGGCCTGTGTATGCCTGCCACCCCTCTGGAAGCGCCAGCGCCAGCGTTCCGGGCTCCCCCTGGTGGCCCACCGGGTACATGAGCACGCTGGTGCCGTTAAGCAGCCCGTGCTCCGTGTCCAGGTGGCTGGTGCGAACCGTGAGCTCATGGGCATAGACCGTATAGTGGATGGCCAGGGGCCCGGCCGCGGGCACGAGAACGCGCCAGGCGAGCTTGTCCCGCTTGGCCACCGGGAGCGCGGCACCGGATCCGTCGGTGGCCGCCACATCATCCACCTGGCGCGCGAACTCGCGGATCATGTAGGAGCCGGGCGTCCACCGGCAGCTGCCAGCACCACTCGCCGGCCGGCCCTGGGTCGCAGGTGAGCCGCACATGAAACAGGTGGGTGGCGGGAGCGGGCATCGAGACGTCGTAGTGAATCTGCATGTCGACAAGCCTCCTGGTGCCGGCCCGGGCAGAGGCGTGGCCCTTCCGCGCTGCGGCCGGCGCTCAGCAGCCAGCATAGCACGCGGCGCGGGGCTGCGTGCTAGACTTGACCCGACGCCCCGCCCCTGGCGGCGGCACGAGAGGAGAGAGACTGTGGGAACAACCAACACGGCGCGTCCTACCCTGGCCGCCCTCGATTTGCCCCCCGGCAAGAAGGCTCGCCTGCACCGACTGCTGTATCAGGTCGGGCCCGCCAACGGAACATTGATGGTGCTGCCCATTGACCAGGGGCTGGAGCACGGCCCGCGCGACTTTTTGGATGCCCCGGACAGTGCGGATCCGGAGTTTCAGTTTCGGCTGGCGGCTGAGGGGCGCTTTTCGGCCATTGCCTGCCAGGTGGGACTGGCCGCCAAGTACTACCCCCGGCATGCGGGCCAGGTGCCCCTGATTCTCAAGCTGAACGGCAAAACCGAGATTCCCAGCGACCAGGCGCCGCTGTCTCCGCTGCTGGCCAGCGTGGAAGATGCGGTCCGCCTGGGGGCCGATGCGGTAGGCTACACGCTTTATGTCGGATCGCCTCTGCAGGACCGGGACTTCCAGCAGGTGGCCCGGGTCCGGGCGGATGCCGAGCGCTACGGGATGCCGCTGGTGGTGTGGTCGTATCCCCGTGGGGAAGCGGTCGAGAGCCGCGGCGGGAAGGACACCGTCTACGCTATCGACTACGCCAGCCGCGTGGCACTGGAGGTGGGTGCGGACATCATCAAGCTCAATGCGCCGAGCGTGGTGCCGGAGAAGCTAGCGCACGCGCCGAAGGCGTATCAGCGGCCTTGGACCGAGTCCGAGGCGCTGCGGCAGGTCGTGGGGTCGGCGGGCCGCGCGCTGGTGATTTTTGCCGGAGGCGAGCGAGGCAGCCATGCCGCAATGTTGGCCAAGGCCCGCGCGTGCATGGAGGCGGGGGCGACCGGTCTCATTTTCGGCCGCAATGTGTGGCAGCGGCCCAAGGCCGACGCCTTGGCGGCCACCCATGACATCCACGCCGTGCTGGCGGATTTCGGCGCCTAAAGTCCCTGCGTGGACCACCGGACACCCGGCTGAATAGCCTGGCGAGTCCGGAGGCGATGCGTGTGGATCCTGCGGCGAACGGAGAGTGGATCCCGAAGCCGGGTCGTCAGGTGGCGGCGCGGCGCTATGAGCGCTATGCGGTGGTGACGCACCTGGTGCGGCCCGGGGAGCGCCTGGTGCAGACGCTGGCGCCCTACCTGGCGGGCCGTCTGGCGGCGGGAGACATCATCGCTGTGGGCGAAAAGATTGTGGCGATTGCCGAGGGCCGGGCCATCTTGGTCCGAGCCGTGGCGCCCGGCTGGCTGGCCCGGTGGCTCGCGGCGCGGGTGAGCCAGCACGGCCATGGCCTCGGGCTTCGGCGCGCCGAAACGATGGAGATGGCCATTCGCGAAGCGGGCTGGCCCCGCATTGTGCTGGCGGCGGCGGCCGGCGCGCTGGGGCGCCTGATGGGGCGGCGTGGGGATTTTTATCGGGTGGCGGGCCGCCGAGTGGCCGCCATTGATGGACCCGGCCCCACCACCATTCCCCCGTATGACCGGTACATCGTCCTGGCGCCGTGCCAGCCGGAGCGATTTTGCCTCGCGCTTGGCCGGCGCGTGGGGGCGGCGGTGGCGGTGGTGGATGTGAATGACTTGGGCAGTGAGGTGCTGGCGGTGTCACCCGGGCTCGAAGCGCTGCTGGTCCAGGAGCTGCTGCGCGACAATCCGATGGGCCAAGGGGCCCAGCGCACGCCGGTGATGGTGCTGCGGCGCGCCGCCGAACGGGAGGCCGCTCCAGCCAGCCGTCGGCGGCTCATCGGCACGGGAGTATAATGGCGGCAAGAATTGGTGGGAGGTGATCCCCGGCATCGGGGAAAGCATCTATGGACATTTTTGAGGCCATGCGTGAGCACGGGCACGAGCAGCTGATTTTCAACTTTGACGAAGCCAGCGGCCTTAAGGCGATTATTGCCATCCACAACACCACCCTGGGGCCGGCCCTCGGGGGATGCCGGATGCGGGCTTATGATACGGAAGAGGAAGCTGTGCGGGATGCGCTGCGGCTGTCGCAGGGCATGACCTACAAGTCGGCGGCGGCTGGACTCGACTACGGGGGCGGCAAAGCCGTCATCATTGGCAATCCGGCCACCGACAAGAGCGAGGCGGTATTCCGGGCGCTGGGCCGCTTTTTGGAAACCCTGGGCGGCCGGTTCGTCACGGGTGAGGACGTGGGAACAGACGGGGATGACTTCGTCTTTGCCGCCCGGGAGACCGACTACCTGGTGGGCTTGCCCCCGGGCTACGGCGGGTCCGGCGACAGCGGCGACCTAACAGCCTTGGGGGTGGTGCAGGCGATTCGCGCCGGGCTCCAGCACGCGTTCGGGGACGCCAGCCCGGCGGGCCGGCGCGTGGTGGTGCAGGGACTCGGCAAAGTGGGGCGCCACGTGGTGCGGCGGCTGGTGGAGGCCGACGCCGAGGTGCTGGTGGCCGACATCGATCCCCGGGCGGTCGGGACGGTGACGGCGCAGTTCGGCGTGGAGCCGCTGGACCCCTGGTCCGTGGCCGACGCGCCCTGCGACGTGTTTTCGCCCTGCGCGCTGGGCAGTGTCGTGACGCCAGACACCTTGGGCCGCTTTCAGTGCCGACTCATCGCGGGCTCCGCCAACAACCAGCTCAGCGATGAGGCCATGGGCGATGCGTTGCGAGCCCGCGGCATTTTGTATGCCCCGGACTTCATCGCCAACGCCGGCGGCCTGTTGCAGATGGCGGATGAGCGGCAGGGATACCGCGCCGAGCGCGCGCAGCATCGCGTCGAGGGCATCTTCGATTTCCTGGTGACGCTGTTTCGGGAGTCGGATGAGCGGCAGGTGGCGACCAATCGGCTGGCACTCACGCTGGTGGAGGAGCGGCTGTCGCTTTACCACCGCATTCACCGCATCTGGGCCGAGGGGCCGGGCCGCCGGTAGTCCGGGCGTGCGGCGCTTCAGGCTCTCCGCCACGGCTTCCGCGGCGGGGCGATCTTGGGCGACCAGCCCTGCACACACGGAGGATCGATGAAGGGTGGCCCAGCCGCGGTGCCTGCCTCGACGGCAGCCCGGATGTCGGCGGCGGAGTGGACTTCCGTGAGCGGCAGGGGGTGTGGCGCATAGGGCGTCCAGCGCTGGCGCAGCCACCCGCAGCACGCGGTGCGTCGCATGTCTTCCACCCGGCGCGGAAGCTCGGGGTCCCGGGCGGCCCGCCGGTCGAGCTCGCTGGCCCGCCAGGGCGAATCGGGCGAGGGCTTC
Source organism: Bacillota bacterium (assembly GCA_021846505.1). Classification (GTDB taxonomy): domain Bacteria; phylum Bacillota; class Sulfobacillia; order Sulfobacillales; family JAIMBI01; genus JAJZWV01. Next base: position 32,265 of record JAJZWV010000015.1, read on the forward strand.
GGCCACGCGCACCCGATCGCGCGCCAGTTTTCGCCACCGGGGAAGATCTTGCGTCGGCGGCGAAACCGGATAGGGGATTCCGACGTCGGCCAGCAGGGGCAGCTCAAAGGCGCTCCAGCCCACAGTGGGGGTATGACGCGCACCTGGGCGGACTGTGGCCACCGGGGTCCGTGTTCCCAGTAGCTGACGTAGTATTCGGAGACGCCCAGGCGCCGGCCCCACTCCGCAGCGGACAGGCCCGAGGTGTGGCGCAGATAGCGCACTGGGGGGCGCAGGACGGCATTTGGCGTGGCACCGGATCAGCCTCCTGGTGGTGCTTTGGCAAGGATCTAAGTGGCTGGCCAGTTTGCCAACCCGCGGCGGGGCTGGGTGACTGGCGCGAAGAGAGGGGTGGGACATGCCCATTTCCGAGTATCTCCGCGGCGTGCGGGCCCGCGTGGGCCACGATTTACTGCTGATTCCCAGCGTAGGGGCGCTGATCCACGACCGGGCGGGCCGCCTGCTGCTGGCGGTCCGCAGCGACAACGGCGAGCTGATGCTGCCGGGCGGCGCCATAGATCCGGGAGAAGGCCCACGGGCGGCGGTGGTGCGCGAAGTGCGGGAGGAAACTGGCCTCGAGGTGCTGCCGGCGCATCTGGTGGCAGTGGTGGGCCCCTACCCGGTCGTCTACCCCAACGGGGACCGGGTGGAATACACCGGCATTGTGTGGTGGTGCGAGGTGGTCGGCGGCGTGCTGACGCCGCTGGACGGCGAGTGTGCCGGCTTTCGCTGGGTGGAGCCGGATGGGATGCCGCCGCTCGGCTATCCGCCGTCGGTGTTTGCCTGGCGTCCCGGCATGGCCCCGGTCATCTCTTGACCCCAGGATCCCGAATTTGTTATCACTGAGCCAGACGCTAGCGCGAACGGCTTCAGCTTGGGAAAGGGGCATCCGGCATGGCACAGACCAAGGTGATGGAGGTCCCCTCCGCGGACCCGGCGGCGGGGGAGAAGCACCGCACCATTTCTGGGACGCCCATTAAGCCCGTGTACGGCCCGGCGGACGCTGACGGCCGCAGCTATGAGCGGGACTTGGGTGACCCCGGCCAGTATCCGTACACGCGCGGCATTCACCCCACCATGTACCGCGGCCGCCTGTGGACGATGCGGCAGTTTGCAGGATTTGGCACGCCCAAGGAAACCAACGAGCGCTTTCACTACCTGCTGAAGCAGGGGCAGACGGGGCTGTCCGTGGCCTTCGACATGCCCACCCTGATGGGCTACGACTCCGACCACCCCAAAAGCTTGGGTGAGGTGGGCCGGGAAGGCGTGGCCGTGGACCAAATCGGGGACATGGAGCGGCTGTTTGAAGGCATTCCGCTGGACCAGGTATCCACATCGATGACCATCAACGGGCCGGCGCCAATCATTTGGGCCATGTACCTGGTGACCGCCGAGCGCCAGGGGGTGCCATGGTCGGCGGTACGGGGGACCTTGCAGGCGGACATCCTGAAGGAGTACATCGCGCAGAAGGAGTGGGTTTTCCCGCCCAAGCCGTCCATGCGTCTGATTGCGGACATGCTGGTGTTTGCCACCCGGGAAACCCCGCTGTGGAACTCCATCTCGGTGAGCGGGTATCACATCCGCGAGGCGGGATCGACGGCGGCCCAGGAGCTGGCGTTCACGCTGGCCGATGGGTTTGCCTATGTCGAAGCGGGCATGGCGGCCGGGCTGGACGTGGATGCCTTTGCCCCGCGCCTCTCGTTCTTTTTCAACTCCCACATCGACTTCTTTGAAGAAATTGCAAAGTTTCGCGCGGCGCGCCGCATTTGGGCTCGTCATCTGCGGGAGCGCTATGGCGCCAAAAACCCCCGATCCTGGACGCTTCGGTTCCACACCCAGACAGCGGGCTGCTCCCTCACCGCACAGCAGCCAGAAAACAACATCGTGCGTACCGCCATTGAGGCGTTGGCTGGGGTACTGGGGGGCACGCAGTCGCTGCACACCAACTCGATGGACGAGGTGCTGTCGCTGCCCACCGAAAAGGCGGTGACCATCGCGTTGCGCACGCAGCAAATCCTAGCACACGAAACCGGCGTGACCAACACCGCCGATCCGCTGGGCGGCAGCTACTTTGTGGAGGCGCTGACTGACCGCCTGGAGCAGGAGGCGGAAGCCTATTTTCGCGAGATTGACGCCATGGGCGGCGTGCTGGCGGGCATTGAGAGCGGGTATTTTCAGCGCGAAATTGCCGAGGCCGCGTTTCGCTACCAGCAGGAATTGGAGCGTCGCGAGGCGTATCAGGTGGGCGTAAACGTGTTCGTCGAGCCAGATGCTGAGCCGACGCCAATTTTGCACATCAATCCTAAGGTGGAGTCCGAGCAGGTGGCGTCGCTGGCGGCGGCCCGGGCGAAGCGGCCCGCCGCGCCGGTGGCTGCCGCCCTGGAGGCGTTGCGGGCGGCCGCGGCCGGCACCCAAAACCTCATGCCGCCCATTATTGAGGCGGTGCGCGCGGGAGCCAGTGAAGGGGAGATTGTCGAAAGCTTGCGCAGTGTGTTTGGGAGCTACCGCGAGCGCCCGGTGTTCTAGTGGACCACGCCATCGAGGGAGGAACGCGCCGTGCCGGGTCCGTTGGGAAATGTGTCTCTCTGCCTGTCGAGTGGCACGATTTTGATATCGCTGGGCCTGATGGTGATGGGGACCCGTGTGGTGGAGCGAGGGACGCGGGGCAAAGGCTTCCGGCAGGCGACCTCGTTCTGCGGGCAGGTGGGCGCCGCCTTGGTGGTGGTGGAGGGACCCATGCTCGTCACGCCCCTGTGACGGCGGGAGCCGGCAGCCTTCGGGGGCTCATCGCCTGGACTGATGCCCACTGGCTGGTGTCGCCCGCCGAGGCGGCCACCACCGTGCTGACGGACGCGGACGGCCGCATCTGCGCGGTGGGGGGCGATGAACTGGCGGACGGTGCCGACCGCGTTGAGCGCCTCGGGGGGCGCTTCGGCAGCGCTGGCTTGTGGGACAGCCACCTGCATTGGATGGGATTGGCGGAGCAGGCGTCGAGGCTGGATGTCACGGCGGTCGGCAGCCTGGCGGATCTGTACGCCAAAGTCGCTGAGGCGGCCGCCGCGCTGCCGCCAGGCGAGGTGCTGGTAGGCGCTGGCTGGAATCAGAACCGGTGGGGCGGCGGCTGGCCTGATCGGGCGGGCTTGGACCGCGCCGCCCGGGGGAGGCCGGTGGTGCTTTGGGCGCGCGATCACCACGGGCTGGTGGCCAGCTCGGCGGCGCTGGAGATGGCATGGGGCGGCGCCGATCCCGTGGACCCGCCTGGAGGCCGGTATGAGCGCTGCCAGGGCCAGCTGACGGGCTTGGTGCGGGAAACCGCCGCCAACGATCTGGCGGCCCGCCTTCCGTCGCTCCCGATCGGCGCTCTCCAGGCGCAGCTGCCGGCCATCGCCGAGCGGCTCTCCCGTTTGGGCCTGGTGGGAGCGACCGGCATGGAGCCTGGGCGCTGGCTTTCGCCGCTGGAGGCGTTCCTTACGGAGCGGCAGGCGTTTCGCACTCAGGTGTTTGTGACCGATGGCGAAGCCGGGTTCACCAGCCCGCCGGCGCCGTGGTTTCGCGTGGTGGGTGCCAAGCGGTTTGCCGACGGTGCCTTGGGCACCCGGACCGCGGCGCTGTCGGCGCCCTACGCGGACGGGACCGGCTCGGGCGTGTGGCGCATCGCGCCGGAGGAGCTGGCGGCGGTGGTGGCCCGCGCGGCGGCAGAGGGCTGCGGCGCGGTGGCCGTGCATGCCATTGGGGATGCCGCGGCGGCCGCGGTGCTGCGCCACTTGGCGGGGCTTCCGCGAACACACTCGGGTGTGGCGCACCGCTTGGAGCATGCTCAGCTGATGGATCCGGAGGCGGTGGCGCAAATGGGCCGTGCTGAGGGGCTGGTCGCTTCCGTGCAGCCGGTGCACCTCCTGGAAGACCGGGCGGCGATGGATCAGGCGTGGCCGGACCGGGCCGGGTGGAGCTTTCCCCATGCGTCGCTGGCCCGGGCCGGCGTGCCGCTGCTGCTGGGCTCCGACGCCCCCATCGAGACGCCGGACCCGGTGGTGGGGATGCAGGCCGCCGTGTGGCGGGCGCGCGACGGGGAGGTGCCGTGGCAGCCGCAGGAAGCGCTCACGCCGTGGCAGGCGCTGGACGGCTATACGCGCCATCCGGCGGCGGCCGACCAGCGCCAGGGCGGGCGGCTGGCGGCCGGCGGATGGGCGGACTTTACCCTGTATGATCGAGACCCGATCCAAGCGCTGGCGCACCGCCAGCCGTTTGCGGTCGTCGGCACGGTGGTGGCAGGCCGCTGGGTTCATCGCGCGTTTTAGCGGCGGGGGCCCAGCGCCACCGGTCCCCACCGGAGAAAGGAGCCCCCGATGCCACTGCCTGAAGGGCTAACCTGCGAACTCATCGCCATTAACCGCATGGTGGATCCCAGCACGCTGGCCACGCTGCACGAGGTGCCCGTGGATGACTTGGCCGCGCTGGGTGCCCGCAACTGCTACTCGCCGAAAGCGCCCGGGGTGCTGAGAGCCACCATGACCGGTCGGGAAAAGGATTCGGCGATTCGGACCACGGTCTCCTCCAAGCACTGGACGGTGGCCGGGCATCTTACGTTTACGTTTGCCTATTCGTGCTCGATGGCGGCGCTGAAGCAAATTACCCGGCGCCGCACGGGGGTGGTGTTTTCCGTCAAGTCCGGGCGCTACGTGCGGGGCAAGCACTGGCAGAGCTTTGTGATTCCGCCGACGGTGCAGGCCCATCCGGAGGCGCTCGCGCTATATGTTGAGCATCTGCAGGCGGGCGCGCGCCTGGCGGACCGGCTGGAGCGCGACTTTGGGGTTCCGGCCGAGGATGCGCGGTATCTGTCAGCCGAGGGGAAGCTGACGCATGTCGTGATGACGGTGAACGGCGAGGCGCTGATTGACTGGGCCACGAAGCGGGAGTGCTACGGCGCGCAGTGGGAAGTGCGCGCCCTGATGGTGGAGTGGCTCCGCGCGGCGCGGCGCGTGGCCCCCAAAGTATTTTATCGGGTGGGGGCACCCTGTGTGATGGCGGGCATCTGCACGGAGATGCGGTCGCGCTATGATGTGTGTCCGCGGAAGAAGGCGTTTCCGCATCAGGATGACTTGGCACGCCAGTGGCGGGAGGCTCGCCGCAGCACCGTCGACCCTGCGGCGCTGCTGGACGCCACCTAGGGGGCCGCGCTCGCCGGTGGCAGGATCAGAAGGGGAGTGGAGTTATGACAGAAGGCACATCGGGCGGAGCAGTGCGCCAGGTGCTGCCGGTGGTGATTGTTGGCTCAGGGATTTCGGGGCTGTCGGCCGCGGTGTACGCTGCGCGCGCGCAGCTTGCCCCGCTGGTGATTGAGGGCTCCGAGCCCGGCGGCCAACTGACGCTCACCTCGGAGGTGGAAAACTACCCGGGATTCGAGGACCCCATTTTAGGTGTGGATTTGGTGGAGCGCATGAAAAAGCAGGCCGCCCGGTTTGGAGCCCGCTACCGCTCCGATGACGTGGTAGGCGTGGACTTGTCGGTGCGTCCCTTTGCGATCACGCTGGGGCGCGGCGGTCCCCTCTACGCTCACACGCTGATCGTGGCGTCCGGGGCGCGGGCGCGGCTATTGGGGCTGCCGGGCGAGTCGGAGCTGTTTGGGCGTGGGCTGTCCAGCTGCGCCACCTGCGACGGCGCCTTCTTTCGGGACCGCGTGGTGGCGGTGGTCGGGGGCGGCGACTCCGCCATGGAAGAGGCGATGTTCCTGACGCGCTACGCCAAAAAAGTTTACGTAGTGCATCGGCGGCGGGAGCTCAGGGCCAGCCGCATTCTCGCCGATCGCGCCCAGTCCAAGCCGGAGATCGAGTTTGTGTGGAACGCCGCCGTGACCGCCATCCACCAAGACCAGTCCATGGTGAGCGGAGTGACGCTGACCGACGTGGAAACCCACGAAACCCGTGAGCTGCCCCTCGATGGCCTGTTTTTGGCCATCGGGCACGTCCCCAACACTGAGTGGCTGAAGGGCCAGCTACCCACCGACGAGCACGGCTACCTGGTGTCTCACCCCGGCACCAGCGAAACGGCGATTCCGGGGGTGTTTGTGGCCGGGGACGTCGCGGACCCCCTGTACCAGCAGGCGGTGACGGCGGCTGGCACCGGCTGCATCGCGGCGCTGGATGCCGAGGAGTATTTGGCGGAGCACAATTTAGGCTAACGCGGGCGCAAGAATCGTTCGCCTAGATGCGCCGCGGGCAGACCGTTGTCGCCAGCGATAGCGCGATGGACTGTCGTGGGATGCGAATGAGGGCATACGGTGTTGGATGCTGGCGTTTGCCGCGATTGCGGCCGCGCTTCCCTTGCCTATAGTGGGGGCACGCGCCGATGACGCGCGACCATCTGCCGGGGGGATTCCTATGCTGTCAGAACTGCAGTGCCCCGTGTGCCGCTCAGAGTCGATGGTGGAAGTGGGGCCGCTGACCGTCTTTGGCCCCAACATTGAACTCATGGATTTATCCGGCGACCAGTGCACCCTGTGCGGCCACCTAGGCATCCAGATTCCTCAGCCGTGGCTCGTGCGCTTGTTTCCCCCGGACGTCGGGCAGCTGACGCTCGCGCGGCGGGAGCGGCTGCGGCTGCGTCGGCAGCGACGCCCGCGCCTGTCCTGACAGGCGCGCCCCCTTTTCGGTACGATGAAGCGCGGTGGCCTTCATGCTGCCAAGGGGGCGACGAAACGAACGTGCAGGAAGAATTGGCCACCCACGGCTACCTTGCGAGTGGCGAATTGGCCCAGCTGGTGTCGGTGGCGGTGGCCCTGGAGCGGCCGCTGCTCTTGGAGGGGCCGGCGGGCGTGGGGAAGACCGCGCTGGCAGGAGCACTGGCGGCGGTGCTGGGCCGGCCGCTGATCCGGCTGCAGTGCTACGAGGGCATAGATCGGTCGGAAGCCCTGTACGACTGGGACTACGCCCGCCAGCTGGCGGATGCCGCCCGGTCGGCGGCGGCGCAGCTGTTTTCCGAAGAGTATTTGCTGCCGCGTCCCCTGCTGTCGGCGCTGACCGCGCCCAGGGGGGCGCTGCTGCTTGTAGACGAAATCGACCGGGCGGATGAGGGCTTTGAGGCATTTCTGCTGGAGACGCTGGCCGAGGGGCAGGTGTCGATTCCGGAGCTGGGCACCGTGCGCCGCGCGGGGCCGCTGGCGGTGGTGCTCACGTCCAATCGCACGCGCGCACTGTCGGACGCACTCCGCCGCCGCTGCCTCTATGCGCTGCTGGACTGGCCGGCGGCCAGCCGAGAGCGCGACATCGTGCGGCTGCACCATCCGGATGCAGCGCCGGCCCTGGCGGGCGAGGTGGTGCGGGTCGTGCGGCAGCTCCGGACCTGGGACCTCATCAAGCCGCCCGGGCTCGCCGAAGCGCTCGACTTGACCGCGGCCCTTACGTGGCTGGGGTGGTCGGAGTTGACGGCTGCACGCCTGCAGTGCCTGCTCGGCACGGTCATCAAGGACGCGCTGGACTGGGCCGCCGTGGAGCCGCGCCTCGCCGAGCTGTGGGAATCCGGGTGAAAGGACGTGGTCCCCGACGCTCCGCGCGACCAGGCCGCACCGATGCCCCCCGCGCCGCGCGCGCGGCCCCTGGTGAGCTTGGGCGGGAGGGCCGACCTTCCGCCCGACCGCCGGCAGGGGGTGGGCGGCGCGAGCCTTGCCAGCGGAGGCACGCTGGACGGCAGCCAGCTACCCGCGGCCGAGGGATTGGCGGGAGCGGTGGCCAGCTGGGCGGCTCGCGCCAAGGTGCCGGCGCTCCATCGCCGCCGCGCAGGTCCGCGCCGCGAGCTGGATGTGGCGGCGACGCTCAAGGCGGCGCGCCGGACGGCGGGCCAGGTGTGCCAGGTGCGGCGCCGGGCTCGGCCCCGGCGGATCCCCAGGCTGGTGGTGGCGTGGGATGTATCGGGATCGATGGCGGAGCAAATCCGGTACTATGGAGAGTGGCTGGCGGGCCTGGTGCGCCAGCGGGATGACGTCCGGGTGTACGCCTTTGGGGCGGGCTGGGCGGAGGTCACTCCCCTGTTGGCCGAGGCCCGCGACGTGTGGAGGGCCCTCGCGCGATTTGAGGAGTGGGGCGGGGGAACGGCAATTGGCCAGGCGCTGGCGGGCATTGCGGCCGACGATGTGTTGCGGCCGTCCACGCGCGTGGTGGTGATTTCGGATGGCTGGGAGGCGGCGCCGCCCGAGCAGCTCGCGCGCGCGCTGGCGCGTGTCCGCGGCGGCTGCGCCCGCATCGTGTGGCTGAATCCCTTGATGGCCACGCCGGGCTACCAGCCGATTCAGCGGGGCATCCGGGTGGCGCGGCGATACGTGGATCGCATGGCGGCCGGCGCCACGTACCGGGATTTAGCGCGCATCGGCCGCTCCGAGGCGACTTGGCAGTAGCAGGGGCAGGAAGTTGGCCCACGGCCGGAGAACCGCAGAACCCGCGCCGAGCGGGGGTGGCGATACATAGGGGTGGGCGCGGATATCCGCCCCGGCAGCAGAAAAAGGGGAGATGGCATGAAACCCGTGCGATTCAGGTACGAGGCGCCGCACACGGTGGAGGAGGCCGTCGATCACTTGTCGGCGGCCGGCATCGGCGGCAAGGCGCTGGCGGGCGGCCAAAGCCTGGTCCCGATGATGAACTTTCGGCTGGCGCGCCCGTCGGTCCTGGTGGACCTGAACGGAATCGCCGCCCTGAGGGGCATCACGGTGGCCGAGAATCACGTGGAGCTGGGCGCGCTGGTGCGCCATCAAGCGGTGGCGGACAGCGAGCGCCTGCGGCACGCCTTGCCGGTGCTGGCCCGCACCGCCAGCCTCATCGGCCACTGGGGCATTCGAACGCGGGGCACCGTGGGCGGCAGCGTCGTACACGCCGACCCGTCCGCCGAGTGGCCGGCGGTGCTGGCCGCGCTGGGCGCGGAGTTGGAGCTGGTCGGCCCCAGCGGTACCCGCCGCGTCCCGGCTGGCGAGTTTATCCTGGGTCCGCTGACGACCGCCATCGAGACGGACGAAATCCTGGCTCGCATTTACATTCCCCGGGCGCCTGCGCCGCTGCGGTGCACCATCGAAGAGATGGCGCGCCGCCCAGGTGACTTTGCCTTGGCGGGCAGCGTGGCGGTGCACGCGGGCCAGGAGATCCGGTGGACGTTTTTTGGCTTGGGCGGGCCGCCCGAGACGGTCGCGGTGGCGCAGGCCGACCGCCAGGACGAGGCCGCGCTGCGCCAGCAGCTGACGGAGCGGGTGGCGGCGCTTGAGGTCACGGGAGACATGCATGGCGGCGCCGAATGGCGCCGCCGGGTGGCGGTGGCGGTCGCCCTGCGCGCTTGGCGCCAGATCGCCTGACCGCGCCGCTCACGCCAGCAAGCCGCGCCCCAGAGTGGCCGGCGCGGGCGGTGCGGGCGCGGGCGGGCACCGAGGAGAAGGACTCACGGCTGAATCATGGTGAAGGTGGGTGGCATGGTGGCGACAGAGGAACGGGTAGCAATCACGCTGGCGGTCAATGGGCGCGACGAGCAAGTGTCCGTCGAGCCGCGCTGGCTGCTGTCGGACGTGCTGCGGCGGGAATGCGGCCTGAAGGGGGTGCACGTGGGCTGCGAGCATGGCGTGTGTGGCGCCTGCACCGTGCTGCTGGACGGCGAGCCGATTCGCAGCTGCCTCATGTTTGCCGTGCAGGCGGTGGGACATCAGCTGACGACGGTGGAGGCGCTGGGGACTGCCGACCACCTGGACCCTGTGCAGCAGGCGTTTTGGGAGGCCCACGGCTTGCAGTGCGGGTTCTGCACGCCCGGGATGGTCCTGACGGCGCGGGCGCTGCTCGATCGCAATCCCAATCCGGATGAAGAAACCATTCGCGAGACCCTGTCGGGGAACCTCTGCCGATGCACCGGGTATCAGTTTATCGTGGATGCCGTGTTGCTGGCGGCGGCGAAGCGCGCGGAAGACGCCGAGCAAGGCGCATGAGCGAACCCGCTGGGTCCAGTGCCCCCGCGGTGATCGCGGCGCTGGGGGCCGCGGTGCCCCCGCGGCGGATGACGAATGCCGACTGGGGCCAGTACGTCCACACATCGGACGAGTGGATACGGTCGCGCACCGGCATCGAAGAGCGCCGGGTGGCGGGCGACGATGAGTCCACCGCCACCCTGGCCACCCGTGCGGCCGAGCGATGTCTGGCGGCCGCCCGGTTTCCTTCCGACCGGCTCCGGTGGGTGCTGGTGTCCACCGACACCCCGGAGATGTGGAACCCGGCAACGGCATGTTTTGTCCAGGCCGCCATTGGGGCGGTGAACGCCGTGGCGCTGGACATTACCGGGGGATGCTCGGGCTTCGTGGCCGCGCTGGGGTTGGCGGAGTCGCGCGCCCGGCTGGGCGATCCTGTGCTGCTCATCGGGTGCGAGGTGCTCAGCAAGGCGATGGATTGGTCCGACCGGTCGACGGCGGTGCTGTTTGGCGACGGGGCCGGCGCCGCCCTGGTGCTGCCCGCAGGGGATGCGCAAGGCTTGTCGGTCACGAGCCTCATCGCGCGGACCGACGGGCGGGACGCCGACATTTTGGGCAAGCCGTATGGCGGCACCAAGAATCCCCTCACCCCGGAGCTGGTGGCGTCGGGCCACCACCATCAAATTGTGATGCATGGACAATACGTCTTTCGCAACGCCGTGGTTCATATGACGGAGGCCGCGTACGCGGCGCTGGCGCGTGCGGGCCTCACCTTGGGCGATATCGACTGGATCGTGCCGCACCAAGCCAATCAGCGCATCTTGGATGCCGTGGCGGAGCGTCTCAAGGTGGAGGCCACGCGGGTGTACAGCAACGTGGCGCGCTTTGCCAACACCGGCTCGGCGTCCATTGGAATCGCCCTAGTGGAAGCGATTCAGCGCGGCTTGCTGGAACGCGGCCAGCACTTGCTAACGGTGGCGTTTGGATCGGGGTTTTCCTGGGCGGCCAGTGTGCTGACCTGCACAGCCGTGCCGCCGGTGGAAGCCGACTGGGGGACAGGCTAAGGAAGGTTCGGAGGCGGGAACCGCCGCTGGGGCAGCAGCGCCTCGGCGCGGGCCCATTCGTCCGGCCGGATGTCGTCGTCGGCCAGGGCCAAGGTTTCTGCATAGCCGGCCCGGAGGGCGCCCACTAGCTCGGCGGTCCCCGGCACACGGCCCAGCAGCTGGGCCACGCTGGTCACTGCGCTTGCGGACAGCTTTTGGGTGGAGCCGGCTTCGCGGTACAGGCGCTGGATGCGGTCCGTGATGGCCACGGGGTCCTGCTGCACGACCAGCATGCCGCTGACCAGCGTAAAACCCTGCCGAATGGCCTGCGCCACGCCGGCTACTTTTTGACCTCGGACGACAATGTCGTAGGGCCCTTCGCAGTACGACCCGGGGGCTGCCCCAAACTCGGCCGGCAGCCCCAGGCGGCGCAGAGCGGCCACGGCGCCGGCGGCCAAGTCATGAAAGTTCTTGACCAGGGTGGTGAGATCGCGGCAGGGGCGTGCGGCACCAAACGACAGGGTGTTTTCGTCCAGCAGGACGGCGCTGCCGCCTCCAATCCGAATGTACGCTGGCCAGCCATCCGCTTCGGCGGCCCGCGCGGCGGCTGCTATGTGCGGCAGGCGCCGGTCTTGGGGACCCAGCAGCAGGTAGCGGTGCTGCTCGCGCACGACTACGGCGGGCTCCCCGCCGGCGGCGGTCACCGCGATGGCCTCGGCGAGCACCGGCGACAGATGGAGCTGCTCGCCATGATTGGCCGCCGTGGCGGACAGCCAGCGATATGGCCCCGCGTCTTCCATGCAGATAAACTCCTTTCGGCGGCCTCCGCCGCCGCGAGGAGTCTATCGAAACCGCTTGGATTGTGAAAGGGGCCGGCGGCATGCCACACTGTGGGAGGCGCCCGGGGGCGCATTCGATGCATAGTCGTGGGGGCCAGAGGCCGATGGAGGGCGAGAGTGTTGGAGCGACCAATATGTATGCTGCCGCGCGAGGCCGGACTGCTGCGGCGGCGGTGCGTGCGGGTGGCGCACTGGGCAGAGGCGTCCGGGCCGATTCGGGATTTGGTGGATACCTGGGGCACGGTGGCGGCGCATGGCATTGCGGCGCCGCAGATCGGGGTGCTGCGGCGCTTGTTTGTCTATCGACCCTATGAGGCCGAGGCAGATGGAGCGGGAGACAGGGGCGACGAAGAGGTCCCTGCGCCCATTGCGGTCGTGAATCCCAAGGTCATCAAAGTCGCCGGAGAGCTGACCGACTACGATGGTTGCCTCTCGCTGCCAGGCATTTATGGCCGCACCCGGCGCGCGGATCGGATCGAGCTGTCCGCCCAGCTGGCGCCGGGGGAGACGGTGCGGCTCAAGTTTGAAGGGTATACGGCCCGCATCATTCAGCATGAGCTGGACCATCTCGACGGGGTGCTGTGGATCGACCGCCTGGCCGACGAAGACTTGGATCACCTGTACACGCTGGCGGAGGAGCTGGCCGATCGGGCCGAAGGGGAGGCCGCGGCCACCGGCAAGCCAAAGACGGTGTTCAAGCAGGTGCCGCTCACGGCCGAGGACCGGGCGTTCGTCGCCAACGCCCGGCGTCCCCTGCCGGGATTCGCGCTCCACTGGTAGGCTTAGAGCGACAAGGTGATGTGGCGTGCGCGCAGCCAGTGGTCGGTTTGCACGAGGTAAAGGAACAGCGCCGGGACGCCCATCATCTGTCCGAACCAAGGCAGGGACCAGGATCGGGGGTCGGCTGAGGCCAGGGCCGCCAGGGCGCCCCGGTTCAGCAGCGGGCGCAGGGGTGACGTGGCGTCGGCCAATACGTCCAGCAGGGCTTGGCGGAACGCCTCGGCGTAGCTGGGGTGGTGCGTGGTGGGGTACGGGGATTTCTGCCGGCGGCGCACGCCGTCGGGCAGAATCCCTGCCAGCGCCTCCCGCAGGATGCCTTTGGGCTCGCCCTGCCAGCTTTTGAGCGCCCATGGAATGTTCCACACGTACTCCACCAGCCGGTGGTCGCAGAACGGCACCCGCACTTCCAGACCCACGGCCATACTCATCCGGTCCTTGCGGTCCAGGAGCGTGGGCAGGAAGCGCGTGAGATTCAGGTACAGCACTTCTCGAATGCGGCGCTCGGCCGCGGACTCTCCCGCTAGGCGCGGAACTTCGGCCAGCGCCTCGTGGTAGCGTCGGGCCACGTACGCCGCCGGCTGCAGCGCCTCGGCCACTTCGGGCGCCAAAATGGCCAGGCGGTCCGAAAGGCGGCGCGCCCAAGGGAAGGTGCCGGCGGCCAAAGCGTCCGCCCCGTGGCACCACGGGTATCCGCCGAACAGCTCGTCCGCCGCTTCGCCGGACAGCGCCACCACCGCGTGCTGGCGAATGGCCCGGCAAAACAGCAGCAGCGAGATGTCGATATCGGCCATGCCCGGGTGGTCGCGGGCCGCCAGCGCCTCGTCGGCCGCGGCGACCAGCTGCGGCGTATCCACCAGCACCTCGTGGTGATGCGTGGACAGCTCGGCTGCCATCGCGCGCGCCCACGGAGCGTCCAGGCTGTGCTGAAACGCACTGGACTCGAAAAACCGCGCCTGGTCCACGAAGTCGACTGAAAACGTCTCCAGCCGGGGGCGCCCCGTGCGCTCAAGTTCCCGGGCGGCCAGTGCCGAGACGGCACTGGAGTCCAGCCCGCCCGACAAGAGTGACACCAGCGGCACGTCCGACACCAGCTGGCGCCGCACGGCATCGTCCAGCAGATCGCGCACCGTGGCCGCCGTGGTGGGGAGGTCATCGGGATGCTCATGACTTTCGAGGCGCCAGTAGCGCCACTGCCGCAGTCTCTGCGGGCCGGCCAGGAGCGCTTCGCCGCCCCGCAGCTCTTCGATGCCTTGAAATATCCCGGTGCCGGGGGTTCGTGCGGGCCCGATGGCAAACAGCTCGGTGAGCCCGCCCCGATCTAGGACCGCGGGCACGGCGGGATGCTTTAGCAGCGCCTTCACTTCAGATCCAAACAGGATTCCGTGGGGCTGGCGCGCGAAAAACAGGGGCTTGACGCCCAGCCGGTCGCGCGCCAGAAGCGCTGAGCGCCGGCGGTGGTCATACAGCGCAAACGCAAAGATGCCGTTCAGGCGGGGCAGTGCCTCAGGCCCCCACTCGGCCAGTGCGTGCAGGAGCACCTCCGTATCCGAGTGGCCATGGAACCGATGGCCTCGCGCCGCAAGATCCTGTGACAGCTCGCCCGTGTTGTAAAGCTCTCCGTTATAGACGAGGGACCAGCCCGGGCGGCCCTCGGGGCCGGAGAGGTGCATGGGCTGGGCCCCACCCTTGGGGTCAATGACAATCAGGCGCCGGTGCGCAAAGCCGACGCCCGGCGCCCGCCACTCGGCCCGGTCATCCGGACCGCGACAAGCCAGCTGTGCCCCCATCGCTGCCAGGGTGGGCCCCGGAGTGGGGTCCTGGCCCGAAAAGTCGAAGCCGCCTGCGATTCCGCACATGAAGATCCCCCCTGCCGCATGGGCATACGGTATGAGGGGCTTTCAGGCCGGTGTCTGGCAAAACATGGGCGACTGTCAGTGATCCGGGTCGCCCCGATCCTGCCGCAGGTACGATGCACCCAGGAGAGCGGCAATCCCCAAGCCCAGCCACGGATATCCCCCCGGCCCCCCGGCCACCGCTGCCAGAAACCCGATGATGGTCAGGAGTGCCCCGAGAAGAGCCACCAGCCGATCGATGGGCTGCCCAGACAAACCGGAGGCGCGGTGGCTGGCGACTCTCGCCAAGCCGTCCCAGCGGGGAGGGGAGTCCGAGTCCGAGCGGCCGCCCGGGGCGGCTGCGGCCGGAGTGGGAGGCACGGGTGCGCCGGCGGGCTCGCTGGCCAGCGGGGGCTCGACTGCCACGGCACGCCCGCAGTATGGGCAAAACGCGCTGTCCGCCGGGATGGTGGTTTCACATGCTTCGCAACGCCACATCGCCTCATCTCCTTCACGAGGGTCCCCGCCTATATCATTCGCACGCGGCTGCGGGCGCGGTCGCTAGCCCGGGGCGATCACCAGTTCTGACGCGGAGGCCGCGGCGCTGGTCAGCATCGCCACGATGGGCGCCGCCACCTCGCTAGCGGACAGTATGCCGGGCCGGGCCACCTCTTCAAAGGTAGGAGGGAACACGACCGCGATGCGGACGCCAGTGCCGGCCATTTCAGCGGCCAGGGTCCGGCCAAGCACCGCGACCCCTGACTTGGCCGCCAAATAGGGCACCGAGGTTTCCGCGGGATCGCCGTGCCCAGGAGCCACCGCGGCGGCGGCCACCAGCACCAGCGTGCCGGCTCTGCGCGCGCGCATGGCCGGCAGGAATGCTTTGGCGACCCAGTGCGCTCCCAGCACCGCCGTATTGAGGATGGCGGACACCGTCGCGGGGTCCATCTCCAGCAGCGGCCCACTGGCGAAGTGGCCGGCGGCGTGCACGATGCCATCGAAGGCGCCCGCCTGCTGGTGCAGGCGATGGGCCAGCTGACTCACCGCTGGCCAGTCCTCCACGTCGACGGCGGCCACCTCGGCGCGAGCCGGGAGGGCCAGTGCGGCCTGGACCCGTGCCAGGTGGGGTGCGCGGCGCCCCACCAGCACCACCTCGGCGCCGGCCTGCACCAACTGCGCCGCGAGTGCCGCGCCCAAGCGGCCCGAGGCACCGGTAATGAGATAGCGCGGCGGCTTCCGTGGCTCTCTGCCCTCCAGCGGTCGTCACCTGCCTTCGTTAGTAGGGGCACATGGCCTTGGCCTCTCAGGCTGGCGTCCGGGCCCGTTCCCCACTACCATACAGCATACAGCGGCGGCCAGCGCCCGGGGGAGCTCGTCGCCGCGCCAAGCTGCGGAAGCCAGCGAGGGGAGGGTCGGGATTGCACAGTGAGCGCGGAGAAGCGTGGGGGGTGGTCACCGCCGGCGTGCATGGGCTGGGGCGGGCAATTTCCGAGCGGCTGGCGGCGGACGGGCTGTCTGTCATGGCCACGACGCGGCATCCCGGCGCCGCGTCGGCAGCGTGGGCTGCAGGGGTGAGCGAGCAGTCTGGCGTGCTGGTGCGGGTGGTGGCGTGGGACCCCGCCCGGCCCGACAGCGACGCCGGCGTCCTGGAGCGGCTGCGCCAGGATGCGCAGGCCGTGCGGGTGCTGGTCAATAATGCCGGCCCCTTCCACCGGAGGCGGCAGCCGCTGGCAGACGTGGCACCGGAGGCACTGGCCCAGCTCTGGGAAGGGAACGTGGCGGGCGGAATGCGGCTGACACAGCAGCTGCTGCCTTGGCTGCGCGCCCGGGGAGACGGCCGCATTGTCAATCTCGGATGCGTCGGGTCCGGTGCGGCCAGTGGCTGGACCGGGCGGGGGGCTTACGCGGCGGCCAAGGCGGCCGTGGCCTCGCTCACCCGGACCTGGGCCTTGGAAGAGGCGCCCTACGGCATTACCGCCAACATGGTTTGCCCCAGCGACGTGCACGCCCGCGACAAGGAGCGGGCCGATTTTGGCCGCCACCGGCCCCATGGGGCGGACGTGGCGGAGCTCGTGGCTTTTTTTGCGGGCCCGGGATCGCGGTTTGTGACGGGGCAGGTGGTGGAAATGGCGTTTGGGGACCGGCCGCGCCTCAAGCCAGGGGAGCGGACGCTCTCACCGGCCGCCGATCTGCTGCCTCAGGGTGCACAGGTGCGCTTGGCGCGGGAGAGCGAAATTTACGAGGTGGTGGATGTGCGCACCGAAGGCGCGGCGGTAGAATACTTGGTGAGGCCGCCGGTGGGGGAGCCGCGGTGGGTGGCCGGGTCGCGGGTCCGCCGCTTGGTGGGGAGCTCCCCGCCGTAAAGGTGCCCGCTTGCGGATCTGGCAGAACTACGGCTAAACTAGATGGCACTTCCAGGTGATTGGGCACACTCATCCCAGACGGGAGGCGGATCGGATGCCCGGGTGGCAGTTTCCGATGGTTCAAGCCACGGTTTTCGGGATCGGCATAGGTCTGGTGGTGTGTGTGGCGGTGCTGGTGTGGATCGCCTGGCAGGTAGCCCGGAAGGAAAATCGCTACGGGCAGCGCCGGCCTGTGCGCCCGCACCTCACGGTGATCAAAGGGGGCAGTCGCGCGCCGCGCGAGCTGAAGCCGCGCGCACGGCGCGAGCGGCGGCGCTCGGGATCGTAAGGGGCTGCCGAGAGGCAGCGACGCGCTATGCTGAGGGGCTTGCTGGTCCGCCGGAATTGCGCCGCGCGGCCAGCGCCTTGACCGCCATCACGCCCAAGGGAATGCCCACGCGGGTCCACAGTGTGCGCCGGACGGCAGTGGACGCCGACGCGGCTGGTGCCGTGCGGCTGCCGCGGACCATTCGCCACAGCTCCACCGCCATGGTCGCATAGCGTGCGCCGCGGCTTACCTCGCCCAATACCACACTTGCCTGGCGGCTGGTGCTGCGCACCTGCTCGGCAGTGGCCACCACCTCGGCGCGCACCTCGTCCAGGCCGCTCGAGACCCGGTGCTCTAAGCGCAGGACTAACCGGACTAGCGCCCACAGGAGCGCCAGCCCGGACAGCCCAACCAAGGCTATGAACGCCAAGATGATCAGCAGCAGAGTCGAATCCGTGCCAGGCGCCACGTCAGTGGTCCGCAGGCCCCGACGCCTCGGCGCCGTTGGCCGCGGGCAGCTGGGTTTCGTGGCTCCACAGCCGCCGGCCCTGGTCCACTACGGGATTCACGACCGTGCTTTTCAGCTGATCCACGACGGGATCGACGACGGACTGCCGCAGCTGGCCCGCCGAGTCCTGAGCCTTCTTCTTGATGGTGTCACGTGTCTCCTGCCCGGATCGCGGAGCAAACAGCAGCCCAGCGGCCACGCCGACGATGACGCCCAAGGCCAATCCGCTGACTCGATCCCACGTGTGTCCTTCGTCTGCCATGCTGTTGATCGCCTCCCCACTTGGTGGATGGTGCCTCGCTGCCGCCCCGAGCCCGCATCGGCAGGGGCATCTCGGTGCGGCAGCCATGGAGATGCCTAAACGGCCGAGCGGTGCCCGGCTATTACCGGCATCAAGCCGAGTGTAGATCCTATGCGCTGGCTCCCAGTGTGGCACAACGTGCAGGCCGCGTCCACCCTGGGGGCTCGAGGCATCCCCAGCAAGGTGGCCACCGGCTTCGAGACCCGCTCGGGTTTCGATCGAGCGCTAGGAGTGAGCCTGGCGTGCCCAGTAGTAGCCCTGGCGCCGCGTGTAGCCGGGCAGGCGGAAGGGCGGCTGGCCGTGGAAGCGCGCACGCAGCGCCGCGGCCGACGGGGATCCTATCCAGGTCATCAACAAGCTGTGAGCGAGCGCGGCGGCCAGAAGCTTTTCGTCCGCCGCCCGAGACTGCTGGCGCGGTGCCGTCTCCATCGGCAGGGTCATGGCCCAGAGGAGGGAGAACCCCAGGTCGCCGTGGTTGTAGTACGTGGGCTGGGTGCTGAGGGTCGTTCCCCCAAACACCGCACGCCCATGCGGGCACGCGGCCGCGCTGGGATCGGACATGACGTAGCAGTTCCAAAAGGCGGCGTCGGCATCAATGCTGGCCCAAGCCTGCTGGTGCAGCACCGCGAGCGCCTGCTGCTGCTCGGCTGCCGTCGGGAGGGACCCTCCCCGCACCGGCAGCGCCGACACGCCAGGCTGGGCTGGCACCACCGCCGCCCAGTGGCCGAGCGCGACCAGGCCGCGGCCGGACGCCAGGGCGAAAAACGCCGGCGGGTGTTCCCACAGCGGTGCGTAGAGCGAAGCCGACCAGTCAGGCGGGATGGGGTAAACGCGATAGCGCCCGGTCTCCCGGTTCAGGGCCACCAGCCGATCCCACCGCCGCCAGCCCCAGGTGGCTCCGAAGCCAGTCGCCGTTGCATGCTGGGGCCCCTTGAGGGCCGCCCACAGCCAGCGCCCCGTCTGGCCCAGCAGGGCATTGTCGACCGCAAACGCGTTGCCGGCCGGGTTTTCCCCGGACGTGTAGGTGGGGATGGACGGGGGCCACGCGATGGCGGCCCCGGCTGGCCCGCCGACAATCGCGGCGGCGCCGCCACTGTCCACCAGCCGATAGCTGGTGGCGGAGGTCGAGGCGGGGTCCGCCGATGCGGGTGCCACCGCGCCAACCACCCCGGTACCCCAGTTGTAGCTGGCGGTCGCCCATCCGCCGGCGGGGTGTGCCTGGGTGGGTGCCTGTCGAAGCACCAGCGTGACGCGGCTGCCGGAGTCGCCCACAATGCCGCGAATGTCCCAGCCGGAGGGCAGGTTCAGGTGGCGCCAGCCATCCACTGCGGGCTCGGCCGCCGGCCTTCTCGGGGCACCCCCGGCGTGGGAGCCATGGGCAGAGGCCGCCGGCGAGCCGCACCCGGCCAGCAGCAGCGCGGCTGCTCCCAGCGCGGCTGCGCGCCCCGTTGACACCTTGATCATTAGTGACGGCCCCCTGGTTTATCCGCTAGTGTCTGCGCCGTGTTAACGAGGCAGCCCATGGTTCGGTTGCGCGAATCGCTGGGGACTGACATGGGTGCGCTCGTCGGCTATACTACGGGCAGTCTTGCTCACTTGGACACGTTTAGGAGGACGGATATGCCCCACGTCATAACCGGGCGGTGCGCGGAGCTGAAGGATCAAAGCTGCGTAGAAGTGTGCCCGGTGGATTGCATCCACCCCGCCAAAAATATTGACGGCGAATCCGCATTCGAGGGGGTCGCTCAGCTGTTCATCGATCCGGACGTCTGCATCGACTGCGGCGCGTGCGTGCCCGAGTGCCCGGTCGAAGCCATTTTTATGGACGACGAGCTGCCCGAAGAATTTCGCGAGGCGATCCAAGCCAACCGGGATTACTACAAGCCCTAGCCGAAGGCAGGAACTTTTCCGGCGCACCGCGAACAGCCCGCCAAAGACTGTGCGGGGAGGGCAAGCAGGTGCAGTCAGAGCGCTTGTACCGGTTCGACCAGATTGTGCGGTCGCGCCGCCTCGGGGGGCGCCACGCCGAGTGGGTCCAGTGGGATTTGCTGCAGATGAACGCGGCGCGCCATGGGGGGCGTGCCGCGTTTGTCGATACCTGGCGGGGCACCGCGAGCGCCGTGCGGCGCGTGCGCTGCTGGCGCGAGGCCGCGGACGAGGTCGATACCATTATCGCGAACCTCCTGCGGCGCGGCGCGCAGCCGGGCGATGTCCTGGTGTCGCAGCTGCCGGCCATCTTTGAAAGCGCCTACTTGGACTTTGCCACGTCCAAGCTCTCCCAGCAGCATTTGGCCATGAGCCTTGACCTGGGCCGCACCGAGACGGTGGGCGTTCTGCGGAAGCTTGCCCCGGCTGTGGCTGTGGCCGTGCCGACTTGGCATGGCCGGGATGTGGCGGCCTGGTATGACGAGGCGCGGTCCGCCGACCCCGACTTGGTGGTGTACATGGTGCTGGGCCCGGGAGAGCGGCCCCCGGCGGGGACCCATGACTTTGCGGAGCTCTTGGACCGCTCGGTGTGGGATGAGTACCAGCGAGCGGACCTTGCGTATCTGCGAACCGACCCGCTGCGCGTCCACGAGCTGCTGCCCACCTCGGGAACGACCGGCGTGCCCAAGCTGTCGCGGCGCACGACGCTGGACTGGTTCCAAGTGCACAGCGTGTGCATTGCCGAGCGAGCCGGGCACACCGTGTACGACACCCGGCTGGTGATGGGTCCACTCGCCGGCGGCTCCGGCCGCCTGTGGGGGGTCCATGTTCCGCTGTACACGGCCGGCACTTCGGTGTATCTCACGGAGTTTGACGAGCGCGACGCGCTGGCCCTCACCGAGGAGTTGGGGGCCACGCTGTGGACCTGGAACCCGGCCCTCATCACGCGCATCGTGACGAGCCCAGAGTTTGCCGAGCGCTCACTCCCCACGCTGCGCCAGGTCAGCTACTCCGGGGCGCCGCTGCCAGGCGAGGTCAGCGAGCGCCTCCGCGCCCGCGGCGTCATTCCCTTCAACGTGTATGGCACGTCGGAGGTGGGGGGATGCATGAGCCCGATTCTGCCGGGCGTGCGTGCAGAGCACCTCGCCGAGGCGGCCGGCGTGCCGTTCGAGGGGTTTGACGTCCCGGTGGTGGATGCCTCGGGAGAGCGGCTGGGGCCGGGGCAGGTGGGCGAGATTCTGATTTGGAACGTCCACCACGGCTACTGGGACAGCCCCGACGACGACCGGGCCACCTTCCATGACGAAGAATACGGGGGGCGCTGGGAGGGGTATCAGCACACGGGTGACCTGGGCATGTATGACGAGTACGGGTATCTGCGCATCATGGGGCGCAAGAAAGACATGATTCTGCGCGGAGGCCAAAACATCTTCCCCAAAGAAATTGAGGATCTTTTGAGCCAGCACCCCTCCGTCCGCGAGGTGGCGGTGGTGGCCATGCCTGACCCCGTGCTGGGGGAGCGGGCGTGCGCGGTGGTGGTGGTGGCGGCGGGGCCGGCTCCCACCGTCGCCGACTTCCAGAAATTTTTGGCCGATCGCGGCGTGGCGAAGTTCAAGTGGCCCGAGCGCGTCGAGGTACTGGGCGCGCTCCCGCAGGGGCCCGGCGGCAAGGTGCTGAAGGGCGAGCTGCGCGAGTGGCTCGCGCGGCGGCTGGCCGAATAGGCGGCGCTGGGTGAAGAGACCCCGGAAGCCCCTGAAAAGAAAAAAAGTGGCGTCCAAAAAAGGGGACTCGCTCGTCTAGCCGAATCTCTTGCCCAGGATCCTCGCCCCACCCGCTTGTCGGGCGGCTGGGGCGGAGGCGGGAGGGCATCACATGGATAAAATGCTAGGCATCACGCGGTTCCACTTGGGCTGGCTGATTGCGTGGATCGTGCTGTGCATCTTCTTCTTGCTGATGCACTGGCCACTGCTGGCCGCCGCCGCTTTTGTCGGAACGCTGTGTGTGCCCGAAGAGCCGGAGCCGCCGGGCGGGAGGCCAAAAGGGTCGCGCGGCCCGGACCTGCCGCCGTATTGACGGGTGCCATTAAAAGCCGATACGATGCCGGGCCGGAGGGGTCACGGTGCAGCGCGTGCTGATCATTGGAAATTCGGGTGCCGGCAAGTCGACCGCCGCTCGGCGAGTGGCGGCCGCGCTGTCCCTGCCGCTCTGCCATCTCGATCAGCTGTTTTGGCAGCCAGGCTGGCAGGCGCGAGGGCGCGCGGACTTTGATGGGCGCTTGCGGGCCGTGCTGGCGAGCCCGGCCTGGGTGGTGGATGGAAACTACTCCCGGGCGCTCGCGGTGCGGCTAGAAGTCGCCGACACCGTGCTGTGGCTGGATTTTCCCACGCTGACCTCTGTGTGGGGGGTGCTGTCCCGCTGGGCCGGATGGCATGGGCGACAGCGCCCCGATATGGGCGCGGGCTGCCCCGAAAAGATCGACGTGGCGTTTCTCTGGTATGTGCTGCGCTGGCGGGCTCGCCACCGCGGGACGCTGGAGCGCCTGCTGGCGGCGGCCGCCGCGCGAGGGGTTGCCGTGCACCGGCTGCGGCGGCGCCGGCAGCTCGAAATGTTGCTGCGCGAGCTGGAGGCCGCACCCGACGGTAAGGGCAGCGTGCATGGCGGCTAAGGGACCGCCCATCCGTGGATGGGCCGCGACTACCTATTTTGTGCCGGACGTCCGCGCGGCGCGCGACGGGATGGCAAGCTGGCTCGGGCGCCCGCCTGCGGTGGACGACGCCTCCCTGTGCCAATTCACGGTGGGGGCTGGGCGCATCACGCTCCATCCGGCGGACGAGAAAGCGGCGCCGGGGGCAGCGGGGCAAGTGGCGTACTGGGCGCTGGCCTCCCTCGATGCCATGGCGGCCATGATGGAGTGGTTTGCGAGTCACGGGGGCCGGACCCTGCGCAAGCCGGTGTCGGGGCCGGATGGCGGATGGGTGTGTCAGCTGCTGGACCCGTTCGGCAACGCCTGGGGATTCTGGGCGCCGGCCCCCACGGCGGTGGAGGCAGCCACCAGCGCCGACCGGGCCTGGCTGGCGGACTTGTGGCGGCGGGAGTGGGGCGGGGAGACCCAGGAATCGCATGGAGCAAGCCGCCATGTGTCGGAGGTGGACGCGATGGTGGCGTGGCGGGGCGGCCGCCGGGTGGGCGCCGCGACCTTTGTCGTGGCGGGCGGTGTGGCGGAGCTGGTCACGCTCAACGCGGAGCCGCGCGGCCAGGGGATTGGGAGCCAGCTGCTGGCGGCCTGGGAGCAGCGGATGGCGGTGGCTGGTGTGGGTCGGCTGACGCTCACCACCACCAACGACAACTTAGATGCCCTGGGGCTTTACCAGCGCCGCGGCTACCGGCTCGTGCGCCTCCTGCCGGGCGCCGTGGAGCGGGCGCGCCTGCTGAAGCCCGCGACTCCGCTCTGGGGTGAGCATGGGATTGTTCTGTCTGACGAATTGGTGCTGGAAAAGCGGCTGGGCGGGGGAGAGGATCGCCGGTGACGCGCTGGACGACAGTGTTCTGGGATTTGGACGGAACGCTCATCGACCCGTGGGAAGGGATTAGCCAATCGGTGCGGTTTGCGCTGGCGTGCCTCGGCCAGGCGCCGCTCGATGATGCGGCGCTAACCCGGTTCATCGGCCCGCCGCTCTTGGAATCTTTCCGCCGCGAATTCGGCTGGGACGCAGAACGCTGCCGCCGCGCCGTCGAACTGTACCGTGTCTACTTTCGCCGCGCAGGCATCTACCAGCAGCGGCTGTACCCAGGCATTCGGGATTTGGTGGGGTGCTTGGCGGCCAGCGGGGTGCGGCAGGTGCTGGCCACCGCCAAGCCGACGCCGTTTGCCGAAATTATTTTAGATGGGCACCAGCTTTCGCCGCACTTTGCGGCCGTGGTGGGATCTCAGTTGGACGGCACCCGATCCAGCAAGGCCGAGGTGCTGCGTGCCGCCGCGGCGGCAGCCCCGAACCTGGAGGCCGCGCGCGCGGTGATGGTTGGGGACACGGCGGAGGATGTGTCTGCGGCCCACCAGCTGGGCATGGACAGCGTGGCGGTGCAGTACGGCTACGGCGACTGGGGCGCCGTTGCCGCTGCGCGCCCCACCGCCACGGCGGGATCCGTCGCAGAGCTGGCGCGGCGGCTGGCCGGTGGGATTCCAGGGGATGCCGGGAGCTAAAATGGGGCAACAACCATTTGGACTCCGCGCTCGGAGTCCAGCCAAACTATATGTGGCCGCAGCGTGGTGCCGGGAGGGGGACTCGAACCCCCACGGGTTGCCCCATACGCCCCTCAAACGTATGCGTCTGCCAGTTCCGCCATCCCGACTTAAAACTGGTGCCGAAGGTGGGACTCGAACCCACACGAGCTTACGCTCACGGCGCCCTGAACACCGCGTGTCTGCCAATTTCACCACTTCGGCGGGAAGCAAGCTGATTGTATCAGAGGCCGAGCCGGCATGCAACGAATTTGTTCAGGCCGCCAAGCCTGGCCGGGATGAAGATCCGGAGGTGCGCGGCTGGCGTATGGTGTGGCAGGGAATGCAGGTCAGGAATGCCGGCGCCTCATCAGGAGCGCGCGCGGCTATACTGCGGCAAGCCGCGCGCGTTGGCGGCCACGTCCCGAGAAAGGGACCGGCAGGGAGGCGCGACAATGGCTGAGGATCGCCGCAGGATGCCCGTCCTGTTTGTTGCCCATGGCTCCCCCATGATTGCGGTGGAGGACAGCGCGTACACGGCATTTTTGAGCCACTTGGCGGAGTCTCTGCCGCCGCCGCGCGCTATCGCAATTTTCTCGGCGCACTGGGAGGAGCCGGTGCAGGCCGTGAATGCCGCCAGCCAGCTGGAGACGATGTATGACTTTGGCGGATTCCCGGATGCCCTGTACCAGGTGCGCTATCAGCCGCCCGGCGACCCCGCACTGGCCGAGCGCATCGGCGCGCTGCTGGCCGACGCGGGCGTGGAGCACCGGCTCGAGCACCGGCGCGCGCTCGACCACGGGGCCTGGACCATCTTGCGCCGCCTCTTTCCGACCCAGGCCGTGCCGGTGGTGGAGCTGTCGGTCAACGCGCGGCTGCTGCCGGAAGAGCAATATGCCATCGGGTGCGCGCTGGCGCCGCTGCGCGATGAGGGAGTGCTGGTGCTGGCCAGCGGGGTCACCGTCCACAACTTCGCCATGATGACAATGGCCCGGGACGACGGGCAGCCGGCGCCGTGGGCGGCCGCCTTTGAGCAGTGGCTGGATGGCGCGCTGCTGCCGTGGCGCCTCGACGATCTGTTCCAC
>JAJZWV010000016.1 GCA_021846505.1 Bacillota bacterium
GGAGGCGGATTCCGCCGGCGATGGGCTGAAGACCCACGCTTGCCGGCCGGGAGCCACCCGGAGCTCCACGGGCGGCAGCACATGCACTGCCATGTACTGCGCATAGGCAAAGTGCGCCGGCTCGTCAGGTCCCTGCCACAGCGGCAGCACGCCCAGCCACGACACCCCGAGGGCCAGGAACAAGAAAAACACCAGCAGCAGTTCCCCAGCGCGGCGCTTAACCATGCATGCCCCCCGGCGCGCGGCTTGGCCGCGCCTTTGTGCTGGCATCGCCCGCATCTCGCCGGCAGCTCCCCGGGCAACGGGCGGCCGATTGCTCCACCAGCCGCCGGACACTCTCGTGGCATCGGGCACCCGGCATCGATGATCGATAGGCGATAATCCTCATATCGAGATATCGACGTGAGGAGAGGATAGCCGATGCGGGCAAAAGCTCCCAACCTCCGCGGGCACGTGCTGGCGCTGATGGTGCTGTTGGTGGTGCAATTTCTGCTGGGCATGTGGGTCAACCTTTTTGTGGTGCTCCCGGGTCCCGCCGCCGCCTTGGCGCCGGCGGGGGCGTGGGCTCGCCTGGGCTGGGCCTCTGCGGCAGGACCCTGGGCGCTCCAAGCCCACATCGTGCTGGGCCTGGTGCTGGGCGCTATGGGCATTGGCCATCTTGTGAGGGTCTGGCGCGGGACGCCGCGGGTGGGCCTCGGCTGGTCGCTGGCCGGGCTTGTCGGCGTGGCCGCCGCGAGTGTGGCCGGGGCGCTTTTTCTCAGCACGGCCGCCGCCGCCTGGTCGATGGCGATGGCGGCCGGATTCGCCGTCGCCTTGGTGGCCTATGGCATGGCCATGGCCATGCCGGGGCACCCGGCGGTCGGCGGCGCCTCATGAGCGAAAGAGGCCGCAGGCCGGGGGGCGCGCTGCGGTATCCGCCGAAGCCCGCGCCCGGCGACCGTGTGGCGGTACTGTCCCCCTCGGCCGGAGCTCCGGCCCGGTTCCCCGCGCCCTATGAGCTGGGGTTGGCGCGCATTCGCCAGCAGTTCGGCCTGGTGCCGGTGGAGTATCCCACCACGCGTGCCCCCGAGGCGCGGCCCGAGGAGCGCGCGGCCGACATCCATGCGGCGTATCGGGACCCGGAGATCAAAGCGGTCATTGCCAGCATCGGGGGCGAGGATGAAATCAAGGTGCTGCGCCATCTGGACCCCGACATCCTGGGGACCCATTTAAAGCCGTTCTTTGGCTACAGCGACAACACCAACTTGCTGCACTTTCTGTGGGGCCTCGGTGTGGTTGCGTACCACGGCGGCGCCGTCATGGTGCAGTGGGGGCGGCCGGGGGCGATGCACCCGCTCACGGAAGCCTCCCTGCGGCGGGCGATGTTTGACCGTGGGGACTGGGTGCTTCCCGCCGTGGCCGAGTACACGGATGAGGAGCAGTGCGACTGGAGCAACCCGGCCAGCCTCGCAGCGGCGCCGACCCTTGAGCCTGCCGCGCCCTGGGAGTGGGCGGGCTCCGCCCGCCAGGTGGCTGGCCCCTCGTGGGGCGGCAGTCTCGAAATCATCGACTTCCACCTGCGCGCGGGGCGCTACCTCAAACCCCTCGAGTGCTACGACGGCGCGGTGTTGTTCATCGAAACTTCCGAGGAGCTGCCGCCGGCCTCATATGTCTACCGGGTCCTCCTGGGCATGGGAGAGCGCGGCCTCTTGCAGCGATTCTCCGCGCTGCTGGTGGGAAGGCCGAAAGCCGTGTCGCTGGACAACCCCCGCAGGCCGGATGCGAAGGCGGCGTATGCACATGCCCAGCGCGAAGCGGTCTTGGCGGCCGTCGGCGAATACCATCCCCACCTCATGGTGGTATTCAATGTGGACTTTGGCCACACGGACCCGCAGCTGGCAATCCCGCACGGCGGGTGGCTGCAGGTGGATGGCGTAGCACGCCGCATCACGGTGCGGTACTAGCGCGGGGTGCCAGCCGCTCCGCTCGGAGTGCGGCGCGTTGCCGGACCAAGAGTAGCCTCATCCGCGAGGTGTTGCCGATTCCGGCTTATTCCTTCGTCGGGTCACGACCTGTGCGGTTTAACCCCCGGATAATGGACAATCCCGCCGGTTTTCATGCCCTCGCGTGGTTGTTGGGGGCGTGACGCCTGCGGGTCACGCCCGAACCGGTTTCAGGGTCAGGATCCCAGCGAGCGCCCGGCGGTAGCCCTCCACCGGGAGCCAATCGGGCAGACTCCCGTGGTACCGCACCGTGTTGTAGTGATGAATCCACGCCGTCACGGTCCGGTACGCGTCCGGGAAGTCGCCGCAGGATTCATTCCCCAAGCACTCGCGCTCGAGCAGGCTGTGCCAACTCTCGCTGGGGGCGTTCTGGTTGGGCGGGGCCGGCGTGCTCGCACGTATCGAGCCAGCAGCTTCACTCCAAAACTCGGGCTCCCCACCCAGATCCTTGGGCTGTTGACACGCCAGATTGATGATCCAGACCCGGGCTTCGGGGGTAATGCTCGGCGGGCGCCCCGCCCGAGCCCGATTCTCCCTTGCCACTCAGATACCCGGGACGGCGGCTCCCAACTCAAAGGCGCCGCCGTCCCGACTGCTGGTCCATTCTTGGTTCCCAACTTCATGGGTGCGTTCGTCGTTTGATCCGCATGTGCCATACGTAAGCGTCTTCGAGCGAAGCGGGCTGAGGAATCGCGGCTGGGGCGGGAGCGCCTTCGCCCACGAGACGGTAGCGCACCCCGCCCGCCTCGGCCACGGTCGCCACCTGGGTCCAGCCTGTCGGCGGACTCGCGCCGTCTGCCGTCCGCAGTTCCCACACGACACCCCGGGCCGCGTCGATAAAGTTTGCGACGCTGCCGTCGTAGACCACTTCCCCCACTGCGACCAGCGCTAAGTTGCGACAGGTCTGGCTAATGTCCTCGACGATGTGGGTGCTCAGGATGACGAGCCGGTCGGTGGCGAGCCCTGCGAGCAGATTGCGCAGGCGGATCCTCTCCTCAGGGTCCAGTCCCGCGGTCGGCTCGTCGACGATCAGGATATCGGGATCGGCGAGCAGCGCCTGCGCAATGCCGACCCTACGACGCATACCGCCGGAGAAGCCCTTAAGTCTGCGGTCAGCGTCTTCACGCAGGCCGACCAGCTCGAGCACCTCTCTGATGTGCCGACGCCGCATGCTCCCGTCGTCCATCTCCTTGAGAATCGCCATGTAGTCCAGGAACTGCGCTGCCGTCATCTCAGGATAGAAGCCGAACTCCTGCGGCAGGTAGCCAAGGCGCCTCCTGAGATTCGTCCGACCCGGCTCGCGGGTCACGTCCTTCCCGTCCACCCGCACGCTCCCGCTGTCCGCACGGGTGATCCCGACAAGGATGCGCAGAAGGGTCGTCTTGCCAGCGCCATTCGGTCCCAACAGGCCGAACATGCCCTGTTCTAGTTCGAGGTCGATCCGAGTCAGCGCCTGAACACGTCCGTACGATTTCCCCACCCCGTGAACGGAGAGATTCATGCTGCCACTTCCCCCAATCAGACGTAGCGCTCGTTGTCTCGCACCAGCAGAAGCGCTCCGATTCCCATCGCCAAGGCAACCACCATCAGCGTGAGGGCGTTCGCCACCAGTGCGCCTCGCGGCACGCCATGCACCACAAGAAACCACAGGAGGCGCCGACCCCAGGCATAGGTGAGCAACGCGTGGGCCGTGAGCATTTGGCCCATCCAGAGGATGCTGGTCACTCCCGCGCCCACGGCAGGCTGCCTGGACCAGAGCGCCAGCAGCACCGCCGTGGCGGTCGCAGCGAGCATGGGCGGGAAGACGACCCAGAAAGGTCGCGTCGCCAGCAGGGCGCCACCGAAGCGGACTTCGCCGGAGACAGCGACGAGCAGGGCTAGGAGGAAAAAGACGATGAGGCTGGCCGCGTGTCGGCCGAGAAAGAGGCGCCAGAGAGGGGTCGGAGTGACGCACGGTGACGTAGCGGACCGGGTCGAAGGCCGCCCGCGGAAGCGGCCGCCCCGCGGCCCGTGTCAACAGCGATCTTTATTTCCCCAGATCGCCAACGGACATTTCCCCAGTTCGCCAGGTGCCATGTCCGCAAATCAGCACCAGACACACCGGGACATCACGGCATCGGCCATCCGCACCGCCGGACCCTTCGACCCATCGCAGCAGGGGCCGGAGGGTCCGGGAGGGCGGAACGGTTACGGCGCCGGGGCCACCGGGCGGGCGGCCCACCGCGAGAGGACGCTGGCCGCCGACTCCAGGGCTCCCCGGTCACCCGGGAGGTCCGTGGTGAGCGCCCAGGTCCGGAGGTCGTGGGCCGTCTCCGCCCAGGTCCGGGCGGCAGGCGTGAGCGCGGGGCGCCCGGGCGGCCCCACCGCCAAGGCGCGGTCCATGGCCGCCCAGTCGATCCGCAGCGCGGGATACTGGGCGTCGAGTGCTTCGCGCAACGCCCCGGCGGCCGAGCACTCTCCGTGCCGATGCGCTAACAAGACCTGACGGGGGTGCCCCGCCTCCCACACCGTCGCGAGGCGTGGGGCACTCGCGCCCCGCCACCGTACAAACGCCATCCATCATACCTCCTGGGTGACACCCGGTGTCAGATCCGCCTCCGGGCCGGGGGCCCGGAGGGCGGTCGGACCGGCCGAGCCAGCCGGCGGACCGGCCCAAGTCCCCGCCCGCTTTTTGTCCTGCAGCCGGTAGGACTCGCCCCGGATGTTCAGAATGGTGGCATGGTGGAGCCGCCGGTCGAGGATGGCCGTCGCGAGCACCGGGTCGCCCGCCCCACTCGCTGAAGCCTTTGTGGGACGTGAGCGCCCGGCGACTCGTTTCGTACCGGGCACTGACCACGCGGAAGAATCGATGGGCGTCCGTCCGGTCGAGGGCCAGGTACCCGACTTCGTCGATACACAGAAGCTGGGCCGCGTGTAGACGGCCAGGCGCTGCGGAAAGCGGTTCTCGTGCCAGGCCTTGCGCCAGTCGGCCACGAGATCCTGCACCGTCACGAAGTACACCGAGTGGCGCGCGTGAATCGCCGCAATCGCCAGGGCCACCAACCAGGGCGTTTTCCCCACCCCGGGCGGGTCGAGGGCCGCGCGATGGGCGGCCGCATCCACCCACGGGAGCGTGGCCAGCTCCCGGACCTGCCGCTCATCCAGGCTCGGCGGGAAGGCGAAATCGAAGGTCTCCAGCGTCTGGTGGTACGGCAGATGGGCCAATCGGGTGGGGCGCTCCGCCTGGCCCTTCGTTTGCGCGCGGTAGGCTTCGGCCGCTTTCGGGACAAAGCCTGGGAAGCGCGCGAAATCGAGAAACCGCGCGTGCCAAGTCACCGGGCCCCCCCGGGGGTGCTGCAGGACCATCGGGGGCATATTGTCCGACAGGATTTCTTCGGGCACGCCCCCGAAGGCCGCGAACGCATGCTCCAAACATGCCAGCAGGGTGTCCTGCGTGGTATCCCGCACGAACTCCACGTATAGGCAGCGCGAGTCGCTCAGGGTGTAGACGAACGCCCACCGCTGGCGCACCGTGCCCTCCGGGTCCACCGTCTCACCGAACGCGGCCCAGTCACACGGCGCCTGGCGCCCCGCCGACGTTTCGTAGCGCATCACCCCCACGGGGGTCCGCGCGGGACGCAGCCCAGCGATGAACGCCCGCACCAGGGTGAGGCCGCCCGGATAGCCTTGCGCCCGAATCTCATCGAACACCACCACGCTGTTCCAGCAGCCCTCGCGGGTCCGCTGACGGATATACCGAGGTAGGGGTCGAGGAGTCGGGGCTGCGAGGCCCGGGCGGCCCATGGTCCGCCCGGGGCGCCGGGGCCGTGACGATCTCGTGAATCGTCTTCCGGTCCCCCCCGTCTCCCGACTAACCGCACTAATGCTCATCCCCTGCCGATACTGGTCTCGCATCGCCATGGATTCACTCCTTCCAATTGCGCGCATGCGCGGCCGCCTCCTTCTGGGGCTCGATCCGCCCCCGGGAGCGTTTCGCGCTCCCGGGGGCGGATCCCCCCTGAGCGGCGGCCCCTACGTCGCGACACCCACCGGCGCCCGCCACTTCCCTGGTGGTGATCTGGGGAAATGGCACTGCTGATCTGGGGAAATGCCGGGTGCTGTGTTTGGGGACATGCCGGTGGTGCTATTGGGGAGTGTAGAGCTGGCGCTTACACCCGGTCGGTCTCGGCCCACGTCGCGATGCAGCGCCCTTTTTTGTAGGGGGGCCGAGCCTCGTCCGCCACACAGCGGTCAAGCCGCGTGGCATTGGTGGCCGCCCCGTCGACCACCACAGGCGGCGGCACGAGCAAGTGCCGCCGCCCGTACCCGACTTTGTTTTCCCGTGCCCTTTTTCGTGGCCACTGTACGGATGGCACAGGGGGACGGTGAACCGGTAATGGGCCTGAAACCGCTGAAACAGGTCGGTGAGGCGGACGGTGTCCGCCACCTTCCGACCCACCCCCGACGCGTTGTCACAGATGCAGCGCGGGGGGACGGTCCCCCCGTGCGTGAACACGGCTTGGAGCCCGGTGACGAGGCATTCCGCCGTCTCGCCCCCGAATCACTGCACATAGCCGGCGTTGCTGTACGGAAAGCTCACGGTAAGATACTTGCTGGACGGGGTGCGGCCGTCCATGACGACGTCGGCGGTGCCGAAGTCGCCCGGACACTCCCCGGGATGCCAGACCCGCTCCAGGGTGCCACGGGTCGGAGCGGTCGTCCGCAGTCCTTTGACATAGCGCGGGACCATGGAGTACGCCCCCTGAAAGGTCGGGTACTCGGCGCGCAACCGTTCCCCAATGCGCTGGGCCGTATGCCGTTGCTTATAGGACCGGTGCCGGTCCTCCGCCAGCCAGCCCGGGATCGTCGCGGTGTAGGGGTCCAATTGAGACGGCCGCGCCGGGCCGACGGGCCCCGGCGGGGTGGGCGAAACGTCCTCACGCGCCAGGTACTTGCGGACGGTTTTCCGGTCGAGGCCGAGCGCCGTCGCGATGGCACTTGGCCCCGGCCCTTGGGCCTGTAGTTCCTTCATGCGGGTTTGCTGATGCATCGAGACTATACCTCCCACGATCCCCCTCTCGGAACCCCCGCGGGGTTCCGAGGCTTACCCTAGAGAAGGGGGCCGCAATTGCCCAGACCCGGCGCGGAAACTGGGAAATTCCTCATGCTGACACTGGGGAACCTCCCATGCCGACCCTGGGTAATTCGAGGCTACGATATACACCAATCAGGGACCGCGACGGCGTCCAGTGCGGCGCGTTCGGTGTGGATGGTGCCACGGCACTCCACCGGGCGGCCGCTGTCCAGTCCACACGCCAAGCCCTTATGGCATCTCACACCCCTCGACTATGACGGGGCCTTGGCGGATAGCTGCAGGTGGATGGCGTAGCACGCCGCATCACGGTGCGGTACTAGCGCGGGGTGCCAGCCGGTCCTCAAAGTAGATGACCAACTGCCCCAGAATCTCGCCCCAGTTCGGCAGAGGCTGCGTCCCCTGCCGCTGGGCCTCTTGGCCCGCCAGGTACAGCATTTTTGTCAGCGCCGTGTGCGTCGCTGAGGCTCTAGCTCTTGGTCCTCCCGGCGCAGCGGCCGGTGGAACCCTTCAATGAGGTTCGCGGTGTAGATGGGGCGGCGCAGCCCCTCGGGATACCGATAAAAGATCGCCAGTTCGACTGCCACAACCGCACCACCGTCGGATACCGAGTCCCCCCAGTCGGCGGCAAAGTCCGCCGGGGCTACTCCGCGACCCATCTGGGCTGCGTCCGGGGCCGCCCACCCGCCCCGGCTCGCGACGCGATTCACCCCGGGTCCCGGCAGCACCACAGGAAAGTCGATGGAGGGGTTTCCCCCCACCTGGCGAACTTCCACGGCGGGGTCCCTCCTCATTGATCCTTGCTATCGGATAAAGTAAGATATACGTATACCATAGAGCGACGGGGGCAGAGGAGGGAGCGCGGTGGCTGTGCTGCGGGTGATGGGGCGCACCCTTTGGTACATCACGCTCCTCGCCATTTTAGCGGTGGTGTTCGCCTACAACAGCGTGCTGCTGAGCTTGGTGGCCACCGCGTTCAACAGCGGCGCCCCCATCCCCTTGGGGTTTTTCCTCGAGGGGGCGCTGGTCCTGGTGGGCCTGTCGCCCCTAGGCCAGGCTGTGGCCGCCTGGACCGCTGGCTTTCGGCCGCCCACCCCCGCCCAGCGAGCGCATTTGACCGCGCTGCTGTCGGATGTGCGGGCGCGCACCGGCTACCACCGGCCCATTACGCTGCATGTCATGCCGACGGCCACGGTGAACGCCTGTGCGCTGGGCACCCGCCACGTCGCCTTGACCGAGGGAGCGCTGTCCCTGCCCCGCGAGGAGCAGGAGGCGATCTTGGCGCATGAGCTGGGGCACTTGAGCGGGCGCCACACTGTGATGACCAGCAGCCTGTCCCTGATGAGCACCGCCGGCAACTGGCTGGGGTGGCTGGCCGGGTGGATTGGCCTCGGGATTGTGCTGGGCAACGTCATAAGCCGCCGCCGCGGGCGGCGAGGCCAAGGGGGTGATGGGATGGCCCTCATCGCCTTCGGGATTGCGCTGGCCTCAGTGATCATGACGCTGCTGGTGATGGCCATGTGGTCGGTGTACAGCCGCCAGTCCGAATACGACGCGGACGCCTTTGCCGGGCGCCATGGGTACCGCCGCGAGCTGGCGGCGGCGCTCCGCCGCATTTCGCCCACGCGGTTCACCGGCAAAAGCTTGACCAACATGGTGTGGGCGTCGCACCCGGCCACGTGGCGGAGGCTGAGGCGCCTCGAGCACCCCCCCACTCCGCCTCGCCTGTCGGCCCCGCCGCCGCCAGCCCCGTCGGCTCCGCGGGTGCGGCGTTTTTGACATCGCCTCGACCCGATGATGGGTGCGCAGGGAGAGCGTAAGGAGGACGTCAGAAACATGTCCAGCGAAGATCTGAGCGGTGACCCCCGGTTCAGTGCCACTGACTTGGTGGACTTTTTGTCATGCCCCCGCAAGCTGCTGCTGAACCGGGAGCACCGCGAGGGGCTGGCAGAGCGCCCCGTGCGCGACGCGATGGGGCAATTTCTGGCGGACCAAGGGTTGCAGCACGAGCAGCGCGTCCGCGACGCGCTCGCCGCTCAGCACCCCGACTTGACCGCGATTGGGGGCGGCGGGCCGCGCCAGCGCATCGCGGAAACCTTGGACGCCATGCGCCGCGGCGTGTCGGTGATTGACCAGGGCGAGCTGTCCGCCGGGCCTTGGGTGGGCCGGCCCGACTTCCTGATGCGCGTGGACAGCGAGGAGGCACCCAGCCGCTTTGGGCCCTACCACTACGAGCCCCTGGACGCCAAGTTGTCCAAGCGGGCCCGCGGCGAGGCGGTCACGCAGCTGGCGTTCTACAGCCTGCTGCTGGAGGACGTGCAAGGGGTGTCTCCTCGGCACATGCACATTGCGCTGGGCGGCGACCGCACCGTGGCACTGTCCACACAGGACTTTTCGTCGTATGTCAAAAGCGCGCAGGGGCGGCTGGTGGAGTGGATCGACACTCAGCCGGCCTCGGCGGCGGTGTACCCCGAGCCGGTATCCGCGTGCCAGCACTGCGACTGGCGGCCCGCGTGTGACGAGGTGCGCCGCCGCGACGACCACGTGGCGCTTGCGGGCGGCGCCGGTGCAGTGGAGGTCGCGACCCTCCACGCCGCCAATGTCGACACGCTGGCCAAGTTGGCCACGCTGGCCGAAGGGGCCCACGTCCCGGGCATTGGGCCGCACGCCTTGGCGCGGCTGTCCCGGCAAGCCCGCCTGCAGCTCCGGCAGCACGACGAGCCTGGACTGCACTGCGAGGTGCTGCCCGATGCGGAGCGGGGTTTTCGGATGCTGCCGCCCGCCACCGACGGCGACCTGTATCTATCCATCCAGAGCGACGGGCTGGCCACCGGGGGCCCGCTGGCTTACCTGTGGGGGTGGATCGAGGGAGGCGGCGGGACCCAGGCGGCCTGGAACTTTGGATGGGCGCACGACCGCGCCAAAGAGCGTGAGGCGCTCATGACGTGGGTGGACCAGGTGCAGGCGCTCGCCGCGGCTCAGCCCACCATGCACGTGTACCACTATGGATCCGCCGCCCGCCAGCTGCTGGCGGCCTTGATGGCCCGCACCGCCACCCGCCAGCGGGAGCTGGACGCGCTGCTGCGCGCAGGAGTGTTTGTGGACCTGTATCAGGTGCTCCGCCGATCGGTGCAGCTGGCGGTGGAGGAGTATGGGCTGCCGCAGGTCGAGGCGTTTTACGCGGACCTGGTGCCGCCGCGGGCGGCCGGCACCATCGAGGGCAGCATGACGGCGGTGTACTACCACCGCTGGGAAGACAGCGGCGAGCAGCGCTGGCTGACGGAGCTGGAGCGCTACAACGAGGCCGAATGCCGATCACTCATGGGCCTGCATGCATGGCTTGGGGCGCTGGCGGCCCAGCACCAGGGCACACCGGCTTACGAGGGGGTGCAGGAAGGCGCGGCCGAAACCCAGCTTCCGGAGATCGATCGGCTGCTGGGCTCCACGAACCCGGGCCACCAGCTTTTGGGCCACCTGCTGCAGTATCACTGGCGCGAGGAGCGCACGGTGCGCGCCGACTTGGCCGCGCGCAAGCGATCCACCCCTGAAGAGTTATTCGATGACTCGGAGTCCATTGCCAACCTCACCTGGGTGGCCAGCGAGCCCGGGGGCGTCGATGTGTACCAGTTTGACCCCGCGCAGCCGTTCAAGCTGACGGCCGGCAGCAAAGTGGCCGACCCGAGCACAGGGCAGCAACTGGGGGATCTGGTTCACGTGGATCCTGAGGAAGGAGTGGTGAAGCTCCCGCGGCCGCTCTGGGCGCCGCATCCCCAGCACCTGGTGCCCAACCTGGTAATCGCCGCTCCCAGCATTGTCAGCGCCTTAGAGCGCCTGGCGCACGCGCTCGCGGGGGGCACCGGCCTCTATCAGGCGGCCCGGCACCTGCTGTACCGTGAGGCGCCGGATTTTCGGACCGCCACGCTGGCGGCCGGCGGCGCTGTGCCGGCGGACAGTCTGGTGCGGGGGGCCGAGCGGCTGGCGCTGGACTTGGACCGAAGCTACCTCGCGGTGCAGGGCCCGCCCGGCACCGGCAAAACTTACCTGGCCGCACACGTCATCGTGCAGCTCGTGGAGGCGGGGCACACCGTCGGCGTCATGGGGCCCAGCCACAAAGTGATTGGCAACCTGCTGCAGGCCGTGGGAGGGGCCGCCCCGCCCCATCTGGTGAGCGGATTGCAGAAAATCTCCAGCGGGGTGGACCCGGTCAAGGTGCCGGGCATTCGCCCGACCACCACCAACGGGTCCATCGAAAGCGCCGTCCGGCGGCGGCAGGCCAACCTGGTGGCAGGAACGGCCTGGCTGTTTGTGAGCGAGGCGCTGGACCAGCAGCTCGACTACCTGGTGATTGATGAAGCCGGCCAGGTGCCGCTGGCCAATGCGCTGGCCGCAGCCACAGCCGCCCAGAACCTCATCCTGGTGGGCGACCCCCAGCAGCTGCGCCAGCCGCGCGTGACGGTGCATCCTATGGAAAGCGATGCGTCGGCGCTGAGCCACCTGCTGGATGGACAAGAGGTCATGCCGGCGGACCGCGGCCTATTTCTCGGCCAGACGCGCCGCATGCACCCGGCAATTACGCGGTTTGTGGCCAACCTCGCCTACCAGGGACGGCTCGCCGCCCTGCCGGGTCTGGAGCTCCAGCACATCCGGGTGGCCGGCGCCGACGCCGCCGGCCTGTGGCACGTCCCGGTGTCGGGGCCGCTGGCCAATGACAGCGCGTCGCCCGAGGAGGCGGCGGCGGTGCTCGCCTTAGTGTCCGCCCTGGCGGGCGGCGAGTGGGTGGATCAGACTGGCAAGGCCCATCCCCTGACCCTGGACGATATTTTGGTGGTGGCCCCGTTTAATCGACAGGTGAACCTCCTGACCCATGTGCTCCCCGCCGGCAGTCGGGTGGGTACCGTGGACAAGTTTCAGGGGCAGGAGGCGCCGGTGGTGATTTACAGCACGGCGGCCGCGGATGGAGAGCGCGCTCCCCATGGCGAAGAGTTTTTGCTCAACATCAATCGGCTGAACGTCGCCATCTCGCGCGCCCGAGCGCTTGCGGTCCTGGTGGCCCACCCACGGCTTCTAGCGTCGCGGCCCCTCGATCCGGAGCCGCTGCGGGTGGTCAACGCGCTGTGCGCCCTGGCTGAGCAGGCGTCGCCGCTCCCGGCCGCGCTGGCCCGGGCGGTGGACGCGGCCGCACGGCAGCCGCGCACCTGAACAGAGGAGATCAGAGGAGATCAGAGGCAGGCGCCGCGATGCCAAGTTCGTGGGCCCCGTGGCGGGGGCGCGCTGTCTGGCATCCACGCGGTGGAGTCGCTGGTGCGCATTAGCCGCCGGCGCCTCTATCTTATGGGGGTCTCTGTCGGGGACAGCGCCGCGCTCAAGCTGGCGAGCATGCGGCCGGGCTGCGGGCGGCCGTGGCACTCAGCCCCTCTCGGGGCTGAGCATCCCCCTCTCCTGGCAAATTGCCCGTGCCGCTGTCGGCACCGCCCTCTACCAACAGGGGACGTTGGAGAACCGGAGCTGCGCATCCAGCCGTCCGCCGACACTTCGCCCGGCAGCCTCCCCACTTGGGGGCCATCAAGGCGCCGATGGGTTTCCGCAGGGAGCCGGTGACCGCCGCGTGGCGTGGCAAACGGCCCTGCAGTTCGACACCGCCATGAAGGCTGCGGGCAACACGGTCACACTCACGCTCTATCCCGGAGCCACCACGGCCTACACCACACCGAGGCCACCGCCTCCTGCGGCGCCATGGCCTCGCGGTTCGCCCGGTATGGCCTGCCGTTGCGGGACTGACGGCGCTTTGGCCGACACTAGCACGTCCCGGCGGCGGGTACCATACTGAGCCGTCAGGCGATGACGGGCTCAGAATCTTCTTAGCCAGCCCCGGTATGCTGGCAGGAAGGCCGAGGGTTGGGACTAAGCGCACAGCGAGGGGGATGAGGGAGTGCCCGAAGAGTCTTCTCTGCGCGCCCACCCCCACTTGGCGGCGCCGCGCTTTCTGCTGCTGGTTTGGGCCGCCCTGGTCGTTCTGATGCTGGGGCTGTTTTTTGAAGGCATCCACACCGGAATCCTGTACGAGGTGCTGTCGTGGGCCCAAGATGCCGGGGTGCTGGGCGTCGGCGTGGGCATCGTGGTCATGGCGGTGTTCTCCATCATTCCGGCGCCGTCGGAGCTTATCTCCATCGGCCTGATGTCTGCCTTCGGCGTCATCCCCGGCATCGCCTACTCGTGGGTGGGTGGCATCTTGGGCGCCGG
This sequence comes from Bacillota bacterium, assembly GCA_021846505.1. Taxonomy (GTDB): domain Bacteria; phylum Bacillota; class Sulfobacillia; order Sulfobacillales; family JAIMBI01; genus JAJZWV01. The sequence goes on from JAJZWV010000016.1 coordinate 13,294, forward strand.
TGCGGCGGCGCTGCTGGCCAAAGCGGTGGCGCGGCCGCACGCGATGCGGCTGGTGCGCCGGCATCTGCCGTGGCTGAGGTCGTGGCTGTCGCGGCGTGGATCGCTCGGGCTTTTGGCCGTCCGCTTTGTTCCGCTGGTACCCTACCACCTGGTCAACTACATGGCCGGCATCTTAAATGTTGGGCTCCTTCCGCTTCTGTGGACGACGGCGCTGGGTACGCTGCCTTTCCAGCTGGGATTGGCCGGGGTGTACACCGGCGTGGCCTACGGCTCGGTCCTGCCGTTTGCCGCCGGAGGAATTGTCCTGGCCCTTTTGGTGTCCGCGGGTTGGGCATGGCGCCGCTGGGTGCCGCTGGCCGACGACACGGGGGGCGACTGAGTCCTGCCCCCGCGCCGCGCCGGAGTGGCTTGCTGCGCCAACCGCTCCTGCCGTTGGCCCAGCATGTGGGTCCACCCGCAGCGCCCCCCACCGATGGCTCGCACAGCCTCCGCCGAAACCCGGTCTGCTCCAAGTGCGGGTCGGCGCCACCGCCCGGCGCCGGTGACCGTGTCCCGGTGCCGGTGGTGCGCACCGCCAGCGATTCTCAGGCCCGCCGACCCAGGCAGCCCATGCGGCGCGCTCACCTCTATTCACGGCCCGAGAGGCGCGATGCCTCGCCTAAGGAAATTTGCTGAACGCTCAGCGCCCGAGCCAAGAGCGCCTGAGGAAACTAACGATTTGCGAGTCTGCGGATTTGAGGAGGTCAAGACCATGACGCCGGTGGCTTCCCGCGATGCCGCCAGCAGCGTGCTGGCAGATGCGGTGGCCATCCGCTGGGATTCGCGCTGGCCGCTGTTTCTCCTTTGTGTCCCCCCGGAACCCTCCCGGTCGAGGTGAAGCCGATGCGGCAGCGCCCGCTGGGGATGGCCCGCTGGCATTGCGGCCCGTGGGAGCCAACGGGCCGCCCCCATGCGGATTCTCTCGAGGGGGTATAGTTCGTCTCGCCGCTCCTGCCGGACGAGGCCCGCGAGTATCTCACCCGGCTCGCCTCGTTTGGATGCGATAAGGTGTACTGGAAGGGGCCCGGCCCGGGCGGCGGACACCCCAGGGCCCAGGGAGGCAGGAGCTACTGCCGGCCCAAGTCCCGCTGGCAGTGGGGGCACACGGTGGCGCCGTGCCGCACAGGCTCCTGGCAGAAGGGGCAGGGAAATCCGGTGCGGAGGGCTTCTTGGCGCTGGGCGTCGAGCGACGGCGAAATCACCAGCATGATGACGACGCCGATCCACCCGAGAAATGTGCCCACCACCCATCCGAGAACCTGCTGCCCCTTTTTGTTGCCCAGATGCACGCTGATCCATAGGGGGACCAGCAACATGGCGAGGATCCACAATAGGACAAGCCCCACAAACCCCGTGGGCAAAACGTTCATCATCTGCATCACCTCCCCCACTTATCAGGCCACGCACCCAGGGGAATGCGGCGCTACTGCCAGCAACATTGTATCTTACGTTCGCGCTATTCAAGACAGCCCGGGCGGCAGCGACGGCCGCCCCCATTGGCCATCGACGGTCCTTGCATGGGCTTTCCCGTGGCATTCCAGCGGCGCCCGGCCAGGCAATGGTGTAGCCTGGATCAAGGCTGATCGGAAAAGGAGTGGCACCCGTGGAGCTGACGAAATTTGGGCATGCGTGTGTGAGACTGGAGAAGGGTGGGCAGCGGCTGGTCATCGACCCGGGGGCGCTGAGTCCTGAGCCGGACGTGCTGGCCGGTGCGGCGGCGGTGCTGGTGACCCACGTGCACTTCGATCACTTGGATGCGGAGCGCCTCATCGCCGCGGCCGATGCTGACCCGCACTTGGTGGTATACACCTGCCAGGAGGCCGCGGAGCCGCTCCAGGTGCTGGGCGACCGGGTGCACGTCCTGCGCCATGGCGACCAGGTCGCGGTGGCCGGGTTCTCGGTGGAGGCGGTCGGCGAGCGGCACCACGTGGCCCACCCCGACTGGCCGCCCTCCAACAACATCGGCTTTCTCATTGACGGCACGGTGTTCCATCCCGGCGACGCCCTGACGGAGATTCCGGTGCAAACGCTGCTGGTGGCGGGGCAGGCGCCCTGGCTGACCATGATGGACCTCATTCTGTACCTGCGGCGCATGCGGCCCCGCCGCGCCTATGCCATTCACGACGGCTTGATGAATGACTGGGGCCTTAAGGTACTGGGCAACGTGCTCGACCGCGAGGCCAGCCACCTGGGCATCGAAATCCGCCGGCCGGCCGTGGGCGAGACGATAGCGATTTAGGAGCCTGCCCCCACGGGTCCAGCGGAATTCGCTGGAGGGCCAGGCGCCAGCCGAACCGATCGAGCTCCGGCCAAGCAGCCCAGCGCCGCGGCCCGTGGGGTGGGATGGCGGCGCCCGCGGCGGTCAGCGGCACGCTGCTCCCCTTGGCTGGGCTTGCACTCGTGGCTGTGAGCCTGTCCATGTCGCGCCGCCGCCCACCGGCGGCCACCGCGGTGGAGGCGGATGAGGGAGACTGCACAGCGATGGCGCGGCGTGCCATCTTAGCCGTCTGCGCCGAGTCGGCGCTTCTCTCCTCGCCTGGCCGACCTGGATGGGCTGGATGATAGGCTAGGGTCGCAAGACGCTGCTCAGCAGAGGGCATCATCGGTTGACGGGTTATATCACCGTACATCCGCGACTGTGATGTATTGGTGGCATGAAACTGAGCACGTGGGCGAAGGATCAAGGCATCAGCTGCCAAGCCGCGTGGCGGATGTACGGCGATGGCAAACGGCCCGTGCCCGCAGAGCAATTGCCCACCGGCACCATCATCGTGAAGCCGCCGAAGGAGGAGCCCACCGGGGTGGCGGTCTGTGCGCGGGTGTCCTCCTCGGATCAGCGGTCCGAGTTGGATGGGCAGGTGGCCCGGGTGGTTCTGTTTGTGACGCGCAAGGGTTGGCCCGTGGTGCGCACGGTCACGGAAGTGGGCTCGGGGCTCAGTGGCCATCGCCCCCAGCTGATGAAGGTGCCCGCGGACCCGTCCGTCGCCATCGTGGCCGTCGAGCACCGAGATCGGCTCATGCGATTCGGCGCCGAATATGTCGAGGCGGCGCTGGCCGCCCAGGGCCGGCGTCTGGTGGTGGGCGATCCGGGAGAGGCCGGGGACGACTTGGGGCAGGACATGACCGACGTGCTGACCAGCCTGGGCGCGCAGTTGTCTGGGCGACGGTCAGCCCGGCACCGGGCCGAGAAGGCGCTGAAGGCGGCGAGCGAGGAATGACGGGTAACCAGGCAATTCGCTGCGAACTGGAGCCGACAGCGCGGCGGGAGCGGCGCGGTACGCCCACAACGGGGGTCGGGCGGTGTGCCAGCGTCTGCTGGATGCCGGGAAGCCTGTTCCGCACGCGGCGGAGATCACCGGCGATGGAGTGCGGACAAGCCGGGGCGATCCTGGGGCTGCGGCGTCTCGAAGTGCTGTAGCCAAGAGGCTTTGCGCGATTGGGACCGGGCCTTCGCCAACTTCTGGCGTGGGCGCCAGGCGGGTCGTCCCGTCGGGTTCCCGCGCTTCCGCCGCAAGCACGGGCGGTGAGACGCCTTCCGGCTCACCGGCAGCATCAAGGTCCGCCCGAGTCGGTCACGCTGCCGCGCGTGGGCGGCGTGCGGACGAAGGAAGCGACGGAGAAGTTCGGTGGCCGGATCCTCTCGGCCACCGTCAGCCGCGAGGCGGATCGCTGGTGCGTATCCCTGGCGGTGGAGGTCGAGCGCGAGGACCCGCAACCCGTCGAGGGTCCGGTGGTCGGCGTGGATTTGGGCCTCACGTCCTTCGCGGTGATCTCGGACGGAACCCGGATCGAATCGCCCAAGCCGTTGGCGCAAGCCGAGCGCCGCCTGCGCCACCGGCAGCGCCTGCACAGCCGCAAACAGCGGGGATCGCACAACCGGCGCAAGTCGGCGGCGGGATTGGCGCGGCTGCATCGCCGCATTCGCTGTCGGCGCGCGGACTTCCTGCACAAAGCCACCACGGACCTGGCGAAAGCCCAGTCGGTCATCGTGGTCGAGGACCTTTTCGTGCAGGGCAGGATCCGCAACCACTCGCTAGCGCGCTCCGTCACGGACGCTGGGTGGTCGGAGTGCCGGCAGATGCTGGCGTACAAGACCCAGTGGTACGGATCCCAGTTGGTCATCGCCCCGCGCTTCTACCCGTCCACCAAGACCTGTTCGGCCTGTGGGGCCGTGAAGGACGAGATGCCGCTGGGGGAGCGGGTCTTCCAGTGTGCGGTGTGTGGGTTGGCGATCGACCGGGACTGGAACGCGGCGCGGAACCTCGCGCCGCTTGTCGCCGGGAGTTTCCCGGAGACGCAAAACGCCTGTGGAGGGGATGGCGCTGGCCGGGAGAGCGGCCCGGCGAAACTGGCCCCCGTGAAGCAGGAAGCATCGAGTCGGCAACCAGCGTCCCAAAGGACGCGTGGAAACAAAAGACTATGTTTGGCCGCGTGTAGCGGCGCGACTCCCCTTTCCTCACAGGACGCCCAGGTCCCGCGCGAGCGCCGGCAGCCGAGTCCGCTGCAGGGCCGCGAAGGCGGCATCCCCCGCGCCGGTGCGCGCCCACCACGTATTGACCACCGTGCTGAGCACCGCGCGCGCCCACACCACCCGCTGCCACTGCTCTCGGTCCTCGGGGTGCGGCAGTGAGGCCGCCATCGCTTGGACCAGCGGATGGCCGCGCCCGTGCGTGAGCCACACATTGGCGGCCATCGAGGCCAGGTCCCACAGGGGCGGCATAAGGGCCGCGTCTTCGAAGTCGGTCCAGTGCCAGCCGCTGGGGCCCGGCAGGAGGTTGGCGGGATGTGCATCCCCATGGCAAGGCCGCAGTTGGCGGTCCTCCACAGCACCGAGCCACTGATCCATCTCCGCCCACCACCCCAGCAGGGGGCCCAGGCCGGGATCTCGGGCCGACCGCAAGAACCCGGCGGCCCTTCGCGACACGGACCACGCGCCCAGCCGCGGCAGGGGAGCGGGGCATGAGGCCATCGCCGCCGCCAGCTGGGAGACGCGGTCGACGAGAGCGGTGGGGTCCAGGGGCTCTCGGGCCGTGGGCGGCACATAATCCCAAGCGCTGACGACCGCGCCGCCCTGGACATGAACCGGTCCGGCCCCGCCCTTCCAGGGCGGGGTAACCCGCACACCGGTGGCGTCCAAGTGCTGCGCGACCGCCACTTCGCGCTGGGCGTCCTCCCATCGTGCGGCCACCGGGTCATCCATGAGCGACGCCCGCAGCACCAGGCGGCTTCCGCCGCCGGCCACCAGGGCGATGACGTTGTAGTTGGCGGCCAGCACGGTCACGGTGGCCTGGCCGATTAGGCGCTCGGCCACCACTTCCATCTGCGTGACGGTCTCAGGGCAATCCAGGGAAAGCGCACCTTCTTCCTTGTGACTGCGGACCTGCCCTTCGAACCCGGCGGCCCGAGCGGCTTTGACGGCCGCGAAGTCAAGGGCCGGGCGCTATTCTCACCGGCCTCAGGTGGCGACCGGATCAGGCTTTAAGGGCCGCCACGCTGTCGGATACGAACCCGGGAATCTCCTCGAACGAAGCTTGCCGTGGTGAAACTCCCACCGGGAGCCAGCATCCTGGCCGCCCGCCCTCACGGACGATTCCACCCAACCCACCACGGCCAGAGCCTCGCCGTCCTGAAACCACCCTGCTGGCGCCATGTGCGACACCGCCGGGGCCCTGCCGAGCATCCCCAGCCACTGCATAACGTCGCCGGGATCATGAAACGCGCCACCCTTGCGCACCGCTTTTTGATGAGGCTGAACGCCTCGCCCCTCGGAATGCTATAATAAGTGTCAGTCCTTTGTCGAGCGGGGGTTAGACCATGCAGCTTTCCCTGTACTCATCTGTGGCCCGCACGCACCCATTTGGTCTCTATCAAGTTATCCAATGGGCCTCTCAATTTGGCTACACCCAGATTGACATCCGCGGATCGTCGCTGTACTCGCTTTCCGTGACGGACAACTCCCGCAGAACCCTGGGATACGATATGGTCAATCCAAGCCGGATGCCGGCCCATGCCCGGCGGGATCTCGGTTCAGCGCTGCGCGATCTCAGCTTAAGCATCAGCTCGATTTCGAGTTACGTGCCCCTGACAGTGTCCGAGCCATCGCTGCAGGAACAGGCCATCGCCATGTTATGCTCTTATGTGGACTTGGCAGTTGACCTAGAATGTCCGGCCATTAGAACATATGGAAATGATGTTAATTCCCCTTTGGAGTATGAGCGTGCATTTGCCAATCACGTGGTATTGCTGCGCGAAATTGCCGCCTACGCCGCAACCCGGGGAGTGGCCATTCTGATTGAGACCAACGAAAACACCGTCACGCCCAACCTGGATGCAGCGTTCCGCGTCCATGACCACGTGGGCGCGCCAAACCTGAAGGTGGTGCTGGATGCGGTCAACGTGTATTTCGCCGGTACACCGCTGGCCGATCTCGACGCCGAGTTTGCCAAAATTGATGCGCGAGTCGCGATGCTGCACGTCAAAAATGTCAGGATGGCGGCTAACGATGCCGTGACGTATCGTGGCAGTACGGGTCAGGACTTCGTTTGGACGGACCTCGCCTCAGGTGATGTCGACTGGCGGCACTATCTGGCCCATGCGCGAGAGCGCGGCTTCGACGGCCCGATCGTGTACGAATACGCGAATCCTTTTAAGGGGATGAGCGAGCAGTTCTGGGACCGTGTTCCCCCTCCGGATGAATCGGCACAGTCGGCGGCCCATTTTCTCCAGCAAATCATCGCATAGGGGTTAGTCATGGCCGATGCGGTGAAGCAGGTTCCCGAGTGCTCGCTCATCCCCAATGTTGCCCGGAAAAACGATCAAGGGCATGCCCGCCCACCGAGAATCCGGCTGGCCCACCCACACCGAGACGCCTGAGGCGATTTGCCCCAGAACACGTGCCCGCCGGATGGAGAGGCCCCGCGTGGCAATCTCCCGAGCCGTGATGCCACCCTTGGCGATGACCATGCGCGGCGGCACCTCGACCGACTGCACGATTTCAACGAGCGCATCGGCCACCTCCTGGCCAATGCGCAGCGTCTCCGTCCGCTGTTGGCCGCGAATGGGCGTGCGGCTGGTGGACACGACGACATGCGTTCCGCGCCCAAGGCCCTCGTTCACCGCTCGGACCGCTTCGGCCACAGCCGACGGCCGGTGCCCGCTCATCAGGCCCGGGACATCCACCTCTACGTGCTTGAGCGCCACGGCGTCAAGCGCATGCGCCAGCTGCCGCGTCGTGCTCTCCACGTGGGAGCCGACCACGACGAGAGCGCCGTGCGCCCGAATGTCATCCGGCGCGGGCAGGTGTTCGATCCAACCTGACGCAGCAGGCTGACCGCTGTAAGACTTCACGAAGGATGAGGCGGTCCGGAAAAGGAGCCGCTGCCCGTGTGCCTGGCGCTCCAACACCGCCAAGCTGAGAACATCCAGGTCCTCGTAGCTGACAGCATCCACGATGACGGGTACATTGCCCTGCGCCGTGGCCAGGCGCTCCGCCACGGCCCTCGGGCCGCTGCGCGTCACCTCGAGGGGAATCAGCAAGCAGTCGCTCGCCGCCAGGCGGCCAGCCGACTTCTCCTCGACCCACTGGCGAAGGTTCGATGATCGATAGCCAAACATGTGGTCCTTGGCGAATTCCGTCGCGCTCACGGGGACAAGCTGTGCACCGCGACGCAAATAGTGCCGCCCGTGATAGGTGATGCGGCCCTCCTCAACGTAAGCCGGCACCAGCAGGTGCGCATCATACGGCGCCAGGGCCGCCGCGGCCAATACGTCCACTTCGAGGGGATAGTGGCCCCGCAGGGTAGAATCGGCACGCAGAACCACGTCGAAGGAGGTGGCTGTCTTCTCGGCCACCTGCTGAAGAGACGCGACAGCGTCCTTTATAATGGCTCGGGCTTCCTCTGGCGAATGCGCTCGCGTGTTGGTCAAAACGTAGAAGAAATCGCTCGGGTCACGAAACGCCTGCTGCAGATTGTCGGGGCGCCAGTCGGTCAGCACGGAAACCTCGGAGAGTGTCTGGGCCCCGGTGGGGTCATCATCCAGCACGATGAGCTTCGTGCGTCGAGCCGCACGGCGCTGGCGAATTTCCCGGCGCATATCGGCAAGTCCGACCCACGGCGGCGGAACCCGGCCCATCCTAGCGCTTGGCCCCCTACTCATCGGTGGACGCGTCGCGATCTTGCACCCACCGGCGGATGAGGTCCCGCTCGCGCGCGCCATCCATCCGACGCATCTCTTCATCGGGCCACGGGTAGAATCCGCGCCCAGCCTTCTCGCCGACGGCGCCCTGGCTCACCAGCGCCCGGAGCTCCCCGCCCGGCTCGCGTCCAGCACTGAGAGTCGGAAAGAGATATGCTGAAATAGCCTCAAACACATCGAGCCCTCCCATATCCGCCGTTCGAAAGGGTCCCGTGACACCCAGGCGCCGTCCCAGCGTTAGCTCTGCCGCCAGGTCGATGTCCGCCGCCGAAGCCACCCCCTGCTCCAGCAGGTACTGCGCTTCGCGAAACAGCGCGTACTGGAGCCGGTTTCCAATGTAGCCAGGCACCTCTTTATGGACCACGATGGCGCGCTTGCCCATTTGGCCGACGGTGTCAATTACCCGGCGGATCGCATTCGGATGGGTGCAGCGGCCCGGAACCACCTCCACCAGGGGCATCAGATGCGCCGGGTTCCAGAAGTGCGCGACCAACGCTCGGTCCGGGCTGGCGATCCGCTCAAATATTGCGGTGGGGCTGAGTCCCGACGAGTTGCTGGCAATGACGGCGTCGCGGCCGCACTGCGACTCGACGTCACAGAAGAATGCCTGCTTGTGGGCGAGGTCTTCCGGGATCGCCTCGACGATCAGCACGGCACCGTCCACACCAGCGGATAGCGACTCCACGAATTTAATGCGATTCAAGACGCCCTCCTCGCCTGCCGGGAGGGCCCCTTCCGCCGAAAGGGTGCGGAGCTTCTCGAGGATGCGACGGCGTGCCTGGGCCAAATCCTCGGGGGAAATGCCCCAGAGGCGGACGGGCCGGCCTGCTAGCGCTGCCGCCAGCGCAATCGAGTGGCCCATGGTTCCGGCACCGAGCACCGCCACCGGCTGATAGGGCCCGCTGTCCATCAGACACGCCTCCCGCTCGCCGGTGTGGCCCTGGCCAGTAGGTCGACCTCGGCCAGGATCGTGCATGGGCTGCTGTCCACGTCCTCAATCAGCAGTGGCACGACGTAGACGCGATCAATGCGGCCACGGCATCTGGTCAGGTCGACGTCCTCCAAGATGAAGAACGGCTGAGCTCCCGGCCGATGGGTGCCCAGCACCTTCTGATGAAATGCGAGGCCCGCCTCCAAGTGCTGGGCAGCCGATGCGGACGGTGTGTCCAGCCCCACGGCGCGGAGGGTAGGGAAGCGGAGGAAAAACTCCCCCGCGGATTCGTCAAACCCAGGATTGTGCCACCCATATCGGTGTGGGTCCGCCCTTCGCACCACGCCGAAGCCCGTTCGCAGCAGCAAAAGGTCGGCCCCATCCAGCTGTTCGGCTAAGGGCTCAAGGCGGTCCGCTGTGATGAGGCCATCCTCCCCAGTGAGAAGCTCCGCCAGCACGACCGCTTCAAAGACCATCTGGGCCGCCGTCAGTTGCGAAACTGCCATGCCGTTGGGATTGAAGTGCCGCGGGCAATCCATGTGGGTGCCGCTGTGCGTGATGGCAGCAACCCACGATTGGTCGAATGGGTCGCCCTGATCCATTGCACGCTGGCGGCGCACTTGTACCGGCGGGTTGTCTCGGTATGCGGGCGTGCGCGGTCCCAGTGGATACGACAGCAAGTATCGCGTCACGCACTCCTCTCCCCCTTCGGCGCTCATCTGGCTGAGTGTTGGCGTACGCCCCACAGAGCCGCCGCGCGCAGGGCCGCGACTTGCCCGTGCGCGTTGGCCTCGCCACGCCCCGCAATATCAAAGGCTGTCCCATGATCCACCGACGTGCGAAGCACCGGAAGCCCGAGGGTGACGCTCACGGTGCCGTAGAAATCCAATGTCTTTGCCGCAATGTGCCCCTGATCATGATAGAGGGACAGCACGCCGGCATAGCGACCCATCCGAGTCTGATAGAAGACGGCGTCGGCAGGAATGGGCCCCTCGACGCGGAAGCCCGCGTCCTTTGCCTGCCGGATGGCGGGCGCCAGAACCGCCCGCTCTTCCGTGCCCAGCAGGCCGTTCTCGCCTCCGTGCGGGTTCAAGGCGGCCACAGCGAGCGTCGGGCGCTGCACTCCCAGCTCCTCAAGGAAGCCAAGGCAGCGGGTGATGCCGGAGTGCACACGGTCCGCGGTCAGGAGGCCAGGGACCGCGCTCAGCGGGTGGTGCCGCGTGAGAAAAAAGATCCGCAGCGGCCCCACCTCAAACATGGTATATACGCCCTCCGCGCCAAACAGCTCGGTCAGCATCTCGGTGTGGCCGGGATAGTGGTAACCCGCCAAGCGCAGCGCCTCTTTGTTAAGCGGGGCCGTGCTCATCACATCCACGGCTCCCACCTTGGCCGCGTCGACCACGCCCAATATGGCGCGTCCTGCCTCGTCTCCGCCCCGGGCACTCACTGCACCGAAGGGCACCGGCTCCGCATCGCGGGAGGTGGCCACCAGGAACAGAGCCTCTTGACCATCCTCCACGCTCCGGGGGTCGTCGACGACCGCCACTTGGCGAGTGGCGCCCAGCAGGGTGAGTGCCGACTGCAGCACATGGGGATTGCCAAACAAGACGGGAGTCCACTGGCGCTCAGCTTCCAACTCCAGCAGAGCTTTGACGACAATTTCGGGTCCAATGCCCGCCGGATCCCCGAGTGTGATGCCAATGCGCGGGAGTCTCTCCGAAACATTCGCCATTCCCAACACCCCTTTAGGACTTCTTGAGCAGCGCCTAGGCTATCCGGCATCTGGTGGCCCACCGCCCTGTGGGCCCGTGGGCGCCAAGCAAAACGCCAGGCCGGATGCTTCAAGCCGCTGCTGCTGCCGCGCGGTGATGCGGTCGTCAATTAAAAGCGTGGCATCGTCCGGCAGCGGCGTCACAAATCCGTACCGGGGTTCTTCCAGCTTCGTGTGATCCGCCACCACGTAAACGTGGCGCGCGGCCTTCATCATCGCCCCCTTGAGATACGCCTGTGCAAGGGTAGGCGAGACCAGCGAACGACTCTCCAGATTCACGCCATATGCACCCATGAATGCCCGATCCGGGCGAATGTGCCGCAGGTTGTCTTCCGTCAGCGACCCCATGACGGCCTGGTTCATCGGCCGCAGCACGCCGCCGAGCATGATGACCTCAAAGGAGTCAAACGGGAGGAGCGCCACCAAGATGTTCACGGCGTTGGTCACCACCGTAATCTGGTGAAACCGGGTCAGCTCCCGAGTGATAGCGCCGGTCGTCGTCCCTGCATCCAGCAGCACCACCTCGGCATCCTGGATGTGGGAAACCGCCAGCCGTCCTATCGCCATCTTCTCGGCCACATGCGTTCGGGACTTCTCTGGCACACTTGGCTCGCCTGGTATCTCAATCGCGCCCCCGTGCACGCGGAGCACGAGGCGCTGCTCCTCAAGAACCTGGAGGTCGCGCCGGATGGTGGCGGCGGACGCGCCGGTGAGGCGTTGCAGGTCAGCCAATCCAACCTGCTTGTGCGCCTCCACCGCCTCAAGAATTTGCCGCTGTCTCGCTTCGGCCGACATGAGCCGCCCCCGCTTCTTAGCCCGTCTCGACCACGCTGTGTCGGAGCTCGTGTGCGCCATCGTCGCGCGCATACTCGTAGAAATAATGAAGCGTGGTGCCTCGCACCACCACATCAATGTACCGCAGCGAGCCACTGCCCTGCTTAGACCACAGCCGCGGCCCCCCGGCATCCACTTTCACAAAGGTTTTCAGATCAAAAGATACCGCCAGGCCCGCACGGTCCTGGTACGTTTCACCGGTGTGAGAGCGCCCATCAAACAGCATCCAGTAGACACCGTCCCGGGGAACAATCGTCGACCCCCGCGCTAGGAGGTAGTCCCAGCCCGACCCTGGCTCAAGCAAGGTGCCGGCCCACTCGAAGTGTATCCCGTCGACGCTGTACGCCAACCCGGTCTTTGACCGTAAGCGGCCCGTCGCAAAGGCGTTTTCGGTCCCATGCATCTCGTCCGCGCTGATGGGGAAGTCCGGGCGCGACACGAAGTTGACCATAATGTACGTCACCGGACCCACCATGAAGACGAACGGGTCCTTTACACCTTCTAGGTCAAACTCCTCTGCTGTCAGCGCAGGTTGGCGGTCGGCCGCCTTTAGATCCGCCGGGTCATGGGCTTCGATCAGGTCTATCCGCCACCGGCGATCGGCGGGGTCCACGTAGCTGCAGTATAGACGCCAGGATCCCGCAGGCGTCAGCTGGAGCGCCGAGCGCTCGATTGATGCGGAGTGCAGCTCGTCGGCCGTGATTTCAGCCAATGGCGTGAATTTCATGCCGTCCGCGCTTTCCGCAATACGGCAGGCGATGCCCCTCCCCCGCCCAATGGGATGCCGCACCCGGTAGGCCATAACAAATCGCTGGCGCTGCCCGTCGTACACGACCGACGGTGCCCCCACCCAAAAGTCTCGCTCGGGACGGTCTGGCTCGACGATCACGGTGCCGCTGTCAGGCTCGAATAGAGGCAAAGAAGACCACTGCCGGTCGGCATCAGCCACGAAGACAACCCCCTTGTTTGTGAGTGCCACGAGCACAGCGATGAGTGTATCACTCACGACCTCTTCAATCCACTCTCAGCAGATCAGGCTCAAGAGGCCGCCGAAAAAAGTTTTTCTGTCCATCAGGCCGCGCCAAGAAGGATTGCGCGGATGCTTCACCGAATCATCACAAATGCGCGATACGCGCACGTCCCAGTTTTTGGAGGAGGAGGGACCGCCGTGAGAATGGCACCAAGTGTTCCCAGGCTCCGATGGACACGCATCATGCCCATCGCCATCGCGATGTACACGATTTCCTTCATGGACCGGATTAACCTCTCATTCGCCACCACGGGCATGTCCAAGGACTTCGGCCTAACGGCGACCGGCGTGGGCTTAATTCTTGGTCTTTTCTTCATAGGGTACTTGGTCCTGCAAGTGCCGGGTGGCTACCTGGCAGAGCGGTGGAGCGCAAAGAAGTTCATCTTCTGGCTGCTGATCGTGTGGGGAATCTTCGCCGCCATGAGCGGCCTGGCGCAAAATTCCACACAGGAGCTGTGGATTCGATTCTTCTTGGGGGTCGCCGAAGGCGGCATTTGGCCCGCGACCCTCGTGCTGCTGTCCAATTGGTTCCCGCGGGAGGAGCGTGCCCGAGCCAACGGCCTGTGGGTTATCTGCCTGCCTCTGGCGGCAGCCATCACGTCGCCGATCTCCGGCGCCTTGGTCGCTTCCGTCGGCTGGCGGCTCATGCTTGTATTTGAAGGAATCCCCCCACTGATTTGGGCGGGGCTCTGGTGGTGGGGCATCGAAGACCGCCCGGAACAGGCCAAGTGGCTCTCCACCAGCGAGCGCGAGTTCATCACGACACGGATCAAGGCCGAGCGACGGCCCACAACCGGCACGATTTGGAGCGTGCTCCTCGAGCCGTCGATGTGGATTCTGTCTGCCGCCTACTTTCTGACCATCATGGGTGGCTATGGGCTGAATCTCTGGACGCCGACCATCGTTCACTCGATCGGGGTGGGTTTTCTCGGCACGGGACTTCTGCTCGTCATCCCCAACGGGGCGGCGGTTTGGCTTCTAATTTCGGCAGGCCAATACTCTGACCGCATTGGCAAGCGCATCGCGGTGTCCGTCGGGGTTCTGTGCATTTCGTTTGTGGGCTACCTACTTCTGGGGGTTATCGGAACCGGAATTGTTGCCTTAGCCATCCTGTTTCTGGCACTGGCGACCGCAGGCTTTTATGCCCGGCAGGGACCCCTGTGGGCCATTCCCACGGAGGTGCTGCCGGCAGGTACGGCGGGAACGGCGATGGGGCTCATCAACGGCATCGGCAATATCGGTGGGTTTGTGGGCCCGTTCGTGTTTGGCTACTTGAAAACCACCACGCACTCCTTTACGGCCGGATACTTCGTGATGGGCCTCGCGATTCTCGCGGGCGCAGCCGTGCTGCTTACCGTCAAGGAGCGGCGCGTTCAGCCCGACGCCACGGCCGCAGTGGGATAGCCGTACGGTGGCACCCTCAGCGAGCCGTTGCGAGGCGAGGACGCCGATTTGTCGGCATCCTCGCCTCACATTATCAGAAGAGGGGATGGCCTCGTGAAGATTGTCGACGTTCGGGTGCGCTTTTTCCGATATCGCCCGCCCAATCCACTCGTCAGCAGCATTGGCCGCCGCCGGTTTCGCCTGTTGTGCCTGGTGGAGCTGACGGCGGCCAGCGGGCAGGTGGGCGTGGGGGAAAGTTGGGTCAACTTTCCCTCCTGGGTCGCCGCGGAGCGCCACGCCACCATAACGGAGGGCATCGCACCGCTACTGGTCGGTCGCGATGCGGCAGACGTGATTGGCACGCAGCAGCGCCTCTGGGCCGATCTGGCTCCTATCGGCCGGCAGGGCGGCATAGCCGGAGCAGTGTCTCAGGCCCTCAGCGGTGTGGACTTAGCGCTGTGGGACCTGTTGGGCAAGGATCGCGGCCTCCCGGTGTACCGCATGCTTGGCGGCGGACGCCAGCGGGTCCCCGTCTATGCGTCCGGCCTCGGACCCCAGCTGGACGAAAACAGGGTGCACACACTAATGGCCCGAGGCATTGGCGCCTTTAAGATCAAAGTGGGATTTGGCCACGCCGAGGATTATACGCAGGTGGCCCGCCTGCGGCAGCTGGTCGGGGACGGCGGACGAATCATGGTTGACGCCAACCAGGGCTGGCAGACGCCGAATGAGGCGCTGCTGGCCATAAGGAAGCTTGCTCCCCTTGGGCTGGAGTGGGTCGAAGAGCCGCTGCCCGCTGACGACTGGGAAGGCATGGCTTACGTCACCTCGCGGTCGCCCGTTCCCATCAGCGCCGGTGAGAATCTCTATGGGCGAGCTGCCTTCGCGCGGTGGGCCCACCGGCGCGCGTTCAACATCGCACAGCCGGACCTCACGAAAGTTGGTGGATTCACCGAGGCGTGGGCCATCGCGCAGATGATGCCGGCATACGGACTCGCGTGGGCTCCCCATTTCTTGGGCGGCGCCGTGGGGCTGGCCGCTACCTGCCATCTGTTTGCACTGGTGCCGGGTGGCATCGCCGTGGAGCTGGACAGCAATCCCAACGCCTTGCGCGATGGGATAGCCGCGCTGCCCTTTCCCGCTGCGGTCGAAGACGGGCACATCGTGCTGCCCGACACCCCAGGGTGGGGCCTCACGCTCCGTGAGGACTTACTGACTGTCCACGAAGTGCCTTGGCAGGAGGCATGGCGGGAAGCGGATCCCCCTGCCGATTCACCTAGCCAGAAGTAAGGAGGATTCCCTCACGGCAGAGAGATGGGAGGCTTCATCATGCCAGATTTGTACCCAGCAGTGCTCACGATAACGCAGGCGGCCCCGCACGAGGATCCAGGCACCAGCGGCGAGGTCGACTTGAACGCCATGCGGCAATACCTGGACTGGATCTGTGGCCCCCGCAACAGCGACGGATTGTTTGCACTGGGCACGACGGGCCTGGGCCCGATCCTGCCCTGGCCACAACATCAGGAGGTGCTGCACCTCATTCGCGATGTGAGCAAGATTCCGGTCGTGGTTATGGTGGGGCCTCCCCTGCCTTCGGCTCCTCTCCTGGAAAAATTGGCGTGGCTCCACGCCCACCACTTGGAGGCCGTCGCCCTGCTGCCTCCCCTGTACTACGATTTTCCCGCCGAGGCACAGGTCGAGACACTGGCCGCGGCCGCAAGATCCTGGCGTGGCGCCGTATGGCTGTATAACATTCCCCAGCGTGTAGGATACGCGCTCAGCCATGATACCGTCGCCCGCGTCGTGGAGCGCTGTCCAAACGTGGTGGGCATCAAGGATTCAAGCGGCGACGGGGGCAATATTCCTGTCTGGCGTCAGATATTTGGCCAGGGCCGCGTTTTCTGCGGCGCCGAGCCGGTGGCGCTGCCGAGCTTGCTGGCAGGGGCGGATGGTCTGGTGTCCCAATATGCCAGCGTGCTTCCGGAGGTAGGGAGGGCGCTTGCCACCGACCAGAGGGCAGGCCGCAAGCAACTTCAGGCGTCCCTCAACCGCCTCATCCAGCGCTCGGCCCACCTTCCCTTGATAAGTCTTTTGGGTGAGCTAGGGTTTCGGCGGGGAATCCTTCCTCGGCCCGCGCTGCCTCCATGGCCGGCGCTGGAGGACTCCGCGCGCCCTCTAGTGCACGAGTGGCTGGCCCTGGGCCAAATCGTCAATGCGCGCTAGGCCGGGCTTACGGGAGCGTCTTCACACAGCCGGGCCCGCCAGTCATCCAACACTCGACTCGCCGTCAAGCCAGAAAAAAGGCAGAAAGAAGGTCGTCACTCCAATGCTCGTCAATCTGCGCACAGCGTTGGCGCGGGCCCCGGTGTGTTTTGGCTTCAACGTGACCAGCTTGGAAATCCTGGATGCACTGGTGAGTGTCGGCGAAGCGTCGCCAGCTGCCACGATACTGCAGATGACAGACCGCTACATCGACCACTTCGGCGAGCCCCTGATCCGCCAGTGGATCCGGCCGCGCCTGGCCGCTTCACCCCAAGCGTTTGTCCTGCATCTCGATCACGGCGTCAGCATCGGGACCATTGACCGGGCGCTTCGCCTAGGGTTCACGTCTGTCATGTACGACGGCTCGCGGCTTGCGCTCGCGGACAATATTGCCCAGACACGGCTGGCCGCCGAGAAAGCTCGACACGTCAACGCCTCCCTCGAGGCAGAGGTGGGGCACGTCGGCGGACAGGAAGATGGGGCGGCGGCCGAAGACTCATGGCTCACCACCGTCGAGGAGGCCCGGGCGTTCGCTGCCGGCGTCCAGGTGGACGCCTTGGCCATCTCCGTCGGGACAGCTCACGGCGGCCGCCCCGGTAACCTATCGCCAAATCTTCGTGTGGACCGCATTCGAGACATCGCCGCCGCGGTCAGGGTCCCGCTCGTCCTTCATGGGGGCAGCGGAGTGTCCCCCGCCCTGCTTCAGCGTGCCATCGAGGCTGGAATCCGCAAGGTGAACATTGGCACCGAACTCAAGCGGGCGTGGGCCGAAAGCTTTCCGGCCGCCCTCCGCGAGACCCGTGAGCCGTGGCAGGTCCGCGATCTGGTTGTCGTGCGCCTCATGGCCGTCATCCGGCACTTCGGGCGCATCACGAGGACCGGCGAGGAGTCCCAGCCCCCTTGAGGGCGTGCCCTTCCCGCCCGCCTCTACACCGGCGTCTTGGCCCACACCAAGTCAAATTGGCGGACGGCGGGGGCGCTCGTCGGGGCGGAGCCCTCGGCTGCCCGGCCGGCCGATGCGCGCAATGAGCTCCCGCATCCCGTCGGCGCTGTCAAACACCAGCTGGTCCTGGCAGGTATCCACCTGGACGATTTCGAAGCCGGCCTGCCGCACGCTGTCGCGCACGGCCCCCGCGCCCCGCCGATTGACGGTCCCTGGATGCACCAGCGGCCGCATAACCGTGTGGACGAACGGATTGCCGTCCGCGCCTGGCGCATAGAGAAACCCGCCTGGCTTGCGTATCCGGAAGACACCCTGGGCCAGGGGTTGCTAGATGCACGACCCGCAGCGCCGCCACGCCGTCCCTCAAGTGTTCGGGCCAGTCCACCACCTCCAGGCCGCGCGCCGCGAACCAGGCGGACGCCTCGGGGCGCGAGTGGCGCCACGCCCCATCCAGCATGCGCGGCGCCTGGTTCACTCCCAAGATCCGCACCCGCCCGCGGCCTGCCGCCCGCTCCTGCAAGCCGCTCCCCACTGCGCCGGCGCCCCTGCCCACATCGACCCACAGCCGGCCCGCCGCCATGGGGAGCTGGTCGGCCAGCGCCGGGCGACCTCTGGCTGCGCTCCTCCAGCAGCGCGCGATATTGGGCCGTTCGCTCATCAAATCCCAACAGGTCCCGAACCCGAGCATCGGGGGATCCCCCCCGGGCGCGCGGATGGACCGAGAGGCAGGCCGCCTAGGAAAGGCACACGGCTACTTGGCGTACTGCTTCTTCAGCGCGCCTCGGTCAACTTTCCCACTGCCGGTCTTCGGCAGCGCGGTGGCAAATTCCACTCGGCGCGGCCGCTTGAAGGCGGCCAGCTGGCCGTCGGCCGCCAGAAACTGCCCCAGGTCAGCGGCGGACAGATTCGACCCGTCCGCTGGCACCACCACGGCCGTCACCTGCTGCACCAGCCGCTCGTGCGGCGTCCCAATGACGGCGGCCTCGCGGACGGCCGGGTGCCGCAGCAGTGCCGCTTCCACTTCCGACGGGTAGATGTTTTCGCCTCCGCTCACAATCATGTTGTCCGCGCGGTCCAGGTAAGTGAGATAGCCATCCGCTCCCACGGTCACCACGTCGCCGGTGCGAAGATAGGGCCCCACGCGCCGCCGCGCCGTCTCCTCGGGCGCCTGCCAGTATCCCGGCGCCACAACGTCCCCGGCAAATGCCAACTCACCCGTCGCCCCTTCGGACAGGGGCGCGAGATTTCCCTCGGCCGTCAGGAGCACGGCCTCCGCCACCTCCTGGCGCACGCGGCCCATCGATCCCCGCACCCGCCGCTCACCGGCGCTGTAGGTGGTGATGAGCCCACTGGTCTCGGTCTGGCCATACAGCTCGATGATAGGAGTATGCAGAAGCGCCTCCAGCCGATCCGGCACGTGGGGCGGCGTCGCCGACCCGCCAAACACGATGAAGCGCAGTGGCGAGGCGGGGGGTGCCGGCGGTGCGCCCGCTGACAGCGTGCGGAGAACGTCAATCAGCATCGTCGTCACCAGCGCGGAGAACGTCGGGCGGAAGGCACCCGCCTGCAGCAGCCAGGCTTCCGCCTGCCAGCGCGGCAGAAAGCGCGCCTCGGCTCCGACAGCCAGCGCGGGCAGTGTGGTGCACTGCAAGCCCCCGACGTGAAACAGCGGCAGCGCCTGCAGCAGGCGGTCGCCCGATCCCAGCTCCCACGCGCTGGCCACCATGTCTACCGCGGCGGTGTTGTTCCGGTGGGTCTGCCGCACACCCTTGGGCCGCCCCGTCGTGCCGCTGGTATACATCAAAAGGCAGTCGTCACCGTCGCGCCGCGGGGCGATGGCAAGCCCCTGGGGCTCCGCCGCGACGGCAGCGAGACGCACTACATCGAGCCCGACGGGCGCAGGAGCCCCTTCGCTCTCGGCCCCGCGAACCACTAGGTGCCGGACGGGGGAAGCCGGCAATAGAGACAGCAGGCGTGGCACGTCTCGGCCCTCGGCCATGAGAACGCGGCTTCCGCTGTCGGACAGGGCGAATGCCAGGTCCGCCTCACTGAACCGGTAGTTCAGCGGCACGGCCACACCGCCCGCAATCCAGACCGCGTACAGCATCACGGCGCCGTCGGCACTGTTGGGCAGGTAGAGGGCTACCCGGTCACCGGGGGCCAGCCCGCTATCCACGAGGTAATGGGCCACGGCGCGCGCGCGCTCGTCCCACTGGCGATAGGTGAGTGTGCCCTCGTCATCCGACAGGGCCGACCGGTCAGGGAACTGACGCACGGCTTCGGCAAACCGACTGGCCAGATTCATGACAGTGCCTCCTTGTTAGGCTTGGTTAGGCTTGCGAGGAACCTTGGCACCGCGACTCAAGAGTGCAGACCGCCAGCCGGTCACACCGGGTGGACAGCATTGTGCTTCGCGGGCCAGCCTCGGTCCTTGTGCTCATAAGCGGCAAAGCGCCGAATCAGGGCTTCGCGCAGGTCCTCCGGCGCCACGATGTCATCCACCACCAACTCGCCGGCGAGGTGCAGGATGTTGATGTCCCGGCGGTACTCCTCCCGCCGCTCCTGAACCAGCTGCTGGCGCGCCTCGGCCGTCGCGCCGGCTTGAATTTCCCGGTAGTACACGGCGTTGACCGCCGCCTCGGGGCCCATCACGGCCACCTCGGCACCCGGCAGCGCCAGGACGGCGTCCGACCCAAAGGCCGGGCCCGCCATGGCGTACAGCCCCGCCCCGTAGCACTTGCGCACCATCACCGAAATTTTGGGCACGGTTGCCTCGGACACCGCCGCGATCATTTTGGCGCCGTGGCGGATGATGCCTTGCCGCTCGACGGCCGACCCCACCATAAAGCCCGGCACATCGGCCAAAAACAGGAGCGGCACGTTGAAGGCGTTCGCCAGCCAGATGAACCGGGCCCCCTTGTCGGCCGAGTCGACAAACAGCGTCCCTCCCTTCACCTTCGGCTGATTGGCCACAATCCCCACCGTGCGCCCCCCCAGCCGGGCGAATCCGGTCACCAGCTCGGGCGCAAACAGTGCCTTTACCTCGAAAAACGACCCACAGTCCACCAGTGCCTCCACCAGCGCCTTGATGTCAAAGGGCTGGCGCGCCTCGGCTGGAATGATGGCCTCGATGGGCGTGGCCGCGCTGGGCGCTTTGGCCGCCCGCACCGGCGGCGCCTGGCGAAAGTGGGGCGGCAAATAGCTGAGATACCGCCGCACCACGCCGATGGCGTCATCCTCATCAGCCGCCAGCACGTCTCCGAGCCCGCTCACGCGGCAGTGCATGCCGGCGCCGCCCATCTCCTCCAGCGACACCTTTTCGCCAGTGGCCATCGCCGCCATGCGGGGCGAAGCCAGGTACGCGCTGGCGTGGCCATCCACCATCACCACCAAGTCGCTGAACGCCGGAATGTACGCGGATCCGGCCGGCGAGGGGCCAAACAGCACCGTCACCTGCGGCACCACCCCCGACAGCTGCACCTGGCGAAAGAAGATGCGCCCCCCCTGACGGCGGCCCGGAAAGCTCCGCACCTGGTCATCGATGCGGGCGCCCGCCGAATCCACCAAATACAAGAGCGGAACCCGCATGCGCTCCGCCGTCTCCTGAATGCGCAGGATTTTCTCAATCGACTTGGGGCCCATCGAACCCGCTTTCACGGTGGCGTCGCTGGCCATGAACGCCACCGGCCGGCCCTCAATGCGGCCCACGCCCGTCACCACCGCATCCGCCGGCAGCTCCGCATTCAGCGCTTCGGCGAAAAGCCCGTCCTCCCACTCCCATCCATCGGCATCAAACAGCTTCGCCAAGCGCGCGCGCACAAACTGCTTGCCCGCCGCCTGCAGGCGCTCGTGATATTCGGGCCGCCCACCAGCCACGATGCGGGCGCGCGCCTCGCTCCACGACTCCTTGTCCAACACGGCACCTCCTTCGCGGCGCATTGGCCCTGCCTGAATCTCTAGAAGCGCGGGCGCGCCGGCCCATCGTCCGGCCAGTCAATCTCCAGCCTCAGCAGGGCCGCCCCCAGCGTCTTGCCCAGATTGTCCACGCGCAGCGAGGCGGCCGCTCCGCCATCCAGCGCTCCATCCACGACAAACTTCAAGGCACAAAGGCGCGGCAGCTCGTACCGGGCCACAGGGCCATCGGCCCAAGGAGCCAAGTGCCGGGCCACGGCCGCGGACGTGACCTGCGCGCTGACCACGGCATAGGCTGCAGCATCCGGCATCATCAGGCTCAAGTCGAGGAGGTTGCCCTTGTCCCCCGACCGGCAGGTTGCCACATCCACCAGCTGCCGCCGCATCGCCTCACCCCCTTCCGCAGCGCCCCCTGAGCGCCGCGCGCCATTATGCCCCGACACCCGGCAGCATCGGCCTATCCTCCGTCTAAGAAGCGCGCGGCTGGCCGCACCACCACCGCCACCGCCTCGTCCACCGCATGGCGGGCGATGGTGCCACTTTTGGCGGCAAACAGCTCTCGCACGCGATCCACCCCAAAAAAGCCGCTGGCGGTCGGCGGCCCCGACAAAGCCAGCGGAGGAAACAGCCGGCTGAATGCCTCCGCCTGAGCGCGGCTGTCGGTGGGGAGAGCCATGCGCAGGTACACTTCGTTGGTGCCAGCAGGGTCCGCCGCTGGGGCCAGCGGGCCATGAAAGGCGCTGACGCCCAAGTACTCGGCCCGCGGCGGATGCGGCGACAGCCCGCGGGCGGCCGCCTGCCGCTCGATGATGGCGGCCGCGGCCTGTGCCTTCTCCAGCGCGTCCGGCCAGGAAAATCCCACCACTCCCTGGCCCAGAAATCCCTGCCGGTACCCCGCCAGCACTTTGTAGCGACCAGGGCGCGCGTGCCCCCGCACGCCGCGCACGGCCACCCGATCTGCCCCCTCCCGCTGGAGCTCCACCTCGGTGAGGTCCACTGTCACGTCGGGCGTCAGATAGCGCGCGGGGTTGTGCACCTCGTACAGCAGCTGCTCGCGGACCGTGTCCACGCTCACCCGCCCGCCGCTGCCGGTCACCTTCGTGATAGTGAGCCGCCCATCCGCATCCAGCTCCGCGATCGGGTAGCCAATGTGGTCCAGCCCCTCGATGTGCCGCCAGTCGCCGCTGTGATTGCCCCCCGTCACCTGGCCAGAGCACTCCAAGAGATGTCCCGCCACCGCGGCGGCGGCCAGCCGCTGGATGGCGGCCGCCGACGGATGCGCGTCCGCCAAATCCCAACCCCATGCATGAGCGGCCGCGCCCAGGAACAGGGCGCTGTCGGCCACCCGGCCGGTGATGACAAGATCCGCCCCCCCCGCCAGCGCCTGCTGGATGGGGGCCGCCCCTAAATAGGCGTTGGCAAACACCGGCACCCGATCGGGCTCATCACCCCCGTCGGTCCAGCAGACAGCCGGCAGCTGCCCCATCACGTCGTCCCCCACCACCACGCCGATGACAGCCTCTATCCCCACCGTGCGGGCCACCTCGGCGGCTGCGCGGGCGGCGGCCCACGGATTTAAGCCGCCGGCATTAGAGATGAGCCGCACACCGTGTGCCCGAGCCGCCGGCCACAGGTCGCGGAGCAGCGGAATTAGGTCCCGGGCAAACCCGAGGCGCGGATCGCGGGCGCGATCCTTGGCCAAGATCGCCAGCGTGAGCTCGGCCAAGTGGTCAAAGCCGACATACTGGACATCGCCGGCCGTGATAAGCTCCAGGGCCGGATCATGGCTGTCGCCATAAAAGCCCAGCCCACCCCCCATTCGCACGGCGGTCATGGGCGAGATCCCTTGGCTTCTCCGCCAGCGTGAGCCGAAGTCGCCGCTGACCCGCTCAAGAACGCTTCCGCGGCGGCGGCAAGGCCGGGAGCCGACAGCGCCAGGTTGCGCAGCAGCGCCAGATGGGCGAGCCGCGGCTGGAGGGCGCCGGCCCCCAGCGCCCGGTACGCCTCCATCGCGCTGCGAATGACCACCGGGTCGACGGCGGCCAGTCGCTCCGCCTCCTCCATCGCGCGGTCCAACACCTGTTCCGCCGGCACCACCGCGTCCACCAGTCCCCAGTCCAGCGCGGTGTCGGAGGAAATCGTGCGGCCCGACAGCGCCAGCGCCATCGCGCGCCGCTCGCCCACGGCTCGAGCCAGCAGCGGCAGAACGGTGTAGGGGAACAGACCGCGCCGAATCTCCGGCAGGCCCAGCACCAGATCGTCGGCCCCAACAACTAGGTGTGCCACCAGGAGCAGCCCTACCCCTCCCGCCAGCACGTGGCCGCGCGCCGCCGCCACGACCGGGGTTTGGAGCTCCGCCTGGAGGCCAAACAGCCCGAGGCCGGTGCGCCCGCGCTCGTACAAGCCCGCAGGATCCAGCCGAGCCAGCTCCAGAAACTCTGCCAAGTCGGCCCCGGCCGAGAACGTGGGGCCTCGCCCGGCCAGCACCATGGCACCCACGGCCGGGTCGCGATCCCCCTCGCGGAGGGCCGCTTCAATCGCATCGGCCAGCACGCCCGACAGCGCATTGCGCTTCTCGGGGCGGTTCAGGTGCAGCACCCGCACGCGCCCTCGGGCCTCCACCTCCAGGATGCTCACGAGGCGCCGCCGTACAGGGCCTGCAGCTCCCGCTTCAGCACTTTGCCGGCGGGACTTTTAGGGAGCGCCTCGGCAAAGTAAATGCGCTTGGGCACCTTGAACGCCGCCAACTCGCGGCGGCAGTGCGCCAGCAGCTCGCCGGCCTCCACACGCTCCCCCGCTTCCGACCGCACCACCACCGCCACCACCGCTTCCACCCAGTAGGCATCCGGCACACCGATGACACTCACCTGCCCGACGGCAGGATGGCGGGCCATAACCTCCTCGACTTCTTGGGACGAGACGTTTTCGCCCCCGGTCTTGATGATGTCCTTGACCCGGTCCACAAAGTACAGAAACCCGTCGGGATCTTGGGCCGCCAGGTCGCCCGTGTGGTGCCATCCTCCACGAAAGGCTTCGGCCGTCCGCGCGGGATCCTGAAAGTACCCGGCCATGACGGCCGGCCCGCGCGCCACCAGCTCCCCCACCTCGCCACGCGCTGCCGGGCGGCCGTCTGCATCCACCACCTGCAGCTCCAGCGGCAGGTGCGCTGCCCCAATCGGGTCGGGGCGCGCACGGCGGCTAAACACCTCCTGGCCCCGGGTGCTGGCCCCCAGCGGCGTGAGCTCGGACTGCCCCCAATACCCGACCCACTCCACCTGCGGCGCCAGCTGGCCCAAGCGTGCCATGGCAGACCCGGGCAGATACTGAAACACGATGCCGTGCTGCAGGCGGGTGAAGTCGCGAGGATCCAAATCGGGCAGGGCCAAGAGGCCCAGATAGGCGGTCGCAGGGAGCACCAAGTAGGTGACCCCTTCCTCCTGGATGGCCCGCAGCAGGGCGCGCGGCTCGATGCGCCGCAGCAGCACCCCGGTGGCCCCGGTGGCGAGCGTGGCCAGCAAGACATAGAGGCCCGCGACGTGGAACAGCGGCAGTGCCAGCAGCGGCCGCTGCCGCCGGCCAATCTCCAAATCGGCGACGGCGGACAGCAGCGCCGCATGCCAGTTGAGGTGCGTACTCACCACCCCCTTCGGCTGCGCCTCCGTGCCGCTGGTAAACAGCAGGGTCGCCATGGCGTCGCTGGGCACGGCGACCGCCGGCCACTCTGGGGGCTCGCTGGCCAGCACCTCCTCCAGCCGGCGAAAGCCCGGAGGCAGCGGTGCGTCCGGGCCGAGAAACCAGCAAAGCTCGACGGCACTCAGCGACGCGGCATCCCCCGCCATAAGGGGCCACAGGGATGCGTCCACCATCAGAGCCCGCGCCCGGGCGCGGCCGATGGCCTGCACCAGCTCGGGGCCGCGCAGCAGGGCGTTTAGCGGCAGCAGCGCCGCACCGATCGCGGACGCCCCGAACCAGAGCGCCACAAATTCCGGCGAGTTCAGGCCCAGCACCGCGACCACATCGCCCGGCCCCAGCCCCGCGCGGCGCAGCGCCTGCCCCATGCGCGCCGCCAAGGCATCCAGATCGCGGTAGGTCACGTCTTGCCGCTCAAAGCGCAGGGCGGCCGCCTCTGGATGCCGGCACGCACTGCGATGGAGCAGATCCCCCACGTTGAACCGATGAAGCAGATTCTCCTCCAGTGCCTCCGCTTCCGTCACTGCCCGTCGCCTCCTACTGCACGTTCAGCGCTGGCCCGACAGCTCGCGGGCCAGAATCAGCCGCCGAATTTCCTTCGTGCCGGCCCCAATGTCAAACAGCTTCGCGTCCCGAAACAGGCGCTCGACCACCGAGCCGCGCACATAGCCCGCGCCTCCGTAAATCTGCACCGCCTCATCGGCGGCATGGCGGGCAGCTCGGCCGGCGTACAGCAGCGCCGCCGCCGCCTCCCGGCTGGCGCGCGCCCCCGCGTCCAGCCGCTGGAGGGCGTCCAATGCCAAAAGCTCGGCCGCCCGCGTTTCGACATACATGTCGGCCAGCTTGGCGGCCACCAGCTCAAACTCCATCAGGGGCCGGCCAAACTGCCGGCGGCGCTGGGCATAGCCCAGCGCCCGGTCGAGGGCCTCCTCGGCAATCCCCACGCCCGACAGCGCGTAGAAGGCGCGCTCGCGATCCAGCCCCCGCATCATGACCACGACCCCTTGATTCTCCTCCCCCAGCCGGTTGGCGGCCGGAACCGGCACGCCGTCGAAAAACACCTCGCCGGTGGGAGATCCGCGCATCCCCAGCTTGGCGAACGCTGGCCCCGTGCTCACGCCCGGCCACCCACGCTCCACGATGAACGCCGTAATGCCGTGCTTGCCGGCCTCAGGATTCGTTTTGGCGTAAACGACCCACAGGTCCGCAATGGGCGCATTGGTGATAAAGGTTTTGCTGCCGGTCAGCACATAGCCGCCGCTGGCCGCTCGCCGGGCCTGGGTCGTGATGGCGGTCGCGTCCGACCCCGCTTCCGGCTCGGTCAGAGCCAGCGCCCCCACCGCCGCCCCCGAAGATAGCTCTGGCAGGTAGCGCTGCCGCTGCGCTTCACTGCCGCTGAGCCAGATGTTGTGGGCGCACAAGTTCACGTGAGCTCCATACGACAGGGCGAAGGCGGGCGACACACGCGAAAGCGCCCGGCCAATCAGAGCCGCGGAGGCTAGGTCCCCGCCGCGGCCGCCATCGGCCTCCGGGATTCCGGCCCCCAAGTAGCCCAGCTGGGCTGCCTGTTCCCATGCCGCCCGCGGCAGCTGGTCATCCTGATCCATGGCTTCCGCCACGGGCTCCAGCTCCCGGCGGGCAAATTCCAGCGCCGCCTGGTAGACGGCCTCCTGCTCCGGTGACATACCCACGTGCTTCCTGTCACCTCCTTTCACCTGGCTCCCTCGGCCTGACAGCCCGCTTGAGCGCTCGTCCTCCGCTTGAGGCAGGACTTCGGCTCCGCCGTTCAGAGCCGAAAGCGCTGCCGAATCAGCTGATACTGGTTGGTGCCCCGCAGGTAAGTTTCGAACGCCGCCAGGTGCCGCCGAACCCGGCGGGCTGCGGCGGCCTCGTCCCCCGCCGCGATGGCCGCGGCGATGCGCTCGTGAGCGCCCAGCACCTCGCGCGCCACCGCCGCCTCGTACGCGGGCTCCACCGTCGACACCCGCACCAGGTCGCGAATCGCATCATGCAGGGCGGACAGCACGGGGTTGTGGCAGGCTGAAGCCACAGCCGCATGAAACACCAAGTTTTCCTCCACCTGACCCACGTGGTGGCCGTCCGCGATAAGCCGGGCGAACCGCTCACAGGACGCGGCCAGCGCCGCGACGTCGCCCGGCTCCCGGCGCCGTGCGGCCAGGGCCGCAGCGGCCGCCTCAATCTCCGCGCGCGCTTCCAGGAGCTCTGCCAGCGACACCTGGGTCGACTCCAGCAAAATCCCGAGCGACCGCGCCACGTGCTCGGGGCCGGGAGCGGCCACGAAGACTCCCCCTGCCGGCCCGGGGCGTGTCGCCACCAGCCCTTGGTCAGCCAGCAGGCGAACGGCTTCGCGCACCGTGGCCCGGCTGCGCCCGCTCCACTGGATCAGGTCACGCTCACGCCCCAGCCGCGCCCCTGCGGCCAGCTGCTCGCTCGCAATGTGCGCCTGGATGAGCCCCGCCAGCCGATGGGCCTCCCCACTGCAGGCAGTCATCCCTGACACCTCGCGCTTTGACTGCATGTTCATCCTAATCATTATACTCAATGGGCCTGCGCGTCATAGTCCAGCGGGCTGCAAGGTTTTCGCGGCCGCCGCCGGACATTCCCAGGTCCCGCCCGGTAGGCTCTTTTAGGGGAGGCGCCGGCGATTTGTGGGGGCGCCGCCCCCGCCGCGCCGTGGGCGGATTGGATTCGGCGGCGAGCCTCGGCGCGGTTCCCGGCCTCCAACCCCTTGGAGCCGCAGCCCAATCGCGATACGCTCGAAGAAAGCGGCCGGCCCTCGACCTGCGACAGTCTTTTTCGCGCCGACGCCACCTGGCCCGTGCCAAGTCGCAGCACGTGCCGCTCAAGATTTATCGCCGCGCCCGCGGCCGGAAGGAGTGAGCGCGATTTCCGCACACGAACATGGGCTCCACTCCGGGGATGGGGCGCACACTCACCGATCCGTCCTCCAGATGCAAGCGATTGGGATTGCGTTCAACATCGGCTATCTCATGCTGGCACTGGCCGTGCCGCTCTATGCCGCCCACCGCCACCTCCCCATTTGGTCGATTGCTCTGCTGACGGCCCTGCCGGGTGTCTTTCTCGTTCTGCAGCGCATTTTGAGCGGCCCGTTCACGGCGGTATATGGCGAGGTGCGCATCTTGCGGCTCTCCCTAGTCTTGGCAGTCGGCGCCGGAGTGGTCCCACTGGTGGGATACACCAGCATTGCCGGCCTCATCGGCGCCCAGGTGCTGAGTGGCGCCATGCGCGGCCTCTTTTGGACATCCGCGCAGTCGTACATCACGCGCCTTCCGGGAGACCCGGCCACGCGGTTGGGTCATTTTACCGGCGGAGCCAACCTAGGAGGCCTGATCGGGATCGTGGCCACCGGCCCGCTGCTCGGCTGGGTAGGCTACCGCATGGTGTTCGGGGCGGTCACCCTGCTCCAGGGGGCTGCTTTGCTTCTGACCGTTGGGCTCGCATCGCTGGCCGCTGGCCAAAACGGAGACCGCATTCTGCCGGCCATTCGGCGCCTGCCCTCGCTGTTTCGCTACTCCACCATCTGGCTCGCGGGCGGCATCGCGATCTTGGCCGCTATTCCCCAGGCGCTGGTGCAGTCGTTCTATCCGCTCTATCTCCTGCACCTCACCCACTCGGCTGCCGCGGCCAGCTTTCTCACGGCGCTTCGCAATGTGGGAACGATTCTGGGAAGCTTCTCGGCTGGGCGGCTGCTTCGGTGGACCGGTCTGCGCGCCGGCATGATGCTGGGCGTGGCCGGCATGGCGGCGGGGCTAATCCTGACGGGCGCTGCCTCCGGGACGTGGCTGGTTGGCGCGGCGCTTCTCGCCACGGGATTTCTGTCAGCACCGGTAGCTGTGCTGTACCTGACCCTGGTTGTGGGCGCCGTGCCGGACACCGAGCGCGCGTCCGCCATCGCCCTCGTCAACGTGTTTTGGTCAGTCGCCATGCTGCTGGTGCCCCTGTGCTTTGGGTTGGCCAGCCAGCTGGCCGGCATGGCGGGGGCTTTCGCGTGGATGGGACTGGCGGCCGTCGCCGCCCTGATTCCCCTGGCGCGCGCAGGGCTGTGGGCGACGGCTGCCGCCGACCGGGCACGCGCGGCTGCCCCATCCGCCGGGGCGTGACTCCCCCATGGCCTCACGACCAGGGGATCCCGCAGCCAGTTCCGAGAGTCCCAGACCTCACCCCACCGCCAGTGGCCGCGCCGGACAGTGCGTCGCCACATCGCCCCGCCGCCGCAGGCCGCCTGCGCCGGCAGGTCCCATCAAGCCGGCTGGCCACCCTAGCGCCTCCAGGCGCAGGCTCCGAGCCGTCCGCCAGGCCACAGCGCGCGGGGGCCAGGGCGGGGGCGTCCCCCGCCCCGCCCCGCAGTGGCCGAGGGCCCCGAAACCACGGGCTGCCCGCACTGTCTGTCTGCGGGGCGGGCTCCATCACAGCATCACCAAAACAGCCCGCAGCACGGCTGCTGTCAGTGAGCCGCCATCAGAGACGGGATGTCCCGGCCTCCGGCCCCGTATGGCACCCTCACTCACCGGCTCGGGGATCGCTGGCCTAAGAGAGCAGCGCGCACACCCGCTCCGGATCCACCGCGTTGCCGGTCAGCAGCACGGCCGCCGCCGCACCAGGCGGCACGTGGCCTCCCAACAGCGCGCCCACTCCTACAGCCGCCGCCCCTTCGACAACTATCCGATGCTCACGCAGCAGAAACCGCAGGCCGCCCGCAATCTCCTCTTCAGACACCTCCACCATGTCGTCCACGAGCCGCCTCACCAGGCGGAGCGTGTGCTGGTTGTCTGCACCCAGCCCACCCAAGAGGCTGTCGGCCCACGTCGGACCCTCAGTGGCGGCGACAGGGCGGCCGGCTCGGACGCTGGCGGCCATGCTGGGTGCTTGGCGGGCACCTATCCCCACGATCCGAATGGCGGGCGCCGCCGCCTTAAGCACCAGCGCCACGCCTGCCAAAAGTCCCCCGCCGGAGACGGGCACCAGCACAGTGTCCACCTCCGGGCAGCGATCCAGCAAATCCAGCCCGGCGGTGCCTTGCCCGGCGATGACATCCGGATGGTCAAACGGGGGCACCACCCACCAGCCTTCCGCCTGCGCGCGCTCCTCGCAGCGCGAAGCCGCTTCGGCCTGGCTGGCGCCACCGACGTGGACGTCCGCTCCCCATCGCTCCAGCTGGCGAATTTTCACGGGGGGCACGCCCTCGGGCACAAACACGGCCGCGGGTATACCCAGATCCTGCGCGACATAGGCCACTGCCGCACCGTGGTTGCCAGTCGAAAACGTGGCCACCCCCGCCAGTGGGCTGCGCGCATGGCGTGCGCGCAGGGCGTTGGCCGCGCCCCTCACCTTGAACGATCCCACGGCACTGGCGTATTCCATCTGCAGGTGCACCCGCCCACCCCAGCGCTCCGACAGCGGCAGCGACGGCACCACGGGCGGCGCCGCTACCAGGTCCCGAATGCGCCGGCGAGCGGCCCACACATCCTGCGCGGTGGGCGCTCCGACGCTGGCGGGCCCACTCACGCAGACCGCCCGGTGGGAAAGCTGTCTTTCGTCAGCAGATCGCGGGTAAAGGTTGTCAGCACCTCGCACCCCGCCTCGGTCACCGCCAGGGTTTCGCTCAGCTCGAGCCCCATCGGCGGCGCCCACATGCCCGCGATCAGGTGAAACGTCATGCCCGGCTGGAGCACCGTGCGGTCGCCTGCGCGGAGGCTGGCCGTATGCTCGCCCCAGTCGGGGGGATATCCGATGCCCACTGCGTACCCAAGCCGGGACGCCTTTTCGTAGCCTCCCGCCTGGAGGCGGCGCCGCCAGGCGGCTTCAACCTCCTCGCAGGCGGCGCCGGGCGCGATGGTGGCCAAGGCGGCTTCCACGCCTTCCAGCACCACGTCGGCCAGGTCCCGGTAGGCGGGCGGGGGTGTGCCCAGGTACAGCGTGCGGGCCAGCGGGGCGTGGTAGCGATGGCTGCAGCCGGCGAGCTCCAAATTCACCACATCCCCCACCTCGTAGCAGCGGTCGGTCCAGGTGAGATGGGAAGTGGTGGTCCGCTCCAGCGAAGGCATGAGGGGCACGATGGCGGGGTAGTCGCCGGGCACATCGGCCGTGCCGCCAATCTCGGCAGCAAAAATTGCGGCCGCCGCGTCGCACTCACGCACCCCTGGCTCGATAACCTCGAAGGCCGTGGCCATGGCGTGCTGCGCAATGGAAGCCGCCTGGCGCATATAGGCAAGCTCTGCCGGCGACTTGGTCAGGCGCACCCAGTTGACGAGAAGACTGGCATCCAGCAACGTGGAAGCCGGGAGTGCCCGAAGGAGGGCCAGGTACGCTTGCGCGGTGAAATAGTAGGCGTCCAGCTCGATCCCAATGCGGCTGTGGTCGGCCCCCAACTCGCGCAGGAGATCCGCCACCGCCTCCATCGGATGATGATCCAGCGATTGAATGAACGATTCCGGATAGCTGCGAATGTGATCGTCAGGCAGCCACGTGGTGAGGCGAGCGCCACTGGTGTCTTGCGGCCGACCCATCCAAAAGGGAGCGGGCTCGCTTCCCAGCACCACCAGCACTTGCGGCACATAGAATGACCAGCCGTCATAACCCGACAGATAGTTCATGTTGGCTGGGTCCGCCACCAGGAGCACCTCTGCCCCGACCCGCTCCATCTCCCCCCGAATTTTGCCCAGCCGCTGTTGGTACTCCGCGGCGGGAAACCTGAGTGCCACCTCCGGGTCCCCCCTTTCACTTGACTTGGCGTTGACTTGACGCTGAACCGGCGGCACTCGGCGAGTGAGTCTTCCTTGCCCCGTGGGGCGGCGCCTCACGGCATGGCCTCCCGCTTTAGCGCGACGCCTCCACCCGGCGCTCCAGCACTCCGCCGAGCCGCGACAGCGTGAGGTTGATCACGAGATAGGCTACCGCCGCCATGCCGTACATGATGGCAGGCTGCTCCGTCGCTGAGGTGCCCAAGCGCGCCTGATACATGATGTCCGCCACGCCCACAAGGTACAGCAGCGTGGTGTTTTTGACCTGCAGCACCAGAAACGTCATCAGCGACGGCAGCATGATCACCCACGCCTGCGGCAAAATGACCCGCCGGAGCCCCTGCGCGCGCGTCATGCCCAGCGCGTCGGCCGCCTCGCCCTGCCCCTCGGCCACAGCCGCGATCCCGGCGCGAAAAATTTCTACGGCATAGCCAATCCCGTAGAGAATCAGCCACAAGAGCCCTGCCGCGAACGGCGACAGGTTGATTTGAAATTGGCTCAGGCCAAAGTAGATGATAAACAGCTGCAGGATGGGCGGCAGGCCCCGGATCACTTCCACATAGCCCGTGATGATGGCCGCCAGCAGCTTGCCCCCGTAAAGCTTGCCGATGGCGGCCAGCACGCCCACCACGACCGAGATGGCGACGGCAATCGCCGTCATCTCCAGGTCCAGCGCTCCCCCACGAGCCATCACCGCCCAATACAGCGCCACGTAATGCACTAGGGATGGTCACCTCCCAGTGACACGGGTGCGAGCGGCGAACCCTCTGCTGCGAGAGGTTTCAAGACCCGGTTCAAGAATGTGCGGGCGCGGTCGGTCTGTGGGTGCTCCAGCACCTCGCGCGCCGGCCCCTGCTCCACGAGGCGGCCATCCGCCATCACCACCACGGTGTTGGCCACCTCTTTGGCAAACATCATCTCGTGGGTCACCAGAATGAGGGTCATCCCTTGGCCAGCCAGCCGGCGGATCGCCTCCAGGACCTCGCCCACCATTTCGGGATCCAGCATGGACGTGGGCTCGTCAAACAGCATCACCTCCGGGTCCATGGCCAGGGCGCGGCAAATGGCCACCCGCTGCTGCTCGCCGCCCGAGAGCCGCCGTGGGTAGGCGTTGGCTCGCTCGGCCAGCCCGACCGCCGTCAAGAGAGCCATCGCCTTATCCTGCGCTTCCGCCCGCGGCATGCGCTTAGCTTCCATGGGTCCCAGCATGACGTTGCCCAGCGCGGTGAGGTGCGGAAACAAGTTAAACGTCTGAAACGCCATCCCCACGTGGGTGCGAATCTCGCGCAGCACCGCCTTGCTGGGCGGCGCCGCGCCGCCCACCAGCTCGCGGCCCAGCACGCGAATGCGTCCCTCGTCAAACGGATGGAGGTAGTTGATGCATCGGATGAAGGTGCTTTTGCCAGCGCCGCTGGGCCCAATGATGGCCACCACCTCGCTGCGCTTGACCTGCAGCGAAATGTCCTCGAACACGGTGCGCGGCCCAAAGCGCTTGGTCAAGTGCTGAATGTCAACTGCGACGTCGCTGGACATTAAGTTCCCACCTCGCTAAGATGCGTGAAATCAAGATGTAGAACGCGAAATAGAACAGGCCGGCCAGCACAAACATATCCATCGGCTGAAAGGTTGCTGCCGACGCTTGGTTCGCCTGAAACATCAAGTCGGCCACGCCAATGGTAAACACCAGGGATGTATCTTTGATGAGGTTGCTGAGCTCGTTGGTGCCCGGCGGCAGAAAGGCCAAAAGCGCCTGGGGCAGAATTACT
Source organism: Bacillota bacterium (assembly GCA_021846505.1). GTDB lineage: Bacteria > Bacillota > Sulfobacillia > Sulfobacillales > JAIMBI01 > JAJZWV01. The sequence continues at coordinate 46,833 of JAJZWV010000016.1, forward strand.
CGGCGCATCATCGCGCCATTGGTCATCCCTAAAGCTTGCGCCGCCTCGCGCTGGCCCCGGTCGACCGATTGCAGCCCGCTGCGCATATCTTCGCTGTACAGCGCGGCGTAAAACGCCCCCAGGGCCACCACGCCGGCCCAAAAGCCTGGCAGGCGAATCCCCACCTGGCCCAGGCTGTAGTAGGCCATGAACACCAGCACCAGCACCGGAATCGCTCGAAAAATCTCGATGTACCCCACGGCCAAGCTTCGCAGCACGCGCACCCGGCCCGTGCGCGCCGTGACCAGCAGCGCCCCCAGCGCCAGCGCCAGCACCAGCGCCGCGCCGGTCACCTCCAGCGACACCACCACACCTGCAAAAAAGTCTGGCAGATACTGCTGCCAAAGTTGCAGCATGCGGCCTCACCCCCTCTCGGTCCGTGCCTTTCACTCCGCCGAACCTGCGCCGCCGCTGACTCCTGCCTCCACCCTATCAAACCTATCAAAGAGGGGGATGTCCGGCTGCGGCGCACCCCCCTCCCGCGCTTAACCGCCCTGATAGGTGTTGGGGGCTGAGCAGATTCCCTTCAGGAAGACGGGACTCTGCATCCCGTACTTGTTCAGGATTTTCTGCTCCTGGCCGTTGCAGGCAATTTTCTGCAGGTAGGCGTTCAGCTTTTTGAGGAAGCTCGCACTGTAGGAGCCCTTGGGAAGGCCGTAGTAGCCCCGGAGGCTGGCAATCGGCGGCGCGATGGAACTCGGCATGGCTCCCAGGATCTTGATGTGCAGCGACGGGTTCTGGTGAATAGCCCACGCCACGTCCGTGTCCGGCTGAAAGTCGGCGGCCACTCGCCCGCTGGACAAGGCCTGGAACGAATCGGCGATGTTGCTGTACTGCTTCACGGTGGCGCTTGGCACCTTGTTGGCCTCGGTCACCTCCTCAGAGCCGACCACCACCGCAATTCTCTTTCCCGTCATGGCCGAGACGGTCGCCTTCCGGATCTGCGGCGACTGCGAATTCACCGCCACCACGTCATTGTAGTTCAGCATTGGGCGGCTGTAGCTGATAACCTTCGCCCGCTTGGCCGTGTAGTAGATGTCAATCGTGATGTCGGCGCGCCGGGCCGCCACCGCCTGGATCGACGCGGAAAACGGCAGCGACGTCACCACGAGGTGCGCGCCCAGCGTCTTAGCAAACCCCTGCAGGATGTTGACGTCGTACCCCGTCCACGCATGTGTGGTGGGGTTCTGAAAGTCTTCGGGCGCGTACGCCGACTCGGCGATAATCAGCTTGTGCGTCTGCTGGACGTGCGCCAGCAGGGTGTTGGGTGCCCCGTTTGCGGTGCCGGAGCCACATCCGGCGGCGGCTGTCGCCAACAAGGCGCCGGCCATTAGCTGATACCAGATTTTCTTCCAGCTCATGATGCCCTCCTCCTTGGTCCTCTTCGCTTGTCTCGGCTGTGCCGCTGCGATGCCTGGATGGAGCCTCGGCTCCTGCGCGCTGGGTGGGCGCGCGGCCTACGCCATCTCGCCCGGCGGCGCGGATTCCGTCAGGTTGAAGCACACGACTTTGGTCTCCGTCATGGACTGCGCCGCAAAATGCACCCCCTCTCGCCCCAGGCCACTGCCCTTAAAGCCGCCAAAGGGCATCTGATCCACGCGAAAATCACTGCTGTCGTTGATCATCACGCCGCCCACGCGAAGCCCACGAATGCAGCGAAAGGCGCGGCCCAGGTCGCGGGTGAACACCCCCGCCTGAAGGCCGTAGTCGACCTCGTTGGCACGGGCAATGGCCTCGTCCACATCCTGGACGCTATAAACCCCCACCACGGGCCCATACACCTCGTCGCGGCAGACGCGGCTAGCCGCCGGCGCGCCGATCAGCACCGTGGGGTCGTAGTAAGCGCCGCGCCGCGCTCCGCCCGCCAGTACCTCGGCGCCTTCCGCCACCGCTTCGCGCACCCACTGCTCGACGCGGACCGCCTCGCGCTCGGCGATGAGCGGCCCCATGTCGGTGTCCTCCGCCAGCTTGCTGCCCACCCGCAGAGCGCGGGTGCGCTCGACCATGCGGGCCACAAACCGGTCCAGCACGCGGCGGTGCACAAACACCCGCTGCACGCCGAGGCAGTTCTGGCCGGCATTGCTGAAGGCGCCCGACACGGCAGCGTCTGCGGCCAGATCCAAGTCGGCGTCGTCGAGGACCAGTACCGGCGAGTTGGCCCCGAGCTCCATGGACAGCTTCTTCAAGCCGGCCTGCCGCGCAATGCGGCGCCCCGTCTCGAGGCCGCCGGTGAACGACACCAGTCCCACACCGGGATGGCTCACCAGCTGTCCGCCTAGCCGCGAGCCGCTGCCCGTGACGACCGCCAGCACCTCGGGCGGCACGCCAGCCTCCAGCAGTGTTTCTACCAGCCGGAGAGCGGAGAGGGGGGCCAGGCTGGCGGGCTTCAGCACCACGGCATTGCCTGCGGCCAGAGCTGGCCCCAGCTTGTGCGCCACCAGGTTCAGGGGATCATTGAACGGCGTAATGGCCGCGACCACGCCGACCGGCACCCGCTCATAAAATCCTGAGCGCTGCTCCGCACCGGGCCGGCGATCAAATGCAATCGTTTCTCCCGTGATCCGGGCGCTTTCCTCCGAGGACAGGCGCAGCGTGTCGACCGCGCGGCGCACCTCGGCCCGCGCCTCGCGGATGGTTTTGCTGCTTTCGCAGGCAAGGGTATAGGCAAACGTTTCGCTCCGCGCTTCCACCAGCTCCGCCGCGCGGCGCAGCATCGTGAGCCGCTGGTGCACCGACAGCTTCTCTGCCACGGCCGCCCCGGCCACGGCCCCCTCGATGGCCGCGGCCATCATCTCGTCAGTGCCGTCAGGCACGCGGCTGATGACAGAGCCATCTTGGGGATCGCAGACGGGCAGTGTGGCCGCTGGCGCGATCCACCGGCCCCCGACCAGGTTCTGCGCGGTGCTCAGCGCCGTCGCCATGCGGTCCACCCCCCATCCGGCACTCCCCGTCCCGATGGCACGGCCCGAGCGGCGGCCGACCGCGCGGCGGTCCTCTCACCCAGCGGCCGCGCTAGATCCAGCACATCCCGCAGCAGGGCGTAGCCGGTTTCGCGCCGGCCGGCGCCTGGACCCAGCAGGGTGACGGGCCCCAGCAGCTCCGTCTCGTACGTAATGGCGTTGGTGACCCCGCCCACGGCCGCCAGAGGATCGGCGGCCGGCAGCACCTCCGGACGCACGGACGCCACATACCCGGCGCCTCGGCGCGCCAGCTGTGCAACCAGGCGCCAGTGGGCGCCGCCGCTCCGCTCGGCGGCCATCGCCGCCGGGGTCAGGTGGGTAATGCCTTCTCGCGCGATGTCCTCCAGCTCCACCGGCATGTGGAGCACGTGGCGGGACAAAATCATGAGCTTGTAGGCCGCGTCGAATCCCTCAACGTCTCCCGTGGGATCGGCCTCGGCGTAGCCAGCGGCCTGCGCCTCCGCAAGCGCCTCCGCATACGGCTGCCCAGCTTCCATCTGGGTCAGCATGTAGTTGGTGGTCCCATTCAGCACGCCCCGCACCCCACAGATCCCCGCACCGGCCAATGCCTCGCGGGCCAGCCGCAGGGACGGCGTGCCGCTCATCACCGTGCCCTCGATGCCCAGATGCACACCCCGCGCGGCTGCCAGCTCCATCAACTCTGTGTAGGCGTGCACCAGTGGCCCTTTGTTGGACGTGATCACATGGCACCCGCGGCTGAGGGCGGCGCGGCAGTGCGTGGTCGCGGGCTCGCCGCTGGCAGTGGTCGGCGTGGCCTCCACCACCACCTCGGCGCCGCTCTCCCGAATCGTGCTGAGGCTGTCCCATCCGTGCACCACTCCGGCCTGACCCCGATAGGCCGCAAGGGTGCCCTCCGCCGCTAAGGCAGCCTGCATCGCCTGGAGGTCCAGTCCGTCGGCGTGCGCCACGGATCCCTTCACAGGGTCCGAAACCGCCACCACGGTGACGTCCAGCCCATAGCGCTCCTGCAGCTCGCGGCGCCCACCCCGCAAAATCTCCAGGAACGCTTGTCCGACGCCCCCACACCCAATCAGTGCGAGCTTCAACGTGTGGCCTCCTCTCCGCCGCGGTCGGCAAACGCTCGCGCGGCTTCCGCCAGCAAGGCTGCCCCCATCGGCAGCACGCGCTCATCCATCGCGTAGCCCGGCGAGTGCAGGGGCCGGAAATCGCCGGGGACCCCACATCCCAGAAACGCGAGCGCCGCGGGCACCCGCTCCGCCAGGTAGGCGAAGTCCTCGCCGCCCATGCCAAAGGGCTCCCACACGATGTCTCCTGTGGGAAACAGACGCTGAAACGACGCGGCCAGCGCCCGGTTGGCCCGCGGATCGTTTCGCAGGGGCGGCTCGTCGCGGCGAATGGCCAGGCGGTAGTCACCACCCAGCGCCCGGGCTACCTGCAGCGCCCGGTCCAACTCCTCGGCCAGCGTGGCCCGCACCGCGGGCGAATAAGCGCGGAGCGTGCCCGTCAACTCCACCTCGTCCGCAATGACATTGGGCGCCTGCCCTCCGGCGATCTGGCCCACCGTCACGGCCGCGGCTTCCAGCGGCGACACCCGGCGCGATACGATTTGATGAATCGCGGGCAGGACCGCACCCAACAGCCACAAGGGGTCCACAGCTAAATGCGGGTACCCCGCATGGCCCCCCCGGCCCATCAGGGTGGCGTGGAACACGTCGCAGCTGGCCATCGCGGAGCCGTCCCACAGGGCCATCGTGCCGAGCGGCGCCTGCGGATTGAGGTGCAGGGCCCACGCCATCCCCACTTCACTCAGCACGCCCGCCTCCCGCAGGTGATACGCCCCGCTGTGGCCGTCGCCGTCCGCCGCCTCCTCCGCTGGCTGAAAGATGAGCCGCACGCGGCTCCCCAGCTCTCCCGCCTCGTCCAGTTGGTGGAGAATGTCGGCGGCGCCAAGCAGCATGGCGCAGTGCCCGTCGTGGCCGCAGGCATGCATGCGCCCGGGCACCGTGGAGGCAAACGCCGCCCCAGGATCTCCCGTGTCCTCCACAACAGGCAGCGCGTCCATGTCTGCGCGCAGGAGCACGACCGGGCCGCTCGCTTGCCCCAGCTCAGCCACCACGCCTGTCCCAGCGACCCCCGTCTGCACGCGAAATCTGGGCAGCCGGCGAAACTGGGCCGCAATGTAGGCGGCGGTCTCGTACTCGTGGAACGCCAGCTCGGGATGGGCATGCAGGTGGCGGCGGTGCGCCGTCAGCCGCGCCGCCAGCGCTTCCGCCCGCCGAGCCACCTTGGCAGACCCCTCCTCCCCCTGCGCAGCCGGCGCCTGCTGGCCGGTCACGACAACACCCGTGCCTCGCTGGCCACCGCGTGAAGCGCTCGGCCCAAGTCATCCAGGAGATCGCCCACGTGCTCAATGCCCACGGAGTAGCGAATGAGGGCTTCAGGAATGCCCAGCGCCAAGCGCTCCTCGCTGGACAGCTCCACGTGGCTGGTCGTTCGGGGTGGTCCCGCGACCGTCTCCACGGCACCGAGGTTGGCCGCCAGGTGGGCGTAGCGCAGCCGCGGGAGCAGCGCCCTCACCGCCTGAAACCCGCCGCGCACCGAAAACGACACCACGCCGCCAAAGCCACGCATTTGGCGCGCCGCAATGGCGTGGCCCGGGTGGCCCGGCAGTCCTGGGTAGAAAACCTGATCGATTCCCGGATGGCTCTCCAAGAACTTGGCAATTTCGAGGGCGCTGCTGTTTTGCTGCCGGATTCTCAGATCCAGCGTCTTCATCCCACGCAGGATCAGGTAGGCCGCCTCGGGATGCAGGGTCGCCCCGTTGACTTCCCGAAAGTGGAACAGCTGGGCAACCAAGTCGCGGCGGCCGCAAGCCACCCCCCCCAGCGCGTCAGCGTGGCCACCCAAAAATTTGGTGGCACTGTGGATCACCAAATCGGCCCCCAGGGCGAGCGGCGACTGGTTGATGGGGGTGGCAAAGGTGTTGTCCACCACGACCAGCGCGCCCTCTGCATGCGCGCGCGCGGCGAGGCGAGCCAAATCCAAAACCTTCAGGGTGGGATTGGTGGGAGATTCCAGATACACCATCTGACAGCCCCGGGCAATCTCCGCCTCAATAGCGTCATGGTCAGCCGTGTCCACCAGGGCCACCTCCACCTGAAAGCGCGGCAGAAACTCCATAAACAGCAGGCTGGTGCCTCCGTACAAATCTTTGATGGACACCACCCGGTCGCCCGGCTTCAGCAGAGCAAACAGCGTGTTGCTGATGGCCGCCATTCCCGTCGCAAAGCTAGTGGCCGCTTCGGCCCCTTCCAACAGCCGCACCTTTTCCTCAAGCGCCTCGACCGTCGGGTTGGTGTTCCGCCCGTAGATGTGGCCAGGGGTTTTGCCCAGCGCCACGTCAAACCACGAGTCCACATCGTCGTAGCCAAACGACACGCTGTGAACCACCGGCACCTGGGTGGCTCGCCCCGGCCACGGGCCATCCTCTCCGCCCCACACCGCCTTGGTGGCCGGACGGGCGTCACTCCAATCCCACTTCTCTCTCACCTGTCGCCCTCCTTTTGCTGAAACCCGACGCGCTCTTCGGTGTGGCGGCCACCTCCCTTAGGGGCGCAGGTCCATTCCGACACCGGCCTCCCTCGCGGCTTGGCAGGCCAGGCGCGCGATGGCGGTGTCCTGAATTCCCGTGCCGGTGAGGTCGCAGACCGTGATGGCCTCGGGAGAAGGTCGCCCCATTTGGCGGCCACTGACGATGTCGCCCAGCTCCACGAGGCGCGCCGGGTCCAACACCCCCGCCGCCACCGCGTGATGGCTGTCGCCCATCTGCACCGCTTGGCCGCGCACATCGCATGCGGCCACGTCGGCCCGCGCCCATACGGCCACGTCCAACTCCTGCTTGTCCGGCGCATCCGTGCCGATGGCGGTCACGTGGTGCCCCGCACTGAGCCACTCCCCGCGCACCAGCGGGCTCTTCGCAGGTGTCGCGGTCACGACCACGCCGCTGGTGGCGACAAGCTCCTCCAGACCGGCGCACACATGCGCCGGCACACCGGCTTGCTGCGCCACACGATCGGCAAGTGCGTGGGCGTGCCCCGCATCCCGCCCCCAGACGGCAACCTGCTGGACCGGCCGAACCGCCAGCACCGCCTGCACTTGGAACCACGCCTGCAGCCCCGTGCCCACGACCCCCAGCGTGTCAACGGCGGCCGGCGCCATCCACTTCGCCGCCACCGCACCGGCCGCCGCCGTCCGGACCGTGGTCAGATACCCACCATCCAGCAAGACGGCCAGCGGCTCGCCGGTCACCGCACTAAAGAGGACCATGAGGCCGTTGGCGCTGGGCAATCCACGCTGCGCGTTGCTGAAAAATCCCGTGGACATCTTGACGGCAAAGCTGTCCCACGCGTAGGCATGAGCCGCCTTCACGTCAATTTCTCCGTTGGCTTCGGGGAAGTCCAGCCGCAGCACCGGCGGCGTCGCCACACCGCCGCCGCCCAGCTGCCGAAAGCCCTCCTCCACCGCAGCCACCGCTGCGGGAGAAAACGGCACCAGCCGCCGCAGCTCCGACTCTGTCAGCACCAGCATGCGCCCACGCCTTTCACCCTGGGAGATGGCACAGCATCATCATGGCGGCGAAATGGGCACAAAACATCTCCGAGGGTGTATGAAAAAACCCGGGGGGAAACTGGACAGGTTGACGGAACAGTCCGAATCATGAGGCAGGAGGCGGCGGACCGCCCCACGAACTGCCCCCGTAGAAGATTGGGCGCACGCTCACGCCGAACGAAGGGGAAGCTGGCCGAAAGACCGAAAGGATGAGGGGATGAATCTCAGCGTCGCGGAAGTGATGGCGCTGCCTATCTTGGGATCGGCGCGCCTGCTGACACCAGCGCCGGATCACCGGTCCATCCGCTGGGTATCCGTCATTGAGGCACCCGTCGAAGACTTCGTCCGCGAGGACGAGTTGGTGCTGACGACAGCCATGGGGTGCAAGGATTCCGAGGCGCTGTCCGCGCTCGTATCCGATATTGCCCACGCGGGTGCCGGCGCACTCGGCATCGCGACCGGCTACTACATCGAGGCCATCCCGCCGCCCGTCGTAGATCTGGCTGCGGCGCGCCAGCTTCCCCTCATTCAGATTCCGTGGGCCGTGCGCTTTTCGGAAATCAGCCAGGCGGTGTCCGATGCGCTGCTGGCCCAGCAGCGGGTCTGGCTGGAAGATGCCAAAGAGCTGCAAGCCGACGTGTGGAGCGTAATTCTGCGCCGCGGGAGCGTCGACGATGTTCGGCAGATGCTGGAGCGCCGCCTGCAGGCTCGCCTGCGCATCGAGGAGGCGGGCGGAGTGCTGGTGGCGGGAGCGCACCGCCACACCGAGGCGGGCGCGGCCACGGCGCCGATCCACTCAGCGCTGCGCCTCGAAGGCTACGTGACCGTGTGGCCGGAAAGCCCCCGCGTCGATGCGGCTGCGCAGGCGGAGGCGGCGGCCAGTGCGATGGCGGTGTGGTATCTGTACCAAGAAGCCGAGCGCCAGCGGCGATTTCAGTCGCGGGACAGCCTGCTCTGGAGCCTTGCCTACGGTGAAGTGTCCGTGGGCGATGTGCTGGAGCGGCTCACGTTGCTGGGCTACCACCCGGATCGCGAGTATGTCGGGCTGCTGGGCCAAGTGGACACGCTGGGCGACGCCTCCACCCCTGCTCCGCCCGACCCTGCAGCTATCCGGGCCGTCCACGACTTGGTCGCCGAAGCCGTAGCCCGTGTGTCGCCCGCCACGCTGTACACCCACCGCCAGGACACGTTTCTGGTATATCTGGAATCGCGAGCGCGGGAGCATGGGCAAGTGGCGCGTCGGTTTCTGGACGCGCTGGACGCGCGGATGAGGGCCCAGCTGCCTCTGGTTGTGATGTCGTGGGGAGTGGGCGCGGCGGATTCGGAGCCGACCGGGAACCGCTTCCACAATGCCTATCGGCAAGCGCATGAAGCGTTGAACATTGGCTACAGCCAATCCGGTCCGGGGCACCGGACGTTTTTCGCCGATGTCCGCCTCTATCAAATGCTGCTGCACCTCTCGCAGGAGCCGGTCGCGCAGGAGCTGCTGGCGGCAACGCTGCGCCCTCTGCAGGAGTACGATGGCAAGCGCCATGGCGCCCTCGTGCTCACGCTGAGCACATTTGTCCAAACCCGCGGCCAAATCAGTGAGACCGCCCGGCTGCTCAATTTGCACCGCCAGTCCCTCACTTACCGCCTATCGCAGATTGAGCGGCTGACTGGCCGATCCCTGGTCGACCCCGACGACTGGTTCCTGTTCTCCTTTGCCCTGCGGATTTTGAAGCACCAGGAAGCCACGGCACACTTGCACTCGGGCCCCTAACTCGCCGCGGGAGGCACGCTCGGGCTAGGGTGAAGGCGGCGCCCAGGTGCTAGCGCCAAGCCCTGGCGCCCACCACTCTGGCGCGATAGGAGCTCGGCCGCGAGTTCACCCGGGTTCATTGAGGGTGCCAGACGACAATAAAGGCGGCAGCTCGCCTGAGCTGCGGGTTGCAGAACCGCCAACGCGGCCAGAGCCTAAGGCGGGAAAATGCTGCTCGGCTTCCTCCCGGAGACCGCGATCCCACAGTTATTGACGTAAAGCCCACAAGCGCGGCTCTATGATGAAACCTGTGGGATGGGCAGGCAGGAGAGAAGCGGCAGCACGTCCCATTCGTTGATAGCTCACATCGACGAAGGAGGGTGCTCCCGCTAGGGAGGAGTGTACCGCAGATTTGACCCGGTGCGTGGGTTGGCGCACGAACGGGTGACGGCGGTGGTGGAGATGGCGACGGGGTGGCGGGTGCACGTCGAGAGCCCGCAGCCGGCGGCGTGTCCGATGTGCGACGGGACGCGCTGGCATCGGCATGCCCGCCTCGCTCCGCGGGGGGTGGCCCACACGTGGGTGGCGGATGCGCCGGTCCCGGTGGCCTGGACGCCCGTCCGCTCCCGGTGTGTCGGGTGCCCCCCCACGGCGCCGGCGCGCCCGGTCGGGCGGGCGCCCTGGCCGCGGGGG